>CAZAMA010000006.1:0-12272 GCA_964485645.1 uncultured Acidimicrobiaceae bacterium | reverse complement strand
GCCAGTGCCAGTGCCAGAAGAAGCAGCGGGGGCGGCGGGAGCTATGTGGTGCGCGCACACGATCAGGTGATCACGCGCCCGTGTGGCCGCGACATAGAGCAACCGGAGCTCCTCGGCCTCCTCGAGGGCATCCTCCGATTCCTTCAGCGAGCCGTAGCCTGAGGTCCGCAGATCTGCCCTCAGGCACACCTCGGAGCTGCCCCCGCTCGTTCTCATGATCTTGCGGCCACCGGAGCGCCGCACGAGACCTGAAGTACCGAAGCCGGCGAGCACCGTGATCGGGAACTCGAGGCCCTTGGCCGCATGCACCGTGAGGATGTGAACGACGTCCTCGTCGGGCTCGGGCAGGATCGACTCGACAACGCGGAGTCCCTCTGACAGCTGCTCTTCCACCCAATCGGCAAACTCCAGCAAACCACCACCACCGTCCGCGACAAAGGCACGGGCCCTCTCGACAAGGAAGCGAACCTTCCGCCATGACTCGCGCGCCCTCGGGGATTCGGCCGCCAGCTGGAGCAGGCGGCGGTCACGGATCACCTCCTCGAGCGCGGCTATGGGGCCGTGCTCGCCTTGCCGTGATCTGTAGCGCGCCAGCGTTGCCAGCGCCTCACTGACGGCGGCGCCCGAGACCGTATCCGCGGAGGCATCGCCTCTTTCGGCAACGTCGACTCCCGGCGTCATGTCCTCGTCTCTGCACACCTGTCGAGGGGTTAGGTCCAAGGACCACTGCCCTCCGCCCGCAACGAAGTCGTAGAGCTCGTCATCCCGGCACGCGAAAGCGGGCGAGCGCAGAACTGCAAGAAGTGCCACGGTGTCGGCTGGGTCGCCGAGAACGCGGCAGATGCCGAGAAGATCGCGGACTTGCTGGCTACGAAAGATGAGGGACGCGCTCTCGACCCGGTAGCCGATACCAGCCGAGTCGAGGGCAGTCTCGAGCTCCTCGAGGCCAGTGCGCCTCGGCACGAGAATCGCGACGTCGGACATCCGAGCAGGTCGGCGATCGGCTCCATCTCCGACGAGCCAGCCGTCCTCCCTTATGGCACGATCGATGGCAGCCGCGCAGGCCTCCGATTCGATCATGCGCTGCTCACGTCGTCGGAGTGAGCCGTCAAGGACGCCGCCGAGGAGTCGCACCGGCGGCTCCGTTCCTCCAGGCCTCACGGCCCGCAAAGGACGGAAAGCACCTCCAAGGAGCGGGGCGAAGCATTCGTTGATGAAGTCGCAGATGCCCGGAACCGAACGGAAATTGGACGTCAGGGCGATCGGTCCATCCTCGGCAAAGCGGTCGCGCGCGAGCTCATAGGCAGCCAGATCGGCACCACGGAAGTGGTAGATCGACTGCTTCGGATCCCCGACGAAGAACAACCGCCCGTTGCCGTCCGACACGGGGGGAGCACCCCCTCCCAAGTGGGCACTCTGGTCGTGGGAGGCATCCGCGCCGATCATCGCGGCTATCTCGAGCTGCAAAGGATCGGTATCCTGAAACTCGTCGATGAGGAGGTAGCGGATCCGTCGCCTGACTCTTGCGAGAACTGTCGGATCTTGCCTGAGCAGATCCCTCGCAAGGACGATGAGGTCATGAAAGCTCAGCGTTCCGGCTTCTCGCCGCGACCGCGCCGATCGACGAGCGGCGAGGTCAAAGACCCCCACAAGCGCTCGTAGCAGGAGATCGGTAACCGCGGACATGGCCTGCACCCGCGCGTCCTCGGCGGCTTTGAGGCAGCTTCGCACGAGAGCGATGTCACATGTCCATGCGCCCTTGCGGCCGAGCTGACTCGCGCGCAGAGACGGCCGGCTCGAGGCGAGCGCCGCGAGTCTCCGATCCCAGCCGGCCTGGCGACCGCCGGCGCGCGTCGACGCAAGGGTGTGCAAGAGACCGTCCAGCTCTCCCAATCTCGCGAGTAGCTTGTCAGCCGGGTCAAGGCAGTTCCCCTGCAATGCCAGCGCCTGCTCGAGTCCTGCGATGACGGCCGTGCTCCCCTGTTCGACTACGTCTCCGATGGCGGCGAGAACCGAGGACGCGTCCACCTCCGTCTCCCCGCAGCGATCCCACGCCTCTCCCGCCTCTCGGGCCAGGAGGTGCAGATGCGCTGGTGTGATGCCGATCGCCGCGGCCGCGCCGAACAGGGCGCGCATGGCCTCCTCGTCTCCGAGCCTGTCGAGCAGGCTCGACCACTCCTCCCACCAGGCAAGGCTCTGGCGCACCTCATCGAGCACCTCGACCCGAGGTGGCAGACCCGCCTCGATGGGGTGCTCGGCCAGCAAGCGCTGGCAAAAGCCGTGGATCGTCGAGATCATCGCCTCGTCGAGGTGGTCGAGGGCGTCCTGGAGGCGGCGCGACGCCCCCTCGTCAGACTCCCAAGACGCCATCTCGTCATTCAGAGCGCTTCGCAGGCGGAGCTTCAGATCCATAGACGACGCCTCGGTGAAAGTGATCGCGGCTACACCGTCGAGATCCGAGGCGCCGGTTCTGATGATCTCGACAATCCGGGTAACGAGAGAGGACGTCTTGCCCGATCCCGCTCCAGCCTCTACGAACAGGGTCGCATCAAGCTTGCGGGCGATGATCTCGCGAGCAGCTTCCTCACTGAGCGCCGAGTGCTGGAGCTGAGTCGTCACCGGCTCTGCCCCGTGACAAGCTCGGCGTAATCGGCCATCTGGCTGTCAGTGCTTGCTCGTTCCCACAGATCGGCCCGATCTGTGGTGCAGAGGGAGTCGAAGTCGCAGTTGCGACAGTTCCGATAGGTCGACCCACGTTCCGCAGCGCCCGGGCGGGGCGGAAAGCAGCCCGCCTCGATCGTCGAGACCAGGGTGGTCAGCACACCTAAAAGGGCGCTCTCCAGCTCCTCGTCGAGCTCGACTTGTATCACGGCATAGTCCGCGCCCGACTGCATGAAGCGGTACTCGGCCCGTACCGGCTCACGACTGGTGACCTCTGGCGAGAAAACCTCCCGAGCCGCTTTTGCATAGAGCGGAAGCTGCAGGTGACTACCGCGCCCCAGGGGCTCTCGCGAGATATCGCTATACCCTTCTTTGCTCCCGCTCTTGTAGTCGACGACTACGAGCCTCCCGCTCTCGGTCAGATCGACGCGGTCTATTCGACCGCGTAAGCTCACTGATCGGCCCGCGATCGGTTCAACTACCGGTCGGCCCTCCTGGCCGAAGTCGAGCTCGAGCCGCAGTGGCACACGCCCCGCGGCGATGCAGTCCGAGACGTCGTTCTCGACGTAGCGTTCCAGGTCCGCAAGTATGCGACCGCGCTCGCCAGCCCAGAACAGCGCCTTGCCTGTTCGGCCGAGCTGCTCGAGCCGATCGAACTGAATCATCGCGAGCTTTCCGAGACGCTCGCGGGACCCGTCGTCGAATGGCACGAGCGAACCCTGCTCGGCCATGAGGGCAAAGAAACCCTCGACTACCCGGTGCATGAGCGTGCCGCGATCTCGAGGGTCGATCGTGATCAGGCGCTCGGGCGCCTCGAGCTCGCTCACTCCGAGCCTACGATCTACGAAAAAGCGAAACGGACAGGCGGCAAAGCTCTCGAGCCCGCTCGCAGAGAGCATCTCGTCGCGGACCTCGCCGGTCCTGTCGGGGGGCCCATCCCCATTTGCGGACGGGGCCGGCCCCGTAGGTCCAGCTAGCCCGGCCGCCGGTACGTAGCCCGCAAATGGGTTGAGACCGCCCGCAAGGCGCTGGGACAGTGACGACAGCCGGCGCCGGTAGTCGGCGTCGACTATCTCCAACCAGCCCGACCCGTGCCGCCTGTCATCTGCCTGCAGCCATGCCAGCTCGAGATCGGTCTGATCGCTCGCGGGGGTAGCGCCTTCCATCACACGCTGGATCGAGGCGGTGAACGAGGGCACCTCGAGCTCTTCGCCCGAGCAGAGATCGGCATTCCAACGAGATGGGTACGCCATCCTCCCGGCCTCTACGTCGATGCGGGCAAAGGAGGCCCGTGTCCTGACAGCAGCCGAGACGGCCCAGGCAAGATGTCGCCTCGCCAGCTCCTCTGCGCTCTCGCGGACTGCGAGTGCGGCTATCTCGAGCCGCTCAGCGGGGGAGATGAGGGGGTCTTCGACTCCTCGAGACGGCAGCTCGCCCTCCCTGCATCCAAGTATCAGCAGGACATCGCAGCCGGCTCCAGCTACCGAGCTGAGCGGCCCGATCACTGGTCCCGCGCCGTAGCGGCCATGGTCCCGGATCGGCCGCTCCAGGGCTACCCCTACTGCGAGGGAGAATCGGCGCAGGCGCTCGGCAGGTCCCAGACCGTCCAAGGGATCAACGCTGTCGAGCTGCTCCAGGTCGGCCAACGCCTCGGTGAGCACCCGTCGGTCATCGTCGGGCTCGAGGATCTCCTCGAGCGCCTCGCCGGCCCAGATGCACAGTTCACGCCATGTCCTTGCCGCAGCAGCCGCGGAGGTCAGATAGTGCAAGCGCTCCACCAGCTCGAGCAGGTCGCCTGATACGAGCGAGCTCTCGCTCGCAGCGTCGGCCTGAGCCTCGGTCATGCGGGCCATGTAGGACCGCAGCCTGCCGCGCCACTGCTCGATGCCACTCATCACGCCAGAGAGCCGCGAGCACCGATCCCAGGCCGCGACGGGTAGGGCCCCGAGAGCCTCCACGGAGGCTAAGGCTCGCGTCAAGCCATGGCCACAGCGGACGGGCCCGCTCGACAGCCAGGCGAAGACCTGTCGCCGGTCGAGCTCGAGCCCTGGCGGCGCTGGAGTCGAGAGAGCCACGAGCCCGAGGAGAAGACGCCCGTGGGGAGCCCCACCCAGTGGTCTCGAAGGACCACCGCTGTGGGGGATCCCCGCCGCTCGCAGTTGCTCGGTGACCCGCAGCCCGTAGCTCGCCGAGCGCGCACCATCGGGGTAGGTGACTATGCAGCGCCCGAGATCTCCTCCTGCTTGCGCATGCGACACCAGCCGACGAACGGCCTCTCGCACCTCGACATCGGCGTCGGGAGCGGACAGCAATCCGTCAAAGGTCCCACGTGCGAAGGTATCGCCCGCCCCCGACGTCGATGCGTCGGTGCCGTCCAGGCTCGGGTCCGAGCCCCCCGACTCCGAGTCGCCAAAACAGCCCTGCAGCTGTCGCAGGAACCGACCCGAGGACCGATCGGCCAGCTCGTCACGTGTCCTTGCGACAAGGGCGACGACGTCGAGTCGGCGGGCGAGGTGCCCGAGCAGCTCGATCTCCATCGGGCGCAGAGGATCGGGCAGGTAGGTGACCACGCTCCCTATCTCGCCGAGGTCCTCTGCCGCCTCGGGGTCGCCGAGCCAGGCGGAAGCGGCCCCCAACAGTCGGGCCTCGTCATAGAAACCAGGCTCGAGCAGCTGCCGCATGCGAAACGTCAGGGCCACCACGGCGCCAGCGCGCTCGCTCGACGCGCGAAGGCGACGCAGCTCGGTCTCGCTGGCCCAGCTTAGGTCGCAGTAGGTGGCAGCTACGCTCGCCTCTGTAGTCGGGTGACTCGCGACCGGCGCAAAAGGACCCGGGATCTCGCCTAGGGCCACGCGCGCGGCCGCGCGGAGCACCACCGGGTTGAGCGGCCGGCGCCCTCCGGCGGCGGCATCCCTGCCACCGAGCTGCTCGACGAGGACCCGCAGCGAGGCGATCCTCACGGCCGCATAGGCCCGCTCCTCGGCCAGCCGGCGCCTCAGGCGGAGCCCGACGATAGGGCTGCGCACTGCGACGAAGACGGGAGCAAGGCGATCGCCGGCCTGGATGGTGCGAATCTCGGCGGCGAGCACGCCTTCGGAGTGAACACCCGGCACAACCCGCTCGATCCGCCCTGCCATGACGGTGATCGTAGAGGATCGATGTGTCATGGCCGGGGCGAAGCAGATGGCTCGCGTCCGAGCTGACATACTCCGAAGATGAGCGACGCGGCCGGGCACGGAGACGACGCCACATTCGAGGGCGACGGTGCGATCTGCCTCGGCGAGGCGCTCACCATCAAAGATGTCGTCGCGATCGCCAAGGGTGCCCCGGCAAAGCTGAGCGAGGGAGCTCGTTCGCGCATCGAGGCGTCGCGCGCGGTCGTGGAGCATGCCGTCGCCTCCGGGGCAGTCGTCTACGGAGTGACCACCGGCTTTGGCAGCCTTGCCGAGGTCCGTCTCGCCCCAAGCGACGCAGACCGCCTGCAGCACTCCTTGCTCCGCACCCATGCCGTCGCCGTCGGTCCGGAGCTGAGTGCCACCGAGGTGCGGGCGATGCTCGTGCTGCGAGCCCACGTGCTCGGACTCGGGTACTCAGGGGTCCGGACGGAGTTGGCGGAGCGATTCGTCGACATGCTTCGCCTGGGGATACTCCCGGTCGTACCCGAGCAGGGCTCACTCGGAGCCTCAGGTGACCTGGCACCTCTCGCGCACCTGGCCCTCGGTGCGGTCGGCGAGGGACGCGTGCATTACTCCGGCTCAGAGATGAGCTCGGCAGAGGCGCTCGCGATGTGCGGGCTGGCGCCGATCGAGCTCAAGGCCAAGGAGGGGCTGGCACTCATAAACGGCACCCAGGGCATGACCGCCCTTGGCGCCCTTGCCGCTGACCGAGGTCGGACCCTCGCCAAGACCGCCGACGTCGCCGCGGCACTCACGATCGAGGGCATCCTCGGGACCGACCGGGCTTTCGATCTACGGGTCATATCTCTGCGCCCGCATCCGGGTCAGCAAGTCTCGGCGGAGAACCTCCTGCGCCTCCTCAGCGGCTCGCAGATCCTTGCCTCGCATCTTCACAGCCGCCACATCGTCCAGGACGCCTACTCGATCCGGTGCACGCCTCAGGTGCACGGCGCCTTTCGTGACGTGCTCGCCAACACCGTCGAGACACTCGAGTACGAGCTGGCAGCGGTATCGGACAACCCCATCGTGCTGAGCGAAGACGACGAGATCCTCTCGTGCGGCAACTTCCACGGCCAGCCTGTCGCCCACGCGTGCGATTCCCTCGCGGCGGCCAGCGTCAGCCTTGCCTCCATCTCCGAGCGCCGCCTCTACCGGCTCCTCGATCCGAAGACGTCCAACGGCCTGCCGCCGTTCCTCGTCGAGGACGCCGGTGTCAACTCTGGCTTCATGGTATGCCAGTACACCGCAGCGTCTCTCGTATCGGAGTCGAAGAGCCTCGCCCATCCCGCTGCGGTCGACTCGATAACCTCTTCGGCCGGACAGGAGGACCACGTGAGCATGGGGATGATCGCCGCCCGGCACGCCCGGCAGTGCATCGGCAACGCCGAGGCCGTCGTGGCAATGGAGGTCCTGGCTGCAGCCCAGGCGTGCGACTTGCGCTCCCCCTTGCGTCCATCGCCCGCCGCAGCTGCGGCGGTTGGCGCCGTGCGCAGAGCTATCGCCTACCTGGGCGAAGACCGACTGCTCAAGCCGGATGTCGACGCCGCGATCGAGCTCGTATGCAGCGGTGCTCTCGTCGACGCGGTGGAGCAAGAGATCGGGCCGCTCAGATGACCGGGATGCCCGAAATCCATGGGCCCCGAGTCGTGCGCGCCGCGCGCGGGGCAACTCTTAGCTGCCGCGGCTGGCCGCAAGAGGCGGCCCTGAGGATGCTCATGAACAACCTCGACCCCGCAGTCGCCGAGCGACCGGACGACCTCGTCGTCTACGGCGGCAGCGGGCGCGCCGCTCGCTCGTGGCGGGCCTTCGACACGATAGTGGCAACACTTCGTCAGCTGGAGGGCGACGAGACGCTGCTCATCCAGTCCGGCAAACCAGTGGGGGTGTTCCGGACAAACGAGTGGGCTCCCCGCGTCCTCATCGCGAACTCGCTCCTCGTGCCCGACTGGGCCACACCGGAGGAGTTCCGGCGCCTGGAGGCGGCCGGCCTCACGATGTATGGACAGATGACCGCCGGCAGTTGGATCTACATCGGCACCCAGGGCATCTTGCAGGGGACATACGAGACCTTTGCCGCCGTCGCGGCGACTCGCTTCGGTGGGACGCTCGCGGGTCGGGTCGTGCTCACAGCCGGTCTCGGTGGGATGGGAGGCGCGCAGCCTCTGGCCGTGACGATGAACGGGGGCGTGGCTCTCTGCGTCGAGGTGGACCAAGCACGGGCGCAGCGGCGCCTGGAGACCCGCTACGTGGACGTCGTCTGCGACTCGACCGCAAAGGCCACGGCCCTGGCCCTCGAGGCCGCCCGCGACAAAAGGCCGCTGTCCATAGCCCTGATCGGCAATGCCGCCGAAGTGCTGCCACAGCTTCTCTCGTCTGACTTCCCGGCCGACGTGGTCACAGATCAGACCTCCGCGCACGACACGACCTCGTACGTACCAGCCGGTCTCTCACTTGAGGACGCCGGGTCCCTCCGCGAGGCAGACCCCGCCGAGTACATCCGGCGCTCGAGAGCGAGCATGGCGGTCCATGTCGAGGCGATGGTGGGTTTCCTGGACAGGGGGGCAGAGGTCTTCGACTACGGCAACGGCATCCGCGCGGAAGCACTCGCAGAGGGCTACGAGCGCGCCTTCGCCTTTCCCGGCTTCGTGCCTGCCTATATACGGCCGCTCTTCTGCGAAGGAAAGGGCCCCTTCCGCTGGGCCGCCCTCTCGGGAGACGCTGCCGACATCGGAGCGACCGACCAGGCGGTCATCGCCGAATTCCCCGAAGCCGAGGACCTCCTGCGCTGGTTACGACTGGCCGAGGACAAAGTTGCCTACCAGGGGCTGCCGGCGCGCATCTGCTGGCTCGGCTACGGGGAGCGGCACCGGGCGGGACTGGCTTTCAACGAGCTTGTCGCCTCGGGTGCGGTCGCGGCCCCGATCGTAATTGGCCGCGACCACCTCGATTCCGGGTCGGTCGCCTCGCCTTACCGGGAGACCGAAGCCATGGCCGACGGCAGCGACGCGATTGCAGACTGGCCGATCCTCAACGCCCTGCTCAACACCGCGAGTGGGGCGACATGGGTGAGCGTCCACCACGGCGGAGGGGTCGGCATCGGACGTTCCATCCACTCGGGCACCGTCGCCGTCGCCGACGGCAGTCCGCTCGCGGCCGAGAAGCTCGCCCGCATGCTCACGAATGACCCTGGAACTGGCGTCATGCGACATGCCGATGCCGGCTACGCGATCGCTCGCGAAGTTGCCCGCGAGCGCGGCATGTGGCTGCCGTCCGAGGAGATCGGCGGTCCGGAGCGCTCGTGACATCTGACCTATCTTTGGTGTCGTCGACTGATGCCGGCGGAAGGCTGTGGGCCGCGCGGGCCTGGCTCGGGGACGAGAGGGGTTTCGCTTCCCATGTGCTCATATCTCACAGCGCCGCGGGGCTGATCACCGACGTGCAGATCGGTCGTGAGCCGGGGTCGTGCCCCGGCGCGGTCCGACTCGGTGGCGACGTGTGCATACCGGGTTTCGTGAACGCCCACTCGCACGCCTTTCACCGAGCGCTCCGAGGCGTGAGCGAGACGGCGTCGGGGTCCTTTTGGACCTGGCGGGACCTCATGTACAAGGTCGCCGGAGCGCTCGACCCCGACTCCTACCGGGAGCTGGCGACGCTCGTCTATGTCGAGATGCTGCTCGCCGGCTACAGCGCGGTCGGTGAGTTCCATTACCTCCACCATGGTCCCAACGGGATCCCCTACGACGATCGAAACGAGATGGGGCGCTCCGTCACCTCCGCAGCTAGTGCCGCGGGCATACGACTGACCCTGCTCGACGCGTGCTACTTGCAGGCTGGTGTCGACGGCACGGCGCTCTCGGGAGTGCAGCTGCGTTTCGGCGACCGCTCCGGTGAGGCTTGGTCCGAGCGCGTCTCGAGCCTGCTCGAGTCCGAGACCGCGACCGGACCGAGCGACCTCGCCCGCTTCGGGGTCGCCGCCCACAGCGTCCGTGCGACGCCGCCGCAGGCGATAAGGACCGTGGCAGCCCTGGCCGCTTCGGAGGATCTGCCGCTACACGTTCACCTGTCGGAGCAGAGACAGGAGAACGAGGAGTGCCTCAAGGTGCTTGGCCTGACACCCACTGACCTGCTGCACGACTGCGGCGCCCTTACGAGTCGCACGACCGCGGTGCATGCCACCCACCTGACGACCAGGGACCTCGGGCGCCTCGGGCTCGCGTCATGCGGAGTTTGTGCCTGCCCGACCACAGAGCGGGACCTCGGTGACGGGATCAGCCCTTACCTGGAGCTTTCGGACGCAGGAGCAGTGCTGTCCATCGGCAGCGACAGCCATGCCGTCATCGACCCATTCGAGGAGACGCGCGCGATCGAGCTCGACGAGCGACTCTCGAGCGAACGCCGCGGGATGTGGACAGTGTCCGCCCTCCTCGCCGCCGGCACCTCGGGCGGCTCGAGGGCGCTCGGGTGGCCCGCCGGTGGGTTGCAAGTGGGAGCGGCTGCAGACATCGTGGGCGTCAGCTTTGACTCGCTCCGCCTGGCCGGCCGAGCGACACCAAGTGAGCCGCGCGGGGGAGCCGGCGCCCCCCTCACCGGAAGCGAAGGAGCCGCGGGCACTGCTCGCCGAGCCGGCGACGAGGAACTTCTGGCCCGCATCCTCTTCGCCGCGACACCGGCCGAGGTCGACACGGTGGTAGTTGCAGGCCGCGTCCTCGTCGAAGGTGGCGAGCATGTGACCCTCGGCCCGCCGCGAGCTCTCGCGCAGCGTCTGAGCCGCTCGATCCGTGCTGCTCTGGATGCTTCGAGCTGATGAGCGAGCTCACCGTCATCTCCTCGATAGGACGCCTTTTCACGGCCGCTGCAGCCGGGGTCGTGGAGAACGCGGCTGTCGTGATACGAGACGGCATCATCTCCTACGCCGGACCCGAAGCATTGCTGTCCGAGCATCTCGATGGCGTCGGGCACGGCGGGGGCGAGGTCGATCTCAAGGGCGCGCTCGTGACCCCCGGGCTGATCGACGCGCACAGCCATCCTGTCTACGCGGGCAATCGCTTTGCCGAGATCGCCCAGCGATCCGCTGGGGCGTCCTACTCACAGATCGCTGCGAGCGGTGGTGGCATCGCTGCCACTGTCGCCGCCACCCGAGCAGCCTCCTCCGATTCCCTCACGGCCGCGGCGCGCCACCGGCTGAGGTCGTGGTTGGAGGGGGGGACAACCACGGTAGAGGCCAAGACCGGTTACCACCTCGATGGTCCCGGTGAGATCGAGGCTGTCCGTGTCCTCGCCGGGCTGGCAGGAGAGCCCGACCTGCCTGCGATCGAAATCACCTGGTTGGCCGGGCACGGCATCGGGCCTGAGTACGGCGACGACGGTGACGGGTACATCGACGAGGCTTGCCGATGGTGCGCCGCTGCCCGCTCCGCGGGAGCTCGCCATGCTGACGTCTTCTGCGACGCGGGCTACTTCACCGTCGAGCAGTCGAGGCGCCTTTTGACCGCGGCCTCCTCGGCTGGGATGCTGCCCAGGATCCATGCCGACGAGCTGGCTCGAACCGGAGGTGCGCGGCTCGCAGCCGAGCTCGGCTGCTCGTCGGCTGACCATCTGCTCCGCGTCGAGGGCACCGACGCCCGTCTGCTAGCCGAGGCCGGTGTGGTGGCGACTCTCGCACCGGTAACGGCCCTCGCGATGGGCAGGAAGCCGCCGGTGCACGCCCTGCTCGAGGCCGGAGTCACGCTCGCCCTCGGCTCGGACCACAACCCCGGCACCTGCGGCACGACGTCGATGAGTCTCGTCGTCGCGCTCGCCGTCGCCGAGCTTGGCCTATCTGTCAGTCAGGCCCTCGAAGCCGCCACGGCCGGGGGTGCCGCTTCGCTTCATCTGACCGATCGCGGCCGCATCGTCGCCGGCTCGCGCGCCGACATCGTGGCCTGGGACGCGGACCACGAGGGCGCCTTTTCGTGGAAGTACGGACTGCGCCCACTGCAAGTCTGGAAGGCATAGCACCGGGAAGGCATCGCGCCGGGCAGGTAACCCGCACTCACGGCGCGACCCCGGAGAGCCACGCATAAGATGCCGGAGAGCCGCGAGTGCCTCACTTCCTCCAATTGGGAGCACGATCGGTCCCGTCGTAGAAGGCCAGATGCTCGGCAAAATCGATGAACATCGAGCCGCGGGTCGCAAACGGGCGCTGCAGGGACCCGAGAGCGAGAGCGCGATCCGCGCGGTCCAGCCGCACGAGCGCTTCGGGCGCCTCGAGTTCGCAGACCTCGAGCACGTCGCGAGCGTTATCGAGGGCACGTGCACCTGTCGGCGTGCGTACTATCACGCTCGAGTAGCCCGGGCCGCTGCCGACGCTGCCGATCGAGATATCGGCAGCGCGGCCGAGAAAGTCCGCACACTCGTCACAGCCTCTGAGAGCTGCCCGGTGAAAGTCCTTCACCG
>CAZAMA010000005.1:32286-53534 GCA_964485645.1 uncultured Acidimicrobiaceae bacterium | reverse complement strand
TTCCACAGTTGTTGGGCTTCTGTCACCAGCTCGGGCACTCCGGTCGAGATGTTCTCCACACATGAATCCACAGGTGTGGACGGCGGGCGAAGCCACGCGAACTCGGCATAGTACTTCCCTTCCAGCCTGCCTGCCCAGAGCCGCAATTGCTGACTCGTGTGCACCATAACCCCTGGTGGAATTGGGTTTCAGCAGCCACTAGCCTTGTCGCCAGGACGGCCGTGAGCGGGAACTCCCTGCTCAGGTGTACCGCCAATGGCCAGTGCGCAGATGTTGCGACGGCTTGAATTATTCCGCGGGGCCGAAGTACTCTTGCATCGTCGCGCGCGGCGCTTGTTCGCGCGCGCCTGATGACGTGCTGACCCACCAGTCCGGGACAGCCGCTTACCACGCGTGCGAATGCGAAGAAGAGAGTCAAGAGATGAAGCGCACCTTCCAGCCAAACACCCGCAAGCGTGCCCGCAGGCACGGATTTCGCCACCGGATGTCGACGCGCGCCGGTCAGGCGATCCTCCAGGCCCGGCGCCGGCGCGGCCGTGTCAAGCTTTCCGCGTGATCGCGTTACCACCACAGGACCAAATGAGCCCGGCGCCGTCAGGCGGCTAGCAAGATCCACAACTGCCGGCGCCGGGAAGCAGATTCGCTTGGAGCGCGTTCACGACAGGTCGACGTTCTTAGCACTGCGCCGTTCACGGCGCCGTTCCGGTTCTGGTGTCGTGCGGGTACACTACGACACGGCGCCACCTGGAGACCTATCACGCCGAGTTGCATATTCCGTACCCCGCCGGGTCGGTAAGGCGACGGAGAGAAACAGGTGTAGGCGCCGTCTCCGTGAAGTAGCCCGGGAGGTCGTTTCTGAACTGCCACCAGGAGCCTACTTGATCGGCGTCGAAGCTGGTGCTGGGAGCGTCTCTTTTGAGGAGCTGAGAAGACTGGTGGTAGGAGCGATGAGACGTGCAAGCAAAGCTGGCGAGCAATGAGTCTCCTCACTAGGGGGTTGCTCTTCGCTGTACGCGTGTACCAGGGCGCGCGCGCTGGCCGCATGTCACCCTGCCGGTTTGTTCCGTCCTGCTCGGAGTATGCGGCCGAGGCGCTTATAGAGCACGGCGCCGCCAAGGGATCATGGCTGGCGGTTCGCCGTGTAGGGCGTTGCCGGCCACTTGGTGGGCGCGGTTACGACCCGGTGCCAGCCAAGTGAGCCAAGCATGATCATTGCAAGCATCATCACATCTGTCATATCCCCTTTCGCGAAGATATTCGGGTGGCTGTTGGCTGCCTTCTACAGCATCTCCGGCAGCTACGGAATATCAATCATCTTGCTGACACTGCTGACCATGATCGTTGTGTTCCCTCTGACTCGCAAGGGCACTCGGTCGATGATGCAGATGCAGCTTCTTCAGCCAGAGTTGCTGAAGATGCGCAACAAATACAAGAAGAAGCCGGGAATGTCCGCGGAAGAGCGGCGTGAGCTAACCACCAAGCAGCAGGAAGAGATGATGGCGCTGTACCGCGAGAACGGTGTCAGCCCGACCGGGGGCTGCCTGCCGATGTTCTTGCAGTTCCCAGTCTTCATCGTCCTTTACGACACGATTAGGGGCCTGACGACGACTGCCACGGTCGGTATCGGCAAGGCAGCGCACGTCATTTCCAGGCCGGAATATATCAATCCGCACACAGGGCTGTACAAGAGTCTGATTCACAGTGGCGGGAAGATGGACGCATTCGGTCTCAACCTGGCTGATTCGGTGCGGTCCCACCAGGCTCACTGGATTGACGTCGTGCCGTACGTGGTGGTGATACTCATCGCCGTCGGACTGCAGTACGTGTCCATCTGGCAGATAACGAACCGCAATCCGCAAGCGGGCGCGAATCAGCAGATGCAGCAAATCCAGAAGTTTATGCCGCTCATATTTGTATTTATCTATATAGAATTCCCGGCTGGAGTAGGGCTGTATTTCATCGTGTCGAGCATGTTCCGCATCGGGCAGCAAGAGTGGATGTACAAGAGGGATCCACACATTTTGGAGTCGATCAGCAAACTCAAGGAGATGAAACTCAGGAACCCGCCCCCAGTCGTCGCTAGCCCAAAGGGCTGGCGGCAGAGGCTAGCAGCTCTTGCCCCGCAGGTAGATACGTCTCTGGAACCAGCTGCGGACTCGAAATCTGCTTCGGGAAAGCCAATTCGCAAGTCACCGCAGGGATCCAGGCCGGCAGGCTCATCAGCCGCCCGGGGGTCGAGACCAGGGACTGGGTCGAGACCAGTACAAGGTGGCAAGCCGGGAGCTCCGAGGCCAAGCTCTGGACGGCCAAAACCAGCTCCAGGTCAGCAGGAAGCAAGGAAGACAGGCGCCGGGAGCGGTAACAGCCAAACCCGAAGCCAGGCGGATGGGGTCACCGGTGAGGCTGTGGCCAAAGTCACGAGGAATGGCGGCAACCCCACCAAGTCGACTCCGGTGACGAAAGACTCGAATGGGGCGCCGTCGCCGGCTCGAGCAGCCTCCACGGATGCGTCGCGGCGCCACGGGAGGCCGCGGTAACAGTGGAGTGGGTAGAGACAACAGGAAAGACGATAGCGGAAGCACTTGAAGCCGCTCTTGAACAACTTGGCGTAGCTGAGCATGACGCGGAGGTTGTTGTAATAGAGGAGCCGCGGATGGCGATGTTCGGTCTGCGACGCAGCGGCGCAAGAATACGCGCAAGGGTGAGACCAGTCGAGGCGCGAGCGAAACGCCCCTCCCGGAGATCATCGACGAGCAACTCGAGCGATTTACAAGCCAAGCGGCGGTCGGGCCGCTCGAGCCAACCAGCAGTGCGCCAGGCGGTACTTCTCCAGCCAGGTAAGACCGGTGGCAGTCCACAGCCTCGTTTCCCGAGAGCTAAGCCGGGCAATCCCACACCCAGGTCACGCGCAGAGCGTGCCGAGAATTCGCACTCTACCCCGGTTGACGCGCAGGACCAGGGACAGGGGGCCGTCGCGTCCAAGGAGGAACAGATGAGCAGTGAAGCCCAAGCTGAAATGGCAGTAGATTTTGTAAGAGGGGTTGTCCATGCGTTCGGAGTCAGCGCCTCGGTCGAAAGCAGCATGGATGACGACGTAATCCAAGTGAGAGTTGTCGGAGAAGGTCTTGGTCTTCTGGTAGGGCCAAGGGGCGCAACCGTTGACGCTATCCAGGAGCTGACACGGACTGCCGTTCAACATAGCTCTGACGAGCAAGCTGGACGGATCCACGTCGATGTTGCTGGCTACCGCGCACGAAGGGCAGGTGCTCTAAAGGAGTTTGCCCGACGAGTCGCTGACGAGGTTCGGGAAAGTGGGCAACCGCAGGCGCTCGAGCCGATGAACGCAGTCGACCGCAAGGCGGTTCACGACGCGGTGAGCGAAATCAGAGGCGTTGCCACGACGTCAGAAGGCGAAGATCCTCGTCGTTACGTCGTTGTCAGACCGGCTGCCGGGCAGGCCGGGGACGACGATACGGACACCGAGAATCTATAGAGGGCCAGCTTGAACGATCACGACGGACTGGAGCTCGTCCTCCTCGAATCACAAAGTCGTGGCTACATCGGAGACCAGCCTCTAGGTCGCCAGGTAGAGCACTCGTCTGGATTTGCCGATGTGTGCAGCACCATTATGACATCGAGGGAAGACCCGCTTTCTTCCTCCAGATCGGAAACAGCTCGTGCTGTCATCCAACTTCTCGATCTGGGTGCCGGCGGTGGGATTCCAGGTCTCGTGCTCGCGCTCTCAGGCTTGTCGCCGATTGAGCGGTTTCTGCTTCTCGATGGATCCGCCGGGCGTGGAGAATGGCTCCGCCTCGCAGTCGAGGGACTGGGTCTCGCTTCACGCGTAGACGTCGTCTGTGCACGTGCCGAGCTTGCAGGTAGAGAGCCTTCGTTGCGTGGCTCCGTCTCGGTCGTGGTGGCGCGATCATTCGGGCGACCCGCGGTCACGGCGGAGTGTGCAGCGCCGTTCTTGAGCGTTGGGGGACTCCTTGTGGTATCGGAGCCGCCGAGAGTAATAGGACGGCAAGAAGACCAGCCGGAAGGCCTGATGGTTGGTGCTCGCCGAATCGGCTCTTCCATCGAACTGGAGGGCCGTTGGCCTCGTGATGGCTTGCAAGTGCTCGGCTATGGGCCAGCCTGCGAGTGGCGAGCACGCGGTTTCCGCTACGCGGTGCTTCAGCTCCAGGTACCCTCTCATGACCGCTTTCCGCGGCGTAACGGGATACCGGCGAAGAGGCCACTGTTCTGAGACGGCTCGATGTTTCACGTGATACCTTGCGGTGAAACACCCTGGCGTAGCTTCTGATCGAAATCTGCAGGGAGCGTGGAGGGTACGTGACTTCAGATCTTGAACGGGGAATTCTTGCCGGCCTCCTTGTCGGTGAAGGTCACTTCGGAGGAGACGGCCGCCAGCCGCAAATCACGCTGCGGATGCACGTCCGCCACGAGGCGCTGTTCCGCTGGCTCGAGAGAGCCTTTCCTGGCGGCAAGCTCTACGGTCCATACGATCACGGCGGTCGTGAATACTTTCAGTGGATGGTGAGGGGGGCGTATCTACGTGACGAGATACTGCCAATGTTGGACCGGACGATAGATCCGGAGCTGGACGCCCATACGCACGCGCGCTTGCAGCAGATGAAGCAGCGCTATCCGGATCGGCTCGGTCAGCTGCCACCGAGCTCGCCCTCGGTGGGCGTCGCAGATAACGGTGGCTGGATCGGGTACGTTACCGATGGAGGTGGTGAGGTGATAGTCGAGTATCCGACGACTGCGACGGAACAGTGATGGCAGATCCGATCGACGAAGTGGCTGGGCCTGGGCTTGCCTCCACGGACTTGGCTGGATACTCCGAGGACGCTCCCGCGTCGTCAGCCCTCCTAGACACCGTGGTGTCGCCGACTCCGCTCATGCGGCAGGCCAGAGTGATGGCAGTTGCCAACCAGAAGGGCGGAGTTGGCAAGACGACCACCGCTGTCAACCTCGGAGCTGCCCTCGCCGACCTTGGCTTTCGAGTCCTCATCGTGGATCTGGATCCGCAAGGTAATGCGAGCACCGGTCTCGGAATCGACCCCAGAAGCTATGACTACTCAATGTACGACGTCCTTCTCCATGACGTGGCCCTTGACGACTGCATCGAGCCAACGAGCATCAAGAACCTGTTTCTGGCTCCTGCGACCCTCGATCTCGCCGGGGCGGAGATAGAACTTGTACCCGTGCTCAGCCGCGAGCACCGGCTGCGGAAAGCGATAGATGCCATACGCGAAGACTTCAGCTATGTCTTTATCGACTGTCCCCCGTCGCTCGGGCTGATTACGTTGAACGGGTTGACGGCGGCAACCGAGGTGCTTGTACCCATCCAGTGTGAGTACTACGCGCTCGAGGGCGTATCCCAGCTGACGCGTAACGTGGAACTGGTGCGCTCTAATCTGAATCCGACGCTGGCGATCACGACCATCGTTCTCACGATGTATGACGCGCGTACGAAGCTCTCGGACTCGGTGGTTTCCGAGGTGCGTTCTCACTTCGGAGCCGTCGTCTGCAAGAACGTCATTCCGCGCACTGTGCGAATATCAGAAGCTCCGTCGTTCGGAGAGCCGATAACGGTTCATGATCCAACATCACGAGGTGCCATCGCCTATCGGGAGCTTGCGAAGGAGGTCTCAGGTGTCTCGTCGTAGTGGCCTGGGCCGCGGCCTGGGAGCACTGATACCCCAGGGTGGTCCAGCTCCGGCCTCTTCCGGCCTGCTGCAACTGCCGTTGAATCAAATCAGGGCGAATCCGAATCAGCCGAGGAAGCAATTTGACGAGGAAGCGCTGGCATCTCTCGTCGACTCAATCAAAGCCGTAGGCATCATTCAACCAGTCCTGGTGCGAGAGATAGAGCCCGGTGAGTACGAGATAATCGCCGGTGAGCGTCGCTACAGGGCGGCGCGGCGCGCTGGCCTCGCTACTATTCCGGCCGTCGTAAGAGTTGTCGATGACGTCACGAGCTTGGAGCAGGCCCTCGTAGAGAACCTGCAGCGAGAAGATCTCAACGCTCTGGATGAGGCCGGCGCTTACCAGCAGCTGATAGAGGATTTCGAGCTGACCCACGACGAAGTAGCGCGGCGTGTCGGGAAGAGTCGTGCGGCAGTGACGAACTCGCTCCGCCTCTTTCAACTGCCCCCCGCTGTTCAGCGCCTGATCCGTGACAACTTACTGACGGCGGGACATGCCCGTGCTCTGCTTGGCACGCCGGACAGAGTCCTTCAGGAGCAGCTCGCACTCGAAGCGGCCCGTGGAGGCATGTCAGTCCGATCTGTAGAAGATAAGGTCAGGTTGGCCGTCAGGGCGGATGCCGGAAGTGATGACGGTGCCGCTCTCGACGGTGGGCGGAGCACAGGTCAAATGGGTACGGAGTCAGCCGACTACGGCCCCGTTGGACAACCAGGTCATGACTTCGTGAAAGAGCAGACATATTCTGACCATGACCGACAGGCCGCACCATCGCCAAGCAGGCTTCGTCCTCCGGGGCTCTTGGATCTGGAGGAGTTGCTTGGCGACTATCTCAACACACGAGTCACGGTTGACATGACTGCCAAGCACGGCCGGGTGGTCATCGAGTTTGCCAACTTAGATGACCTGGAGCGTCTCTACCGCCTGATCATCGGCGGGAGCTCATCAGGGCATACGGAAGTGGTGCCGTTCTAACCGTGACGTACGTATAGGTCTACGTGAGGAAGAGCACGGCGGCACTCTACTGCTGGTAAACGGTGATCCACACCCTGTGCATCAGGTTGTGGACGAGCGCTCCACTTCCCAATCAACCCTCAGCCACTGCTCGAGGGACCTGACGACTGCCTGAGCAAGTTCTGGAAGCTTCATCACGACTAACCCTGGTTCGCCCAGCTCTACCAGCACCGCAGGCATTTCCGTCTCCCGCAGTATGCGCAGTGCCATCCCCTCGGTCGAAAAGCCGCCAAATGGGAGCTGTTCGGCTATCTCCTTGCCGATCAGCTCCGCCAGGGACCGGCTCGTCTCTGACTCGTAGCGGTAGCCCCTGTAGTACATGGTCTTCACGGCGGCATGCTGTGGTTCGAGCTGCAGTCCGATGTAGCAGTCGGCCGCAGCTCGATTGGCCGAGGCTGCCAGCTCAGAGTCGTCGGGATGGTGGAGTCCGAGACCGTCGGCTCCCACCAAGGAGAGTGCTCTACAGACAGCCCCGACGCCGGTGGCAAAGCCCCCGTGTTCGCCCACGGCTATTCGTCTCCCACGCAGGGAGGCGCCACGTGCTGTCGCGGCGAGTCGCTCGCGGACGGTGCTGACGAGGTCGCCCCCGCCCGGCCGGATCGCCAACCTTCTAAGCTCGGCGATCGTGAGGTAGCCACAGATGCCGTCGGAAGCGAGCCCGACATTTCGCTGAAAGTCTGCGAGTGCGTTGGCGGTCTGGTCACCAAATATCCCGTCGACGCCACCGGGGTCGAAGCCAAGGGCGCTCAAACGGCTTTGCAGCTCGGCGACGTCGTCGCCGTGAATCATGGGCGCCCGGCGGTAGAGACTCCTGTCTCCGAGGTAGTACCCCGCTTCTACCACTGCTGCCCATGTTTCGGGTCCGCATACGCCGTCGCATCGTAGGCCGCGCTGGTGTTGGAACGCGGCCACCGCGCGTTCCGTGCTGGAATCGAAGAGACCGGTGACCTCATTGTCAGCGAGCAGACCGAGTCGGGCGAGCCTCGACTGAAGGTCGATGACCGCGTTGCTGCCCGATCTCCCGTCTAGTGGGAGTGGCTCTATTGGGTCACTGATCGGCCGAGGCGGCGAGACCGGCGCGTTCGCGGCGGGAAGCATCCGCCCTATCGTACGGCTTCGAGAATCACTGCGCGCGGTAAAAGCCCGCAAAGACAAAGGGGTTTCTCTGCCAGTGCGGCGGCTGCCAGGTGGCGACCATGGGGCTCAGGAGATGTGCTGATCGACTTCGGAGAGAATCTGGCTCTTTGGACGTGCGCCGACTATGCGGCTGAGCGCCTGCCCGTCCTTGAACAGCAAGAGAGTAGGGATGCTCATCACTTGAAAGCGTTGGGCAGTGCGGGGGTTGTCGTCTACGTTGAGCTTCGCCACCCGCAGAGAGCCCACCTTGTCGTCGGCTATCTCTTCCAGTACCGGTGCGACCATCTTGCACGGGCCGCACCATTCAGCCCAGAAGTCGACCAGTACAGGTAGGTTCGCGAGCGTGACCTGCTCGTCAAAACTGTCGTCGTTCACGGTGATGATGTTGTCGGCCATTTCCGTCTCCTCTATTTCCGTTGGTGCTGCAGAGCAGCCAGGTACTTTTCAGCGTCTATCGCCGCCATGCAGCCCGAGCCAGCGGCAGTTATGGCCTGCCGGTATTCGTGATCCTGCACGTCGCCACATGCAAAAACACCAGGGATGGCGGTTTTCGTCCCGTTGCTCGTAATGAGGTATCCGTTGGCGTCGAGCGCTAGCTGGCCGTCGAAGAGTGTCGAGTTGGGGGCGTGACCGATGGCGACGAAGAGACCCTCGACCTCGATGTCACGCTCGTGGCCGGTTAGTGCGTCCTTGATCCTCACTCCTTCTACGTGGTCGGTTCCAAGAACCTCTGTGACAGCCGAGTCCCAGATGAAGTCGATCTTTTCGTTACGGAACGCCCGTTCCTGCATGATCTTCGATGCTCGGAGCTCCTTGCGTCGGTGGATTATCCTCACCGAACTCGCGAACTTGGTAAGGAAGAGCGCTTCTTCGATCGCTGAGTCGCCTCCTCCAACGACCGCGATTGGCTTATCTCTGAAGAAGAAGCCGTCGCAGGTAGCGCAGGTAGACACCCCGTGACCGATCAGTCTTGCCTCGTTCGGCAAGCCGAGCATGAGCGAACGAGCGCCTGTAGCGATGATGAGGGTTCGAGCACGCACCGAGGGCTCGCTGTCGTCATCACCAGCCCATATCTCGATTGGCGAGGTAGAGAGATTGACGCGCGTTGCCTTCTCGACGGCGAGATCCGCGCCGAAGCGCTCGGCCTGCGTCCGCATATCGGCCATGAGCTGGGGACCCATTATTCCCTGCGCAAAGCCGGGGAAGTTCTCGATCTCCGTGGTCAACATGAGTTGCCCGCCCGGCTGATCACCCGTCGACGACGGTTCCCCTTCGAGGACGAGCGGATTCAGATCGGCCCTCGCAGCGTAGATAGCGGCTGTCAGCCCAGCCGGGCCGGAGCCTAAGATGACGACCTCGCGGACGTGTCCGGTTCTCATGAGCTCCCCGTTCGATTCAGACTCGCCGGTCGAGACCGGCCCGGTTGCTAGGAGCGCGGATGGCGCATCCGCGACAAGAACAGTCCAAGGCCAGAGAAGATTCCACCGACAATCAGGTAACTGGCCCAAACACGCCAGTGGAAGAGGTAGTCGTCGAGAAGTCGCACGGCTCCTATCGCCAGAAGTATAGCCAACAGCACTCCGACAGAGGCCGCCAGGAGGCCGAAGATCGCGAAACGGACCGCCCGCAGCACAGGCGCCACCGTCCTGTCGCGGACGATCGAGACGACTTCTTCCACCTTGGCGGTGGCAAGAGAAGCGAAGTCGTTGAAAGGCGCAGCGGACTCGTTGCTCGTGCCGCCAGCTGTGCTGTCGGAAGGCATGAGGGGCAGGTTACTGCGGTAAGGGCGCGGGTCCGCACATGGTCCGAGATATCCGGGGCGTCATCACCGGCGCTTAACTTTGAAGCACACCGCTATGGAGCCCGCGCCAGCGTGTGTTCCGATCACCGGACCGATATGACTGATCTGGATAGCGTCACGCGGGAAGCAGTCCGCCAACATCTCGACGAGAGTATTCACATCTCCTGCGGCACCGTGCACGACCGCCAGCTGTTCGAGTGCCCCAGCAGCTCTGACCTTCTCGGCCAAGTAGTGGAGGGACCGGATCCGGGTTCTCTGCCGTGACTCTGCCTCTATGAGGCCGCCGCGAACCTCGATGACTGGCTTGATAGCGAGCAGAGACCCGAAGAGTGCCTGGGCATTCCCGATCCGGCCGCCCTTGCGGAGGTTCTCGAGGGTGTCGAGGCTCCCGTACACGCGAACGTCCCTGGTCCCTTCCTCGGCCGCGCTCGCGATCTCACCGGCCCCGATGCCCGCCCTTGCGGACTCAGCGGCAGCGAGAGCCAGTATCCCCTCGCCCATCGTCACGGTCTTGGAGTCGACAACTTTGACGGGTATTCTCTCTTCGACTTCGGCGGCACCGGCGATGGCCGCCTGGTAGGTCGCCGAAAGTTTGGACGAGAGAGTTATGCACACAACCCCGTCGTGTCCATCTGTCAACCCCTCCAGGTAGGCGCTGGCGAACGCGCCCGGCGAAGGAGCCGAAGTCTCGGGCAGTACCGATGTGTTGGCACACTCCTGCCAGAATTGTTCCGGAGACCAGGTGCGTGTCACTTCTGGCCCGATCTCGCCGAGGCGGACGTCCAGTTCGACTACTTTGATGTCGTTCCGCTTGGCCACGGCCGGATCGAGATCAGCGGCACTATCGGTGACGATCAAGGTCCTAGCCATGTACTCCTCTCCTGGCGGCGGGGCGCCGCTTGCGTGAAGTCTGCCAGGCGGAGTACGTCCCGGCTAGCCCGGCAACGCCTCCGTATGTCAAGAATCCGACGAACACGCCGGCAACTACGCGTAACAGCAGTCCCGCCTCGCTCTGTGATGCTACCGCGGCAGTCACAAGAGCTACAGCAACGGCCATTGTCAGTGTGAGTGCGACAGATCTGGCTAGAAACCTTCCTACTCGAGCGCCACCGAGGCCCCCCATGCGCGACCGGATTACCACAAGCGCGGCCAGCGCGGCCAGGCTGTAGGAAATAGAAAGAGAGAGCGCGAGGCCCGCGGCCTTGGCATAATATGACAGTATAACTGCCAAGACAATGTTCGCACCGTTCTCGAATAGGTAGAGAAAGAAGGCAGTACGTGTGTCGCGCATTGCCTGGAGGGCGCTGATGCAGAGAAGGTAAGTGCAGTAGCCCGGCAGGCCCAGCGCCAGGAGCGCGAGTAGTCGACCCGTCTCGGCGGCGTCTGTCGAGGCGAAGGCCCCGTGATGAAGTAGCAGGGCTATGAGCGGACCCGCGAGGAGGAGATACCCAGCAGTGGCCGGCAAGATGCCCGCCATCATTCGTCGGATACCGATGCCGAACTGATGTGCCATCTCGGGCAGGTTGTCGGTACTGAAACGGTATGCGAGCTCGGGGATCACGGCGCTCATCACCGAGACGGCGATGATTCCGAACGGCAGCTGGAAGAACTGGAAGGCATAGCTGTAGTCGGTCACCTGGGAGGCCCCGAGCCCGACGGCGACAGCGAGAACCACGAAGACGGCTAGCTGGTTGGCTATGACGAAGCCGACGGTCCAACCCGATAGCGAGAGGATTTCCTTGATTGCCGGGTCCCTTGGGCGCCAGACGAAGCGAAGGTCGAGGCCGGACCGGATCGTGGCAGGAACGAGCGCGAGTCCTTGCACGATCACACCAGCGCTCGTCCCCAGCCCGAGCAGCAGTAGGACTCCGTGGTCGTGCTGGATTCTTGCGAGGGTCGGATGGTGCCCGACCACTCTCGCGAACTCGAGAAGCACCGCGATCGCGACGACGTTGTTGAAGATCGCGACGTAGGCAACGAGCACGAAGCGTCGTACCGAGTTGAGCACCGCTCCCATCAAGCTGATGGCGCCATATCCAAGGAGTTGGATGGCGAAGAGTCTCAGCAGGTCGGTAGCTACCTGCCGTTCGGCGGCGATGTCAGACCCGTGAGCGCCGAGGGAGTAAAGGTCGATTACAAATGGAGCGAGGAGAAGGAAGGTCACGGTGGCACCGAGGAGCACCACGCTCGACAACGACACAACTGCGGAGATGGACTCGCTGGCTTCAACTGGCGGCCGTGTTGTCATGCGGTGTACGAACTGGGGAACGAAGGTGGCGGCGAGTACCCCACCCAGCACGAGGTCATGGACGATATTCGGCGTATTATTGGCAAGGTTGAAAGCGTCCGAGAGCCGGTTGCCACCTAACGCGTAGGCGGCGACAAGGAGGCGGAGAAGCCCGGTGAGTCGTGAGAGAAGCGTGCCGCCGGCCATGAGGGCTGTCGCGCGTCCGAGCCCCGGACGTGCCGTTGTCCGAGGAGACCTCGCCGCGGGGCTCCCCTCAGTGCCCGTGGGGCTCACGCGTCGGGGGCGGTGCCCGGAATGGCGCCGGCCGCGAGGGCGGCGCCTCGGAGCCTGTGTTGCTTTCGTCGTTTTGTGACAATCGAGCGAGACCACCAGATCAGGAGGAAAGCGGCTGCACCGATTGACAGAGCGACTGCGACCCCCGATATGGCTGTAGACCGTATGGTCATGGCCCCGCTCTTAATTGTGAAGCCAGTTGCCGTCTCGAGACGGAGCTGGAGCGAGAAGTCTCCTGAGGTGCGGGCGCTCAGCATGATCGGAACGATATTGGTGCGCGGGTAGATCCTCACTCTCCACGTGTTCCCGGCAGGAAACCCGAGAGTCGTGCTCGCCACGCTCAGCTCGGCCGTGAACGCGCTATGAGCGTCGGAGACGATCGAGATCGGCACCTTCGCCTGCAGCGAGGTAACGGTGATGGTGCGCCCGAGAGGAAGACTCACGAGGTTGCCGAGGGCGTTCGCGTGCCGGAAGATCGTCTCGAGATAGTTACGTCGCAGGTTAGGTGGCTCCCCCGCACCCTCGGCCATGAGAAGAAGGTCGCCGAGAGGTGGCTTACCGCTCGGGCGAAGCGTCGATGGCACGACCGAGGCGATCGCAGCAAGATCTTGCTGGGCCGCTCCGAACTCTTGCGTCGCGAGGCGCGATGTTGCCGGCAGCCGCACGGTGCTCAGCAGGCGTCTGTCCGGGGAGGTCGCGCTCGACCCGGGAGCGACGGTGTCGAAGACGTCGGCAAGCGTAACTGCGCGCAGGATCGAGCTTTGGGACAAGCCTGAGAGCATCGCTTTCAAGAAGGTCGTGTTGAGCTGCGCAGCGACGGTCGACTCGACCGCCACTGCTTGGTGCACGCCGCTGTCGTCGAAGTACTGGATCGAGAGGTCAGCAAGCATCTGCTGGGCTTTGAGGGCCGGACCGGCCCCGCTCGCGAGGTCCTCTTCGAGGCTGGGATCCGATGCGACAGCCTCGACTCCGGAGCCGGGTATGAGAAACGGTGCAGTTGGTGTCCACTGGGCGAATGGGGGCGCGAGCGGTTGCAGACTTGCGTTCGGCATGACGATACGCGTGATGCCCGACCGCTCGAGCAGCCCCAGTGCCTCCTTGCTGAGTGGCCCGTTGGCGGCGTACTCATGTGCCTGTGACTTGAACCGCGAAGCCAACACTTGGCGAGAGCGCGCCAGCTGAGCTGTTACCGCCGAGGCCATGTTCGACTTGACGAGGACTTCCAGGTTGACAGGGGTGAAGGGACCCGGCACGATGGCCGCTCGGCCGGAGGCGTTGAGGGTGCGAAGAGTGCTCAGGGCGGTGTTTGCCTGCGAGTTGGAGTGCTGCGGGAGCGATTCGAGGAACTGAGGAAAGACGTCGAGAGAGACGGCAGCCCTGGGCGCCTGCTCGAGCGCCGAGTCGATCGCTGTCAGCTGAGCGATGTCGTTACGGTCAGGGACGGTGGTGTCCGCCGGCGAGATCGCGGGCGTGGCTCCGAGCGGGATGACCCAGGCGAACTGGAGGGGGTGGGTGCCGGCGATCTCGGATGGCGGCGTCACGATGAGGTAGGTGGTGAAGCTCGCGACCGGTCCGACACCTTGCTGCAAGAGTGACACCTGTAGTGGGTAGACACCTCCGCAGGTCGGCGGCGCGCAGTTGAAGATGGAGAGAGCCACACCACCTGTCCCGGCGGCCCGTCGCCCGGTTGCCGGAAGGTCGGGAGCCGACACCGGAAGGTGCAGCATCAACTCCTTGCCGGGCGCCCAGGCTATTCCTTTTAGATCTAGGGGAATCACGCCTGGGTTGCCGAGCGGGCTAAGGATGCCCGGCAGCGCACCCGCGAGGGTCTGTCGCAAGGTATAGCGAGCCACGATCGCGGAATAGAGGGTGACTTCGATCGATAGCCTCGCGGCGGGAAGAGCTGAGTTGACGTCGACACCGATGGTCACGCCGCTCTGGCTGGATACAAAGGCCGGTACCTGTGATACGAGCGTCAGCTCACTGGGGGTAGCTGCCGACGTGGCTGCGGCCGCGTCCGGCGGAGCACCTGGGACGAGCAGCAGTGTCGTGTATATCGCCAGAGCCGCGCCAACGGCGAGTAAGCCGCCCCGGCGGACGCCGTCGAGGAGGTGCGCGCCCACGACCTCCAAGCGTACTGGGACATGCCCGCGTCCCCGGGCGCGCTAGCGTCACGACTGTGACCGTTTTGCTCGGACGGCATGAGGCGTTTGCCTTGCACGATGCGGGAAGGCACCATCCTGAGCGTCCCAGTCGCCTCGCCGCGGTCGCGGAAGGAGTGCTTGCTTCGGGAGTCGTCGAGGACATAGTCGAGTTCCAACCGCGCCGCGCACGGATCGAGGAGCTCACCGCAGTTCACGACGCCGGCTATGTGAGCGCGCTCGGAGCGTTCTGCGCCGAGGGAGGCGGCATGCTCGACGCCGACACGACCGTGTCGGCAGACTCATACGAGGCAGCGCTGCGAGCTGCGGGCTCGGGCCCCGATGTGATCGATCGGCTCCGCGCCGGCGAGGCCGAGGCCGCCTTCCTGGCCGTAAGGCCGCCTGGACACCACGCGCTTGTCGCAAGAGCGATGGGGTTCTGTCTGTTCAACAACGTCGCCGTAGCGGCGGCCGCCCTTGCCGAAGTCGGCGAACGTGTTCTCATAGTCGACTTTGACGCCCACCACGGAAATGGCACGCAGGACATCTTCTACGAGAGACCCGACGTCTGCTACGTGTCCTTGCACCAGTATCCCTTCTATCCAGGTACTGGATCTCTCGAAGAGATGGGCGCTGGTGCGGGCTTGGGAGCGACCGTCAACGTGCCGGTGCCTGAGGGCACCGGTGGTGACGTCTACCGCGCCGCCTTCGAAACGCTCATCGAACCGGTCGCCGAGCGATTTGCCCCGACCTGGGTACTGATATCAGCTGGCTTCGACGGGCACAGAGACGACCCTCTCACCGATCTCGGCCTCTCCTCGGGTGACTTCTCGGATCTGACGCGACGCGCCCTTCGTCTCGCCCCCCCGGGCCGCCGCATCGCCTTCTTGGAGGGTGGATACAACCTCGCAGCGCTGGCGTCCTCGACTGCGGCGTGCGTAGCCGCCCTTGCCGGGGAGGCGCTGCGCCCCGAGCCCCTGTCGGGAGCGGGGCCACCAGGCGCGCACGGCTTCGAGATCGTGAGGACGGCCCGTCGCCTCCACCTCGAGAGCGCGTGAGGTAGGTGTCGCGACGGCAGCTACCCTCGGCCAACGTGATCCCCGAGCGAGTCCGTCCGGTGCTGGAAGCTACGGCACCTCTGACCGAGAAGTTTGCGGCCGCGGGCAAGCGGATTTACCTAGTCGGCGGTAGCGTTCGCGATGCAATAGCGGGGCGGCCGGGGGGTGCCGCCGCGGGTACGGCTGATATCGACCTCACGACAGATGCGCTTCCAGATGAGATCGAGGAGCTCGTCGGTGATCTTGCCTCCGCCACGTGGTCGCAGGGCAAGCGGTTCGGCACTATCGGACTGCTGATCGGGACAAGACGTTTCGAGATCACGACGCATCGAGCCGAGGCGTACCGACCTGATTCTCGGCGACCGACTGTCAGCTTTGGGGACGACATCAAGGTCGACCTTTCCCGGCGAGACTTCACCGTCAACGCGATGGCGCTGCGGCTTCCCGATCTTGAGCTGTTCGACCCCTACGGCGGCTTGGACGATATTGCCGACAGACGGCTTCGCACTCCGCTGGACCCGGCCGTCTCGTTCGGCGACGACCCACTGAGGATGTTGCGCGCCGCGCGCTTTATCGCCGGATACGACTTGCAGCCTGAGGCCGAGCTCGTAGCAGCTGTTGTGGAGATGGCTGACCGCCTCTCCATCGTCTCGGCCGAGCGCGTTCGCGACGAGCTTGACAAGCTCCTCGTGCTTCCCGTACCGGAACCCGGTCTTTGGTTCATAGTCTCGACCGGCCTCGCCGCTAATTTCATCCCCGAGCTTCCCGCGCTGGCGCTCGAGCAGGACCCCGTGCACCGCCACAAGGACGTCCTGGCTCACACGATTGCTGTGGTCGGGAAGACTCGACCCGATAGGGTGCTGCGCTTGGCGGCCCTGTTCCACGACATCGGTAAGCCGCGAACGCGATCGGTCGGTCCCGACGGTGTCTCGTTCCACCATCACGACGTCGTCGGTGCCCGCATGACGCGAGAGCGCATGAGAGCATTGCGCTATCCCACCGAGGAGATAGATGACGTCAGTCGCCTCGTCGAGTTGCATCTGCGGTTCCATACCTACCAGCTGGGATGGACCGACAGCGCGGTACGCCGCTACGCCCGCGACGCCGGCGACCTTCTGGAGCGGCTCAACGAGCTGACGCGCTCGGATTGCACGACCCGCAACGCCGCCCGTGCCCGCGCCCTTGGCGCGCGCATGGACGAGTTGGAGCGCCGCCTTGGGGAGATCGAGGGAAAGGAGGCTCTCGACTCGCTGCGCCCCGAGCTCGACGGCACGGAGGTGATGGGCATCCTGGATATTGGCCCGGGCCCTGCGGTCGGCGAGGCGCTCGCGTTTTTACTGGAGATCCGGTTGGAGGAGGGCCTCATAGGCAAGGATGAGGCGTACGAGCGGCTCCTGGCGTGGTGGCAGCTGCGCGCCTCATCCGCTTTGACCGAAGCGCGCCGGCACGAATAACCCCCTCTGGCGAGCTCGCGGTGAGTAGTCTCGCAGGCGTCTCGCGGCCGAGGCACACCCACCGGGAGGACGGGCTTCGATGGTCTCACCGATGGCAGGAGGTGGTCCCGGTGACCGCGTCCGCGTCGAGGCACTTCTGGAGAATGTCGCCGACACGATCGTGGTCATCGACGCCACCGGCATGGTCACCTACGCTTCTCCCGCAGTACGCCGTATCCTTGGGTTCGAACCTGGCGAGATCGTGGGGCGCCCGCACCCCGAGATGCTCCCGATCGAGCCGAGCGATGACCCTCTCACCTTGATGCGCCATCTTTACGAGACGCCCGGGTTCACCGTAGCCGTGCGCTTCGAGGCTCCCCATGCGGACGGCTCCCAACGAGTCTTTCAGGGTATCGCCCGTAACCTCCTCCACGTGCCTGCCGTGGCCGGCGTCGTGATCAACGCCACCGACGTGACAGAGAAGCTGAAGCTCGACCAGGCATTGCGCGAGCTGGTCACGGTGGTCGAATCCTCGACCGACGCGGTCTTCACCTCCAACCTCGGTGGCGTCGTCTCGAGCTGGAACCGCGCGGCCGCGACCTTGAGCGGCTATCCAGCCGACGAGGCAATCGGAGCCGTGCTGTCCTTCCTCTTTCCGCCAGATCGGGTGGACGAAGCCGAGGCGATCCTCGATCGGGTCCGTGACGGCGAGACGGTCCTAGAGCACAGAACGCTGTGGCGCCGAAAGGGTGGCTCTAGCGTGCACGTCTCATGGACTGCTTCGCCCGTAAGAAACGATCGCGGAATTGTGAGCGGCATGGCCGTGATTGCCAGGGATGTCACCGAGAGCCGTCAGGCAGCCGAGGCGCTGCGTCACGCGACGCTCCACGATCCGCTGACGCGCTTGCCGAACCGTGACTTGCTGATGGATCGCCTTCGCACGGCGCTCTCGCAGTCGCAGCGACGCAACAAGCGCGTGGCAGTGCTCATCTTCGACCTCGACAGCTTCAAGGACGTCAACGATTCACTCGGTCATGCGGCTGGCGACCTCGTGCTCACGGAGATGGCGACTCGTCTCGCCGGCGCAGTGCGCGTGGGCGACACCGTGGCGCGCTTTGGGGGTGACGAGCTCGTAATCGTCCGAGAAACCGCCGACGAGGAGGAGACGAGCCGATTCGCAGCACGGCTGCTCGATGCAATGACCGAGCCGGTCGAGATGGAAGACGGTTCGGAGCTGTTCGTCACAGCCTGTATCGGCGTCGCTATCTCCCGCCCCGGCGCGTCGGCAGAGGATCTCGTTCGGGAGGCCGACGCCGCTCTGTACCGGGCGAAGGATCACGGTCGCTCTGCCATCGAATTCTTCGACGAGGATCTTCGTTCGCGGGCGCGTTCGCGGGTAGACCTGGGCGCCTCGCTTCGGCGGGCCCTCGAGCGCGGTGAGCTCTTCTTGGTCCACCAACCGGTGGTCCAGCTCGGAAACGTGACATTGCGCGGCTCAGAGGCGCTCATCCGCTGGGCCCATCCCGATCGCGGAGTGATCTCCCCGCTCGACTTCATCCCTCTCGCCGAGGAGACCGGGCTTATCGTGCCCGTAGGCGAATGGGTGCTCGCGGAGGCTCTTCGCCAGATCTCCCGCTGGCGGAGGCGTTTCCCGCTGGCAGGTGACTACGCGCTGGCTGTGAACCTCTCGGCGCGTCAGCTTTCCTCGCCGGACCTTGTCGCAGCGGTTGCCGGAGCGCTTGCCACCTCGGAGGTACCGCCCAGCTCTGTGTATCTGGAGATAACCGAGACGACGCTTTTGTCCCAGGTCGCTTCGAACCTCGATACCTTGCGGTTGCTTCGTGACCTCGGAGTCCACCTCACCGTAGATGACTTTGGTACCGGGTACTCGTCGCTCAGCTATCTGCGCCAGCTCCCGATCGATTCGCTCAAGATCGACCGCTCCTTCATTGACGGGCTCGGAGTCGACTCACACGACACCGCTATCGTCGAGGCTGTCATCGGCCTAGCCAAGGTGCTGGAGCTCGACGTGGTGGCGGAAGGCGTCGAGACGCGCACCCAGCTGCAGTTGCTGAGGGAGATGGGGTGCAGAACGGGCCAGGGTTTCTTGTTCTCCGAACCACTCGACACCACTGAGATGGAGCGATTTCTTGCCGCAGCGTCGGCCGCCTCCGGTCGTCTCACGACTGTCAGGTAGCGCCCTGGGCGGTAGCGATCAGCCACCTGCTGCACGACGAGCGGGGGGCGGGATCAACCGCCGGCGACGAAGTCCTCTACCAGCTGGCGCGCCTCGTCGTCGTGGAACTGCACCGGCGGGGACTTCATGAAGTATGCCGAGGGGCCGATCAGCGGCCCACCGAGTCCCCGGTCGAGAGCTACTCGGGCGCACCGGATTGCATCGATGATCACACCGGCCGAATTCGGGGAGTCCCAGACCTCGAGCTTCAGCTCCAAGTTGAGCGGGACGTCACCGAAGTTGCGCCCTTCCATCCGGATATAGGCCCATTTACGGTCCTCCAGCCACGGGACGTGGTCCGATGGTCCTATGTGGACCTCGTCCTCGCCGAGCGCGTGGTCGAGCTGACTCGTCACCGCCTGGGTCTTCGAGATCTTCTTCGACTCCAGCCGCTCGCGCTCGAGCATATTGCGGAAGTCCATGTTGCCACCGACGTTCAGCTGATAGGTGCGATCGAGCACCATTCCCCTGTCCTCGAAGAGGCGAGTGAGCACGCGATGAACGATCGTGGAGCCCACCTGGCTTTTGATGTCGTCACCGATTATCGGCAGCCGTGCGTCTTCGAACCGCTTGGCCCACTCGGGGTTGCTCGCGATGAACACGGGGATCGCGTTCACGAAAGCGACTCCTGCCTCGAGGGCAGCGCTGGCGTAATGCTTCTGTGCCAGCTCAGAGCCGACCGGCAGGTAGGCGACGAGCACCTCCGCGCCACTCGTACGCAGGACTTCCGCAATGTCGACCGGGGCCGCCGGTGACTCTTCCACAGCTTGGCGGTAGTAGCGACCCAAACCGTCAAAGGTCGGTCCCCGCTGCACGGTCACCCCGAGCGTCGGCACGTCTGAGAAACGGATCGTGTTGTTCTGGCCGGCCCATATCGCCTTGCTCAGGTCCAAGCCGACCTTCTCGGCGTCGACGTCGAAGGCGGCCACTATCTCGGTGTCGCCTACGTGATAACCGCCGAGGGTGACGTGCATCAGACCAGGAACGGACTCGGACGGGTCTGCGCCGCGGTAGTACTCGATCCCCTGCAGCAGCGAGCTGGCACAGTTGCCCACGCCGGCGATGGCGACCTTGATCGTGTTGTTGGTCATCGGTGATTCCTTTGGTTGTCAAGGCACGAGACATTGCTCCCGCACCACTTTGCTCTGTCGTTCACTTCGGAGTCGTATTTCACGACACTTCGACCACCGGATCGGGCCGCGACCCCCGTGCCTCGTCGTCCAGTTCAGCTCGTTCGGTGCATATGAGACCGTCGATCCAGGCGATCTCGAAGCTGATCGTCGCCCGCGCGTGCTCCGCGAGGGACCGTTCGAAGCGGTCGATCGGCGGCGACGAGTCCGAAGCTCTCTGGCCGTTGGCGAGACGCTCCTCCAGCTGGCTCCTGCGCCGGTCGAGCAGGCGCATGCGGGCCTCCGGTGAGAGGTGTCGGGCAAAAGCCCAACGGATGGCAAATACCTTCCCGTCCTTTCCTCCCCTGCCGTCGGAAGGGTCATCGGTGAGGAGCCGCTCGAACATCTGCTCGCCGGCAGGAGTGAGCTCGTAGACCTTGCGGGTCCTCGAGCTCTGGGCGTCGCGGCCCGATCGAATCACGGCGGCGCTGCTGTGTGCTGCCAGGCGCGCGCGAAATGCTGCTCGCTCACCGGCAAAGGAGCCGGTGAAGGCAAGCACCTCGCCAGAGGTGGTGGCAGGACCGCCGCGCAACTCTCGCACGGCGCCGTCGTGTTCGAGACGGGCAAGTGCAGGGTAGAGAGACCCGAACGAGAGGCTCGAGAGCAAGCCGAACTCCGCGCGGAGCCGCCTCCGCAGGTCGTAGCCGTGCATTGGCTGGCGTTTCAGGAGTCCGAGGATCGCCATCTCCAGCACGGGTGTCATACTAACACGCCCGACATATCGAAGCGATATGTCGGGCACCACGAGACCGGGGTGACTGAGGTATCCCTTGGGCAAAGGCCGATCTAGGGTGTTCGCGGATGTCCGAGCCCCCTCGACCGCCGGGCAGCCGAGGGGGCGGAGGGCCTGGCTGGTACGAGGATCCCTGGCGGACTGCTCCATGGCGCTGGTGGGACGGCTTGCATTGGACCCGGTGGACCGCTCCGCCTGCGGTGCCTTACCCACCGCGGACGGCCGAGGAACCCGCGACGGCCGAGGAACCCGAGACGGCCGAGGAACCCGAGACGGCCGAGGAACCCGAG
>CAZAMA010000005.1:0-32186 GCA_964485645.1 uncultured Acidimicrobiaceae bacterium | reverse complement strand
GACGGCCGAGGAACCCGAGACGGCCGAGGAACCCGAGACGGCCGAGGAACCCGAGACGGCCGAGGGTGGGTTACTCGGTGCTGCCCCTGCGGGGGGCCAAGCCGTAGTCGCCACAGATCCGAAGAGCCGCAGACGTCTCGTGGTCGAGCTCGTGATCGTGCTCGCCGTCTTCCCTCTTCCGTACGTGGTCTCGGCTCTTCAGTCCCTCACCGCCTACCTTCTCGGCAAGGGTGCCGGAAGCCGTATCCCGGTGCTGTTCCCGGGCCACGTTGCGGCGAGTTTCCCTTTCGTGCTACTTGCAGTCCTTTTTCCGCTGAGCGCCGCCGCTCTTGTGCTGTACCTGATCTCGGAGCCCGGGGGCGGCGGCCCCGCGGCGATCGGCCTCGGCGGCCGGAAGCTCCGGGCGGACCTCGCCTTGGTGCTGCCGGTCTTCCTGCTGTGCGACCTTGTGCCGATCGCCGGCGGTGGCGTGTTGCTGCACGCCCTCGGGATCCGCGGCCCGTCCCCCTCGACCGGGGCTCTGCCGGCGTACTACGACGTCGTGTACGTCGCAATGGCAGCAGTTGCCGGCGTTGTCGAGGAGCTGGTGGTTCTGGGTTACCTGGTCCGGCGACTCGAGCAGGTCGGTTTGAGGCCGATCTGGGTCGTCGTCATCGCCGTATCGGTACGCGGTTCGTACCATCTCTATTACGGCTGGGGAGTTGTTCCCATCCTTCTCTGGGCGACTGTCAGCGTGATTCTCTACCGGCGGTTCCGGCGGCTGGGCCCGTTCATCATCGTCCACATCCTCTGGGACGTCGGGCTCTTCTTCGTAGGCCCGTTTCTAATCGGCGAGATACTGGTCCTCACGCCGCTCTCAGTCGTGTTCAGCGCGATGTGGTGGCGCTACCTCCCGCCGAGGGCCTCGCGGCGGTCCGAACCGGAATCAGGGGCCAAAGCCCGGCCCGGCTATTAGCCTGTCTCTCGATGGCAGGCGTCGGCAGTGGCTCAGAGAGCTTTTGGGGTGCGGGTGGACCGCCGCATCCCGGGCGGATCGAGTACCGCCTGATGCGCGAGTCCGTCGTCAGCCAGTACCGGCGCGGTCGTCTGGGCCGCCTGGACGTCTGTGACGCCCAACCCGAGCTGCTGCGCGTCGCTCGCAACGTCGGACGCGAGACGACCACGACGTGTCCCATATGTGCGGACGCGAAGCTCGTGCACGTCTCCTTTGCGTTCGGTCCTCGGCTTCCGTCGAGTGGACGGGCGCTCATCCCGGGCGAGATCGTCGAGCTCACTCGGAACGAGGGTGAATTCGCTTGCTACGTTGTCGAGGTGTGTACGAAGTGCTGCTGGAACCACCTGCTGCGGATGTTCACGGTAGGGAGTCGGGGCCGCACAAAGGCTCGCCGCTGAACTGAGGCCGCGCCGTAGTCCGCAAGCAAATCAAGTGCAATATAACCCGACGACACCGCCGGCAGCCGCGAGGCGCTGGACGGAAGGGAGACGAAAATGGACGAGCCTGTCGCTGTGCCATGGGTGCAGAGCAGGAAGCGCAGCCGGGGCGACGAGCCGATCGTGATGATCACGGCCTATGACGAGCCCTTTGCCCGCCTTGCCGACAAAGCGGGCGTCGACATCATCCTGGTGGGTGACTCCCTGGCCCAGGTCGTGCTCGGTTACGAGAACACCCTCGCGATCGGTATCAAGGACATGGCCCATCACGTCGCGGCGGTGGCACGGGCGCGCCCTCGCGCCCTCGTCGTCGCGGACATGCCCTGGTTGAGCTACCACGCCGAGACGTTCGAGGCTGTGCGCAACGCGGGCCGCCTCGTCCGCTCTGGCGCCTCCGCGATCAAGCTCGAGGGCGGAAGGCGGCGCCTTCCCGCAGTCCACGCGATCATCGAGGCCGAGATTCCGGTAATGGCACATCTCGGCCTCACACCGCAGTCCGTTCACGCCATGGGCGGCTACAAGATGCAAGGTCGCGAGCTCGCTGAGGCCGAAGAGCTCGTGACGGACGCCGTTGCCCTTGCTGCTGCCGGCTGCTTCGCGGTTGTCCTGGAAGGAGTCCCGGACGTCTTGGCAGACAGGGTCACCGCTGAGATCGACGTTCCGACAATCGGCATTGGCGCCGGCGCCGGCTGCGACGGCCAGGTTCTCGTCCTCCACGACCTCCTCGGACTGACCCGTGATCCGGCTGCGCGGTTCGTTAGGAAGTACTTGGACCTGAACACCATGGTGACAGGGGCTATCTCGAGCTATGCCACCGACGTGCGGAGCGGTTCCTTCCCCTCCGAAGCCGAGTCATACCATGGGTCCAGCGCTTTGCGAGAGGCGCTAGCGGCCCGACGCTGACCATGTGACACACCCTCATGCGCATACTTGCGACGTGTCGATTCGACGAGCGACGCCGGCTGCCGGAAGAGGCTGGGACGTGGGCTACTCTTACAGCGTCCTATCTGCCCCTGCCCCGGTCACACCGGGGCCCCGTGTGCTTGGTGCCGGGTCCGGAGGAGGTGCGTGCCGCCATGCGGCCTTATGAAGTCATGGTGATATTCGATGTCGACCTCGAGGAGGGAGACATCCGGCAACGTGTCGAGCGTGTCCACGAACTCGTGCGAGCCCGGGGGGGGACGCCTGGGAGCGTCAGTCACTGGGGTCGCAGGACCTTTGCCTACGAGATCAAGCACCGCTCGGAGGGTTACTACGTCGTGCTCGAGGCAACTGCCGAGCCGGCGGCAATGGCCGAGGTAGATCGCTACCTCGCTCTCGAGGACGCCGTAGTACGTCACAAGGTATTGCGTCAGCCGGACAACGTGGCCGGGCGGGCGTCATCGCGCGGGCCAAGGCGTGAGCCGGCGCCTCGCCGAGCGTCGCCTTCCGAGTCGAGCCGGCCAGCTCGTGCCGGTGCCAGCGCCAGTGCCGGGAGGGGCGAGGAGTCTCGCGGGAATCCGATCGCGGCGGAAGCCGCCGAGAACGCTGGCGGTGGATCCACCGGTTCATCTGGTGAAGAGCCTCCGGCCAGCTGAGCGACATGACGACACAGGAGACTTGAGATGTCCAACGGGAACACCATCGTGCTCGTCGGGAACGTTACGCGCGAGCCCGAGCTTCGTTTCACGCCAAGTGGTCAGCCGACGACAACTTTCGGACTGGCGGTGAACCGCCGGTGGCAGAACCGCCAGACCCAGGAGTGGGAGGAAGCCACTTCCTTTTTCGACGTTGTCTGCTGGCGGGAGCTGGCCGAGAACGCGAGCGAGAGTCTCCACCGAGGCTCCCGTGTCATCGTGACCGGCCGCCTGGAACAGCGCAGCTGGGAGACGAGTGAGAAGGAGAAGCGCTCCAAGGTCGAAGTGGTAGCCGATGAGCTCGGCCCCAGCCTGCGGTGGGCGAGCGCCGTTGTAACCAAGAATGAGAGAAAGGGTCCGGGCGAGACCGGCAGTGGTCGGCCCTCGGTTGCCTCCAGCCGTTCGGCCACCTCTGAAGCCGAGGCACCCTATGCGAGCTACGACGAGGAGCCGTTCTGATGGCACGTAACAACGATCGGGATCGAGGTACCCGGCGCGCCCCCAAAGAGACGACTCGCCGCGGGAAGAAGAAGATCTGCATCTTCTGCAAAGAGCATGTGACCTGGGTCGACTACAAGGAGATCGGGTTGCTCCGCAAGTTCATGTCCGACCGGGGCAAGATCCGGGCAAGGCGAGTCTCGGGCAACTGCGCTCAGCACCAACGGGAAGTGGCTCTCGCGATAAAGACGGCGCGCGAGCTGGCCCTGCTCCCCTACACCCAGCGGACGACGAGCGACAGGCCGTCTCCGCGTGGTCCGGGAAGAGGTGGGAGAGGGATCCCTGTTCCTGACGCGCCTGGCGCGGCGGAAGAAGACGGAGCCGCGACGCTCGACGGCGAGCTGCTCGGTGATGAGGACTTGCTTGACGAGGTGGATCTCGTCTCGGTGCCTGGCGCGGAGGAAGAGTGATGAAGCTCGTACTTCGCTCTGACGTCAAGGGTCTCGGCAAGCGTGGCGATATCATCGACGTGGCCGACGGTCACGCCCGCAACAGGCTCATCCCCGGGGGTGAGGCGATCCTCGCGACGCCTAAGATCGAGCAGCAGGCGAAGGCCATGCGGCGATCTCGGGATTTGAAGGATGCCCGGGACCGTGAGGGAGCCGAGACCGTCGCGCGAAAGCTCGTTCCGCTGGTGATCCGGATCCCGGCGCGAGCCGGGGCGGAGGGTCGCCTCTTTGGATCCGTGACTACCCAAGACGTGGTCGAGGCCGTGCGCCAGCAGGCTGGCGTAGAGCTTGACCGCCGGCGGCTCACAACCGACGAGGCGATTCGGACGCTCGGGACTCACGAGGTGGGTGTTCGGCTCCATGCCGACGTCGAGTTTCGTATCACGCTCGAGGTGGTACCAGCTGGCTGAAGCGGACGGCCTTTGGAGGCAGCTATCTCTTGCGGGCGTTGGAGCCGTCGATGAGGAACACCGTCGAGGTGGTGGTTGCCAGGATGTCAGCCCCTGCATGTTGCCGATGTCTGACATGGCGTTTCCCACAGCTTTATCACCCGGTTCGAGCGACTAATCCACATCTTGTCGCTATAGCCGCCCCCAGGGCGGAGCAGGCATCCTGAGATAACCCATGGCGAGCATCCCTCCGATTTCCAGTTCATCGCGTCAATCCAGACGACCGCGGCCGTCATTGGCGGACTCTGCAAGTGGCCCGGGACCCGGCGGTACTGGCGGAGCCGGCAGTTCGGTGAGCCGCATCCCGCCGCACAGTTTTGAAGCCGAGGAGTCGTTGCTCGGCGCGATGCTGTTGTCACGAGACGCCATTGCGGTCGCAGTGGAGGAAGTCTCGTCAGAGGACTTTTACAAGCCTTCGCACGCCCACATCTTCTCGGCAGTCACTTCTCTTTACAGTCGAGGGGAACCGGCCGATGCGGTCACGGTGGCCGAGGAGATGCGGCGGCACGGGACCCTCGACACTCTGGGCGGCGCCTCGGCTCTCATCTCCTTGCAGGCCAACACTCCTGCGATATCGAGTGTCAGCCGTTACGCCCGCATCGTCCAGGAGCACGCGGTCCTTCGCCGGCTCATCGCGGTCGCATACGAGATAGCCGAGATCGGCTACGAGCTGCCAGCCGACGTCGTTGCCGCGGTCGATCGGGCCGAGGCGATGGTCTTCGACGTTGCACAGCACAGGTCGAGCGATTCGACACGGGCCCTAAAGGACCTCCTAGCTGAGAGCTTGGACCATCTCGAGTACCTGAACAACCTCGGGGAGACGATCACCGGGGTCGCCACTGGCTATCAGGATCTCGACCACGAGCTCTACGGTCTGCAGCCGTCCAATCTCGTCGTGGTCGGTGCGCGGCCCTCAATGGGCAAGACGGCCTTTGCGCTCGGACTGGCGGCACATGCCGCCCGTATCGGCGTACCTGTCCTGTTCTTCTCACTCGAGATGAGCCACCTCGAGCTCGCCCAGCGAGTTCTTTGCGCCGAGTCCCGGGTCGATGCCGGTCGTTTGCGCAACGGGAAGCTCGTCGAGAGCGACTGGTCGAAGATCGCGGGTGCCATCGGCCGTATCGGCACCTCTCCTTTGTATATCGACGACAACCCGAATGTGACAGTCATGGACATAAGAGCCAAGTCACGGCGGATGAAGAGTGCCGAGGGAGGGCTTGGCCTTGTTGTCGTCGACTATCTCCAACTTATGACTGGGAGGTCGTCGGCAGAGAACCGCCAGGTGGAGATCTCGGAGATCTCGCGGGGCCTCAAGATCTTGGCCCGAGAGCTCCAGATCCCCGTTGTCGCGCTGAGCCAGCTCTCGCGCAACCTAGAGTCACGTGCCGACAAAAGGCCGATGCTTGCTGACCTGCGGGAGTGCCTGACGAGCGACACTCAGGTCGCCGTCGTGGGCGCCGACACTCAGGTCACGATCTCCGAGCTGGCCTGCCGCGGGGCTGAGGACACCCGGGTGTGGTCGCTCGACGGAGACCTGAACCTCGTACCAGCGGTGATGACCCGGGCCTGGTCGAGCGGGATACGGCCTGTGTTCGCCGTGCGGCTCGGAAGTGGGCACACGATTCGAGCAACCGGGAACCATCCGTTTCTCACCCCCGATGGCTGGGCGCCTGTCTGCGGACTAGATGTCGGGATGCCCGTCGCCACCGCCGGCGCCGGCGCGTCGAGCGGGATCTCGTGGTCGGCCGTCGAATCTGTCGTTGCCGCAGGCGAGGAAGAGGTATTCGACGCTCGGGTGCCCGGGACGCACAGTTTTGTGGCCAACGGTCTCATCTCCCACAACAGCGGGGCGATCGAGCAGGACGCGGACGTGGTGATGTTCATCTATAGAGACGAGGTCTACAACCCTGACTCGAGCGACCGTGGAGTGGCCGAGGTCCTCATTGCCAAGCACAGAAACGGCCCCACGGGTCTGGCAAAGCTGAGCTTCATCTCGAACTACGCGCGCTTTGGAGACCTCGCGAAGATGTGATTTCCGGTACCGTAGCCGAGCATCCACCACTGCGGCCGGCTCCCTCGGCAGACTTTGCCCAGGTGCCTGCCCAGAGGAGGTGACATGCTTGAGTCCTGCGTACCGGACACCCGGCGAGCCTTGCAGTTTGCGAAGGCCCTGGCACATGGGGTTGCGGAGCTGAGCCCTGAGGATCCGACCCATGGCGCAATCGAGTTGACCTCGGGCCTGAGTGCATGGATGGGCCGGACATCTGTCGGCCTCGAGGAGGCTTGGGCCGGCGTGTTGATGCTGCGGCGCGCGCTGCTCGAGGTGGCGGGTCTTGACTTCGAGAGCGAGCCGACGCCGCTTCGACCTCTCGATCCGAACATCGCGCTTGTAGGTATGACGGTCTATCTGGACGGGCTCTTGGAGCGAGCTGCCCGCGCGACTGCGAAGGGACGCTGGGCGGTTGCGGGCGACGCCGTCGAGCTGCTCTCTGCCTGAGATGCGCAACCCCGGGCCGAGCCTTGCCGGCTCGGTGCTCTACGAAGCGGTCGCCTCGCTCGACGGATGGCTGCTGGTGGACGCCGAGGATGCCATAACGAAGAGATTTGTCTTCCCGAGCTTCGCGATGGCATTCGCGTTCATGACGTCAGCCGCGCTCCGAGCTGAGCGTATGGATCACCATCCCGAGTGGTCGAACCTCTTTGACATGGTTGACGTCCGCCTGGCCAGCCATGATGCCGGGGGCGTGACCGAGCGAGATCTCGAACTAGCGCGATATATGGATCGCGTCGCCGGCGCCTTCAGGGCTTCGCAATGACGGGCACGCGACTAAGGCGCCTCAGGGCCTCGTCTATCACCTCGGCCCGCTTACAGAACGCAAAGCGAATGAGCTGCTTTCCGGCGCTGCCGTCACCGTAGAACACCTCGGTCGGGATTGCTGCCACGCCCGGGTCGTCGACGAGCTCCAGGCAGAAGGCACGACCGTCCTTCTTGGCGAACTGAGCGATGTCGACTATTGCGAAATACGTTGCCTGTGGCCGCTCGAGCTTCCATCCGAGAGCCTCGACTCCGTCGCAGAACTGATCCCGTCGATCCTTCAGCTCCCTCGCGGTAGAAGCAAAGTATTCGTCGCCGAGGCCGAGGGCGCTCGCCACTGCGTACTGCAGGGGTGTTCCGCTTGCATAGGTGAGGAACTGCTTGACCGATCTCACTGCCTCCACAAGTGCTCTCGGTCCGGTCACCCAACCGATCTTCCAGCCAGTCACCGAGAACGTCTTGCCGGCGCTCGAGATCTTGAGGGTTCGTTCTCGCATCCCGGCGAGGCTTGCGAGTGGCAAGTGCACGCCGTCGAAGACGAGGTGCTCGTACACCTCATCGGTGACGGCGATGACGTCATGCTCGACGCAGAGGCGGGCGATCAGCCCCAGCTCCTCCGGCGAGAAGACTTTGCCCGTCGGATTATGGGGAGTGTTGAGAAGGATGAGCCGCGTTGCCGGGGTGATGGCAGCTTCGAGCTCGGCGGGGTCGAAGCTCCACCCTGGTTGGCGGAGCCTCACGACTCTCAGGGCAGCTCCGGAGAGCTCGATCGTCGCCGCGTAGGAGTCGTAATAGGGCTCGAAGGTCACTACTTCGTCGCCCGCGCGACACAGAGAGAGCACGGTCGCGGCAATCGCCTCGGTGGCGCCTGCTGTCACCAGAATCTCGCCGTCGGGGTCGTACTCCTGCGACCACCACCGCTGTTCGTGGTGTGCTACTGCCTTAAGCAGCTCGGGCACTCCGTGCCCCGGCGGGTACTGGTTACGACCGTGCCGGATCGCCGCTGTCGCAGCCTCGAGGAGTACCTTTGGGCCGTCTGTGTCCGGGAACCCCTGTCCGAGGTTGATGGCGCCTTTTGCCGACGCAAGTGCGGACATCTCCGCAAAGACGGTCGTGCCGTAGGAAGCCAGGGGGCTGGGCCGCGCCAGCTGACCAGATAGCGGAGCTCTTCCTGATGCGGTTCCAGCCGAGTCTGTCATTACCGGGCACGATAGAGGCGTGCACGAATGGACCAGCGCCACCGAGGATCTTGCAGACAAAGTGATCGAATACGCGAAGAACCGGATCCACCTCGATCCGGTTCCCCTCGATCGCCCCCGGACCTTGTCTGAGCTGCGCTCGGCTGTGGGCGAGACAGTCACACCTGAGGGTATCGGTGGGGAGCGGGCATTGGGGATCTTCGCAGACGTGCTGGCGCCGGCATGCATCTCAATCGACCACCCGCGGTACTTCTCCTTCATCCCATGCGCTCCGACGCCCGCGAGCACGCTGTTCGATCTTGTCGTGAGCGCGTCGTCCCTCTACGGGGGAAGTTGGCTCGAGGGAGCTGGCGCGGTGTTCGCCGAGAACCAGGCTCTGCGCTGGTTGGCGGATCTTGCCGGGTTTCCTTCCGGGGCAGGAGGAGTGTTCGTACAGGGAGGAACTCTGGCCAATGTCTCGGCGCTGATCACGGCGCGGCACAGCGCTCGTGGGCAGCTCCTTCGCGCCGGAGCCGAGCAGCCAGCACGGTGGGTCATCGCCGCTGGGGCCGAGGCCCACTCGTCCATCACGAGCGCAGCGGCCGCTATGGATGTAGATCTCCTGGCCGTCGAACCGGACAGCAAGGGCCGTCTCACTGGCGTGGCGCTCGAGGTGGCGCTAGCGGCCGAGCGGCGTTCTGAGCGTCCGCGCCGACTCTTTGCCGTGGTCGCCACCGCGGGGACGACTAACCTAGGGATAGTCGACGATCTTTCAGGGGTTTCCGCTGTCGCGAGGCGCGAGGGGCTCTGGTTGCATGTGGACGGCGCATATGGTGCCGCGGCGATGGCAGCACCCAGCGCGCGTCACCTGTTCGCGGGAATCGAGCATGCCGACTCCCTCTCGGTCGATCCGCACAAATGGCTCTTTGCTCCCTTCGACTGCGCGGCTCTGCTGTACCGGGATCCAGACAAGGCGCGCGCCGCCCACGCTCAGCACGCGAGCTATCTCGAGCCCCTGCAGGCAGGCGGTGACTGGAGCCCGTCCGACTACGCGCTCCACCTCACGAGAAGAGCGCGAGGACTGCCGTTCTGGTTCTCCCTCGCCGTGCATGGAACCCGCGCGTACGCCAGGGCGATAGAGCGCACGCTCGAGGTGGCGCGCTACGCCGCCGAGCAGGTTCGTCGGCGCCCCCTCTTGGAGTTGGTCGCCGAGCCCCAGCTCTCAGTCGTGGCATTCCGCCGGGAGGGGTGGAGCAGCCAGGACTACCACGCCTGGTCCGCCGATCTCCTCGAGTCTGGAGTTGCGTTCGTGGTTCCCACGACCCATAGTCGCGAAGTTGTCCTCAGGCTCGCTATCGTCAACCCCCGTTCCTCGGAAGACGACATCGACGTCGTTCTCGACTCTCTTGGGCCCTGACGGCGCGGCTGGACTTTCCGTGGCGCCGTTCGCACCGTCGGGCTCCGGTTCGACGCCAGCCCGGGAGGGGCCGTCGCAGAGACCGTCACCGGATCTCTTCGGTCGTGGCGGGGACCGCGGCGCGCCGGCAGGGCCAGTTGAAGTCGTCCGCCTCGAGCCCGGCCAAGCCCTGGGAGCGCCGCCACGAGTCGTACTCGCGGGCCCAGGCCTGGTGCCAGGCCGCCTGGCGCAGCGTCAGCGTCTCGGGATCGAGTGCTCCGCACTCTGGGTAGCGGGCTCCGATGAGCCGTGCGAGAGCAACCGCCGCCTCGGCGTCGGCGCTGGCGTCGTGCGCTCGCCCGAGCGTGACCGCGTAGTGCTCGCAGAGCGCATCAAGGCGCCGCTTGCCTTTTCGGAAACGGTCGAAGTGCCGGTCCATCACGAGCGGATCGAGCAGAGCCCGCCACTCGAGGGCCCCGAGCGCGAATGAGGCGAACAGTCCTTCGGCGATCGTGACGTCAAATCCTGCGTTCATGGCTACGACGGGTACCCCGTCGGTTGTCGCCTGGAGCACTGCCGCGTGGATTCTTCGGGCGGCCTCGGCGAGGGAGCACCCCTCCGAACGAGCGCGCTCGGAGGTGATGCCGTGGATCGCGATCGCTTCGGGAGGTATCTCTCGACCGGGGTCGACGAGGAAAGTATCAGTGCTGAGCACACCCGCGGCTTCCGTCCAGACGAGGGCCACCTGCACAGGCAGATCAGAGCTCGGATGGACGCCTGTGGTCTCGAGGTCGAATCCGAGGAGGGGGCCGTCGTGCCACGTCATGACTGGAGAGTACGCAACGGCTGTGTCAGATCCGTGGATGTCGGAGATCAGGCTAGGTGGCAGACGTCGTTGAAGCTGCGGAGAAACCACTGATCGCCGCTCACTACCACGGTGGAGATGGCACCGTTGTCGACGGCGACGAAGGCAAAGGGGCGAGATCTGGTGGCTAGCGCCAGCACCATGCCGATCGCACCCCCATGTGAGAAGGCCACGACACGGCCGCCAGGGTGGGCCGCGGTGATGTGCTCGATGGCGCCAGTCACTCGCGCCGCCAGTTCCTCGTTCGACTCCGCCCCGGGTATGATGTCCCAGCGCTCTCGCTCGAACATCTCCAGCGCGAGGGGATCGCGAGAGATGACCTTGTGCCGGTACAACCCGCCTTCCCACTCACCGAGGCGTACCTCACGCAGTCCCGGCTCTACCTTCGGAGTGATTCCGGTGCGAGCGGCAAGCGGCGCGGCTGTCTCACGGGTCCTGCGCAAGGTAGTCACGTAAATGGCGTCGATCTTCGTCCCTGCCAGTCGCTGGGCGACCCGGTCTGCCTGCTCTCGACCCTGGGGTGCGAGCTCCGGGTCCCCGTGGCCGTCAAGGAGGGGGAACGGTCTCGACGGATCGGCGGGAACGGTCTCTCCGTGGCGCACGATCACGATCTCGGTTGCTCGTTCCGGCGCAAAAAAACGCACCTGCCTGTGACCACCGGTCGGGACCTCGGCCTCTGTGTCCATGACGCGAGACTACGAGAGCGTCATGGTCAACCCGGCGCAGTAGATTTCTTCGATGATCCTCTCAAGGACGGCGGGTGCGCCCTAGCAAGGCCGGCGGTCGGGAGACGCCGCCTCCGGGGCGGTGTGGCGAAGCGATGTTCCGCCAGGTCGACACCATGACCGGCCGACTGCCTCTTGGCCGGGTCGAAATGCAGCCGCGTCTCCTCAAAGGCATCAGCCAGCCCGTCGTAGCCACCGACCTTGCTTTGCGGGTGACCTACTGGAACAAGGCGGCGGAGAGACTTCTCGGCTACGAGGCCGGCGAGGTGATGGGGCGGAACATCGTCGACGCGATGTCACTCCAGCTAGATGAAGACCGTCGGGTAAGTCTCCGCGAGCACCTGGCTGGAGACAACCCGGCAGTCGACGAGTTCTGGGTGCGCACCAGGGCAGGGTCATCTCTGCCCGTGCTGGCTCTCCTGACGCCGATGCTCGACGGCGACGGCGACCTTGCCGGTGTTGTCATTGTCGGGACCGGTATTTCCGATAGGAACGTCGCGGAGGATACGATGGAGCAGCTCTCCGCCATCGTGGAGTGTTCTAGGGATGCCATTGTGGGGATGGATCTGAGCGGACTCGTGACGAGCTGGAACTCCGGTGCTGAAGAGCTCTTTGGTGTGAAGGCGGATGAGATGCTCGGTCGCGGCTTCGCTTCCTTGGGAGTAGGTGACAGCACTGGCGAGGTGAAGTCGGCAATGGAAGCTCTGGCACAGGGAAGCGATACGGGAGCAGTGGAGCTCGTGCGCCTCGACGACAGCGGTACTGAGGTGCCGGTCGAGTCGACACTCTACCCGGTCAGATCCGCTGACGGCTCCTTGATAGGTGCCGCAGCTGTCGCTCGAGATTCAGGAGCCCTTGCTCGAGACACAGCCGGCTACCGCGATCTGGAGCAGATGGCGCAAGAGGATCGCCGTCGCCTCGAGGAGGCGCAACGGGTAGCGCGGGTCGGAAGTTTCGAATTCGACCTCGTGAAGGGCGTGAGCCTGTGGTCGCGTGAGTTCCGACGGTTGATCGGTGCCGCCGCCACTGAGTCCGCTGACTACTCGGCGTTCCTCCGCAGGATCCACGGTGACGATGCCGAGCGCTTTCTCGCCGATATCGGGTCGTGGCTCGCAGGAACCGAGCAGCTCTTCGAGACGGACGTCCGCGTAGTCCCTGAGACAGGGGTCGTTCGCTGGCTTGGTTTGCGGGCGGAAGTCCTGCGGGACCATGACGGCGCCGCAACGAAGATAACGGGGTCTGTCCAGGATCTCACCGATCGAAGGGCCGACTCACGCGCGCGCCAGCTTGCCGAGGAGCAATTTGCGGCCACCTTTGATCTCGGCGTCGTCGGAATGCTCGTTACGGATCTCGAGAGTCGTATTCTCCGGGCGAACACAGCATTTTGCCGCCTGATCGGTCGGCAGCTCGAAGAGGTGAACGGCCGGACCCCCAACGAGTTCGCCCATCCCTCCGAACGCGACGACCCAGGCTTGTTCTCGGCAGATCGCATGGCGCGCTCGGGTGTGGACCAGACAGATGTAGAGCGCCGGTTCGTGCGAAGCGACGGACGGGTCGTACATACCGAGGTACACGTCTCGACGGTCCGTGACGACCATGGCGAGCCGGAGTACTTCTTCTGCCAGGTCGTAGACATAACCGACCGCAAGCGCGTCGAAGGCGAGCTGCAGCGTCTCGCCATGCACGACCCGCTCACCGGGCTGCCCAACCGTTACCTGTTGCAGGACCGCCTGGAGACGGCGCTCGCCCGGGCGCAGCGGTCTCAGCACCGCGTCGTCGTGCTTTTCGTCGACGTCGATCGCTTCAAGCTCGTGAACGACTCTCTCGGCCACGCGACGGGCGACTCGTTGCTCGTCCAGGTGGCAGACCGCCTGGCGCGAGAGAGCCGGTCAGGCGACACGGTGGCGCGTTTTGGTGGCGACGAGTTCGTCATGGTCTGCGAAGACGTCGTCGACACCCTCGAGGCACAGCGCATCGGAGAGCGTGTGCTCAGGCTCTTCGACGACCCCTTCTTCGTCGCCGATCAGCAGCTCTACGTGACGGCGTCCACAGGCATCGTGGTTGCCGCCACTGACGCAACCCCGGTGACGGTGCTGAGGGACGCCGACGCGGCTATGTATCTGGCAAAAGAGCGCGGTCGCTCCCGCGCCGAGATGTTCGATGAGGGTCTCAGGCACCGGGCGGCGAAGCGCCTCGACATCGAGATCATGCTGCGCCATGCACTCGAGCGCGGTGAGTTCCGGCTCACCTACCAGCCCGTCGTGAGCCTTCCGGGCAACGTGCCGGTCGGAGCCGAGGCCCTCCTACGCTGGGAGCACCCCGAGCGAGGCACGCTCTCACCCAATGAGTTCATCCCCGCAGCAGAGGAGACCGGCCTCATCTCCGCCATCGGTTCATGGGCTCTCGAGACCGCACTCGCGCAGCTCGCAACTTGGAGACGGTTGCTCCTTGCTGCTGACGATTTCTATGTCGCTGTCAATCTGTCCCCGCGCCAGCTGCTCTCCGGCGACCTGCTTGCTCGATGCCAGGACGCGATATCCGAGCACCGCCTACCTGCTGACGCGCTCTGCCTCGAGATCACCGAAGGCGCCGTCATGCAGGCGGTCGACATGTCGGTGCCGATACTGCGCAAGCTCTCGGAGTCCGGGATTCGCATCGCGGTTGACGACTTTGGCGCAGGTTACTCCTCGCTCTCGTATTTGAAGCGCCTCCCTGTGTCCTCGTTGAAGATCGACCGATCCTTTGTCGATGGCATTCCCCACGACTCTGACGATGCTGCCATAGTGCGTGCGATAGTGAGCCTTGGCTATGCCCTCGGCCTCGAGGTCTGCGCCGAAGGCGTCGAAACCCCTGCCCAACGTGCAGAGCTCGTCCGCCTCGGCTGTCACGTCGGCCAGGGGTATTTCTGGGCACCGGCGATGCGACCGGAGGCTTTTGCCGAGTGGTACCAGCGCCGAGCCGGGCCCACGAGTAGCTCCACCTGACACGTCCTGGCAGCCGGAGTCAGCGTAGTTGGCTCTGACGGCCCATTGAGCTGTCGCCCACAATGTTGGGGGCCCCCAAAGCCGCCAAAAATGACGTCATCTCGCCAACCTTGCGCCTGGAGTGACCGGAGAGGGCCTCCTGGGTCACCTTAGGCACAGGGAACGGCCCTTCGAGGTCGAAGTCCGGTCTGAGCGAGATGAGCGAGATGAGCGAGATGAGCTGATGGCGGGCCCCGAAACCCCCGTTGCCGCTCGCTCTTCGGATGATCGAGCGCCAACTCTCAGCGATGTCCCAGCGGGTAGCCATCCTGGCTGAACGCGCCGAAGCAGACCAGACCTAACCCTGTGCACGGGACCGGACGCCACCTCGACAGACTGGGCGACCCCGAGCTCTAGATGTCGTAGTAGAGCATGAACTCCCACGGGTGGGGGCGCAGCCTGACGGCGTCGATCTCGTGCAGGCGCTTGTAGGAGATCCAGGTCTCGATCAGGTCGTCGGTGAAGACCCCCCCGGCCTTTAGGTACTCCTGGTCGGCTTCGAGGGCGAGGAGAGCCTCTTCGAGCGAGGCCGGAACCTGTGGCACCGCCGCGAGCTCCTCTGGCGGCAGGTCGTAGAGGTCCTTGTCCATCGGATCGGGCGGCTCGATCCGGTTCTGCACCCCGTCAAGTCCCGCCATCAGCATGGCGGCAAAGGCGATGTAAGGGTTGGCGGCGGGATCGGGGCAGCGAAACTCGACCCGCTTCGCCTTGGGGCTTTGCGAGTAGGTCGGGATCCGGCACGCGGCTGAGCGGTTCCGCTGGGAGTAGACGAGGTTGACCGGTGCCTCGTAGCCGGGCACGAGGCGCTTGTAGGAGTTGGTCGTCGGCGCGGCAAAAGCCAGTATCGACTTGGCGTGCTTGAGCAGCCCGCCGATGTACCAGCGGCCGATATCGGAGAGCCCCGCGTAGCCGGTCTCCGCGTAGAAGAGCGGATCGGTGCCCCGCCAGAGCGACTGGTGGCAGTGCATTCCCGAGCCGTTGTCCTGGAAGAGTGGCTTGGGCATGAAGGTCGCGGTGTAGCCGGCGTTGCGGGCGACGTTCTTCACGACGTACTTGTAGAGCATCAGCTTGTCGGCCATGCGGAGCAGGGTGTCGAAGCGCATGTCGATCTCTGCCTGTCCACCCGTGCCGACCTCGTGGTGCTGGACCTCGATCTCGATCCCGAGCCGCTCCATCGTGAGGACCATCTCCGAGCGGAGATCCTGGAAGTGGTCCATCGGCGGCACCGGGAAGTACCCCTCTTTGTAGCGAGGCTTGAAGCCGAGGTTGGGCTTCTCGTCACGGGCCGAGTTCCAGATGCCCTCGATCGAGTCGACCTGGTAGAAGGCCGAGTGCTGGTCCTGGGAGAAGCGCACGTCGTCGAAGATGAAGAACTCGGCCTCCGGTCCGAAATAGGCGATGTCGGCAATGCCCGTGGTCTCGAGGTAGCGCTCTGCCTTGAGCGCGACGTAGCGGGGGTCGCGCGAGTAGCTCTCGCCCGTGACAGGATCGTGCACGAAGCAGTTGAGGTTGAGCGTCTTGTGCTGGCGGAACGGGTCCAGGACGGCGGTTGATGGATCCGGCAACAGGAGCATGTCCGACTCCTGGATCTCCTGAAAGCCGCGAATCGAGGACCCGTCGAAGCCGAAGCCGTCGACGAAACCCGCCTCGGTCAGCTCGTGCGCCGGTACCGAGAAATGTTGCATCAGCCCGGGAAGGTCGCAGAAGCGGAAGTCGACTATCTCGACTCCCTCGTCAACCATGAGTCTTACAACCTCGGCAGCAGTGCGGTCCTGCACGTATCCTCCTCGAAGCGGGCGCGGCGAAACGCCTCCTCGGCGCTTCGATCGCATAGGCGTGTCATCGAGATGGTCCCAGCAGCGTGTTTCGGGCCTGTCACTCGATCGTGAACGCCGTGTGAACTGTCCCTGTTTTGCAAAGTTGACCTGCGAGGATGGCAGCACGGCGCATGCAGGATCGCAGAGCCGCTCAGAACGAAAGGCAAGTGCCATGCAGAGCCAGCGCGAGTACGTGCTCCGGACGGTCGAGGAGCGCGGCATCCGCTTCATCCAGCTGTGGTTCACCGATGTGCTGGGCACGCCGAAGTCTTTTGCGATCACACCAGCTGAGCTAGAGAACGCCCTCGAGGAGGGGATGACCTTCGACGGCTCAGCCATCGACGGCTTCAGCCGTGTGCAGGAGTCCGACGTCCTCGCGAAACCGGACCCGAAGACGTTCCAGATCCTGCCGTTGCGCCCGGCGCGCGGCGGTCGGCAGGCCGGCGAGCACTCCGAGGTGGCGAGGGTCTTCTGTGACATCTTGAACCTCGACGGCTCACCGTTCGAGGGCTGCCCCCGCCATGTGCTGCGCAGGGCGCTCGAGCACGCAAGAGGGCGGGGTTTCTCGTTCTACGCGGCTCCGGAGATCGAGTACTTCTACTTCGCCGATGCTTCGCCCGCGGGAGCCCCCGTACCGCTCGACGGGGGGTCGTACTTCGAGCTCACTGTCGCCGACCTCGCCTCCGACCTCCGGCAGCGCACCGTGCTCACGCTCGAGGACATGGGGATCCCTGTCGAGTACGCGCAGCACGAGGATGCTCCGAGCCAGCACGAGATCGACCTGCGCTACACCGATGCGCTGACGATGGCGGACACCGTGATGACCGTCCGCCTGGTCGTGAAGGAGATAGCCCTCGAGCGGGGTTTCCATGCCTCGTTCATGCCGAAACCCCTCTCCGGTGTCCAGGGCTCGGGCATGCACACCCACTTCTCGCTCTTCGAAGGTGATCGGAACGCGTTCGCCGATCCGGGTGATCCCCACGGGCTCTCGGACGTCGCGCGTCAGTTCATCGCCGGTCTGCTCCGCCACGCCCACGAGATCACCGCCGTGACGAACCAGTGGGTCAACTCCTACAAGCGCCTCGTCGCCGGCTACGAGGCGCCGGTGCACGTCTCCTGGGCCTACAACAACCGCTCAGCGCTCGTGCGCGTCCCGATCGCGAAGCGGGGACGACTGGACTCGACGAGGATCGAGTTCCGTTCCCCAGACCCGGCGTGCAATCCGTACCTGGCATTTGCCGTGGTGCTCGCGGCTGGGATGAAGGGGGTAGAGGAGGGCTACGAGCTCGGCCCTGAGACATCGTCCAACCTGTTCGCCCTTACCCCCGAGGAGCTCGCATCCGAGGGCATCCGCCCGCTCCCGACGAGCCTGCACGATGCCCTCGTCGAGATGGAGGGCTCCGAGCTCGTCGCAGAGACCCTCGGGGAGCATGTGTTCGAATGGTTCCTACGTAACAAGCGGGCAGAGTGGGAGGCCTACACGAGAGAAGTGACTCCCTTCGAGATCGCCCGCTACTTGCCAAGGCTCTGAGGCCATTGATGCAGCCCCTGGTGCTGTTTCCCGATCCGGTGTCGCCGTGGCTGTCGAGCACCCTCGACGCCGCAGGCTATCCCTGGCGCGGTGTCTCGAGCGTGGGCGCCGCCGAGCGCAGTGCTCCCGAGGAAGGGTGGTCGGGCGCTGTCGTCGTGGCCTCCGAGGAGGAGCGGGGCGAGAGCCTCCGGAGCTGCCTCGCATTCTGTCGGGCGTTGCGCTCGCAAGACGAGCCGGTGCAGCCGTTGCTGGTGGTTGTGCCGGCAGCTCAGCTCTCCGGGCTCGATTTCAGCGAGGACCTATTCGACGACTTCGTCGTGTTCGGCTCACCGGCACTGGAGGTGGAGGCCCGCCTGGCCCATCTTTTCCGGCGAACCGGTCGAGGCAAGCAGCACGACATCATCGTCTACGGTCCTCTTGCTCTCAACCTCGAGACCTACCAAGCCGTTCTTGCCGGTCGGCCGCTCGACCTCACTTTCATGGAGTACGAGCTGCTCCGGTTCCTGGCCGGCCACCCGGGGAAGGTCTTCACTCGTGAGGTGCTGTTGTCTCGTGTCTGGGGTTATGAGTACTACGGAGGCGCTCGGACGGTCGACGTCCACATCCGGCGACTGCGGGCCAAGTTGGGCGAGGAGCACGCGCACCTCATCGACACTGTCCGAAGTGTCGGTTACCGCTTCGGTGCGCTCCGGTGGGTGCCCCCGAACGAGCCCCGTGCCACAGCCCGAGGCTAGCGCGCGTCAGCTCTTGGACTTCTTGGCCTTCTTCACCCCGGTGGCGGCAGAAGGTGGCGGGGCCGACCCGCGGGGCTGATATGCGACGGCGACGGCAAACGGTCCGCCGGGCACGGTCACCGGCGTCCCGGCCCGGCGGGTGGCGAGGTCGACGGGTACGAGCTTGTCGCTGTTGAGGCACACGACCCACGCCGTCACGCCGCTCGGCGCGATGGCGATGCTCTGGGCGCCCTTGGGAAGTGCGATGGGCGTGCCCGCCGTGTTGCTCGACAGGGAGATCGGCTGGACGTTGTTTCCTGCCAGCCTGCCCGCCGGCGTATTGATAACCCAGGCGGCACCGTCTGCCACCGCGACGGCCACGGGCCCGCCGGCGGTGCTTATGCCGAAGCCAGCCGTGTCAGTGGCCACGGTTATAGGCGTGACGCTCTCGGAGTTGGCGTTGGTCACGAACACCGTGGAGCCGTCCGGTGAGACAGCGACTCCGATCGGTGCGTTGCCCACCGCAATGGGCGGGAGCACCTTTCCGGTCGAAAGGTCGATCGGGGTGACGTCGTGGCCGATCGTGCCTGTCTGCCCGCTGAGGATCGCCCCGGCGTCGGCTACGTAGGCCATTGATCCGGTTGGCGTGATGGCAATGCCTTGCGGCCCGGCGCCGACGACGAAAGGCGTCCCAGGCTTGAGGGTCTTCAAGTTGATGGGTGTGACGGTGTCAGAGTCGGCATCTGTGACGTACGCGGTCCTGCCGTCCGGAGCGATGGCCACATCCGCCGGACCCTTGCCGGCGCTGATGGCCGGCAGATCCTTGTTGGAAGGCAGCAGGATCGGCGTCACCGTATTGGAGCTGTAATTGGCGACGAGCGCAAGCCTGCCGTCGGGCGCGATCGCGACCGCGTCGGGATAGACGCCCGTGGCGATGGGCGATCCGACGCTCTGAGGACCGGGCGCGATCGTCACCTCCACCAGACTCGAGCCGTTCCCGAGGCTCCCGCCCGACCCGGCGAGGGTCACATATGCGACGAGGCTCGGTGGCAGCGGAGGAAGTGAGCTGGTCGTGGTCGTCGTGGAAATGGCGGCGGGGGCGCCACTTCCGCATGCCGACAGGAACATGAGTGCGGTGAGGCCGGCAACTCCAGCTCTCGCCGGCCATCTCCGCGCATCTCTCAGCGACTTCGTCATTGCCAACCGTTAGTAGCACACCCCGGACCGTCAGGTGTTGCACACAGGCTCGAAGCTAGATCTGCCCGCTCTCGGGCGAGTATGCCCAGGCTTCGATCTCGACGAGCGCGCCGAGAGGGAGGCCGGAGACGGCGAAAGCCGTTCTCGCCGGAGGTCGCTCGCCGAAGTGGGCAACGTACGCCTCGTTCATCGCCGCGTAGTCAGCGATGTCGGCAAGGAGCACGGTCGTCTTCACGACGTTGTGGAGGCTGGCTCCCTTGGACACGAGCAGCGCCGAGATATTGCTGATGGCCTGGTGGATCTGGGCGATCAGACCCTGGACGACCACGCCGTCGGCCAGCCCGAGCTGGCCGGAGCAGATAAGGAAGTCGCCAGAGCGTACGATCGGCGTGTAAGGACCGACGGCTTGTGCCATGTGAGCGGTGGTCTCAGCTGAAGGAGGAACCGCAGCCGCAAGTACGCGTCGCGTTGGGGTTCGTGATGTGGAATCCCGCGTCGTTGAGGCCGTCGCGATAGTCGAGTGTGGCACCCGTGATCAGCCCAGCACTCTCCGGGTCGATTGCGATCCGCACCGCGCCGAAGGAGCGCACGACGTCGTCGTCGGCGATCTCGGAGTCGAAGAACATCTCGTAGCTGTAGCCTGAGCAGCCGCCTGGCCGCACTGCGACTCGAAGCGCCAGATCTCCGTTGCCCTCTTGTACAAGCAGCTCGGCGACTTTCGCCGTCGCCGCCTCGGTGAGGGTGACCGGGCTTGGCCGCTGGCCGATTTTCACTGACGTAGTTGCGGTGCTCACGGAACGAGCCTCCTCATGGACTCCGGGTTCTTGGGAACGATATTACCCTTGGGGTGATCGTTGCCTGCCGGCGGTAGTCTCGAGGGGACCTTGACACCGTTGCCTGATGAGTCCGAGCTAGTGCAAAGGACCGCTCTCGAAGCGCTGCGCGGCGTGATCGACCCCGAGCTTGGGGACAGCATCGTCGACCTCGGCATGGTTCGATCGATCGCCGTCGCGGGCGGCGTCGTGACGGTCGAGGTCGCTCTCACCATCGCCGGCTGCCCCCTGCGCGGCCAGATACGCTCCGACGTGGAGCGGTGCCTCCTCGGTGTTCCCGGAGTGTCACAGGTCGTCGTCAACGTCGGCTCGATGTCTCCCGACGAGCGGGCGAAGGTGATGTCGCGCGCGCGGCTCAAAGCCCAGGAGCGCTCGGCTTTGAGCACGGACCTGCCCGCGTCTGCTCGGGTGCTCGCGATCGCTTCGGGCAAAGGCGGCGTCGGGAAATCCTCGGTGACGGTGAACCTGGCCGTCGCTCTGGCTGCGAGGGGCTGCACCGTCGGTGTGCTCGATGCCGATGTCTGGGGTCACTCGATACCCCGCCTCCTCGGGATGGAGGGTGAGATCGAGGCCCGCGATAAAAAGATGGTGCCTCTCAGCCTCGAGGTGGGAGGAGGCGTCGTGCGAGTGGTGTCGATGGGTTTCCTGTCGGGAGAGGACGAGGCGATCATGTGGCGCGGCCTCGTCTTGAACCGGGCGGTCCAGCACTTCCTCGAGGACGTCCACTGGGGCGATCTTGACTACCTCCTCGTCGACCTGCCTCCTGGCACCGGCGACGTCCAGATGGGGCTCGCGAGGATGTTGTCGCGCACCGAGGTACTGCTCGTGACGACGCCACCGCTTGCAGCTCAGAAGGTCGCCGGACGGGCAGCGGACATGGCACGCAAGGGCCATCTCCGTGTCGCCGGAGTGATCGAGAACATGTCTGGTTTCGTCTGTGACCATGGGAAGAGCTATGCGCTCTTCGGCGAAGGCGGCGGCCAGCGTCTCGCAGACGAGCTCGGCGTCCCTCTCGTCGGTCGGGTACCCATCGACCCTGCCGTGTCGCTCGGCGGTGACGACGGCAACCCGGTCTCCCTGGCGCAGGGCTCCGGTGGAGCCGGCGAGGCGTTCCGGGCGATCGCGGACCGGGTCTTGGCAGAGATTGCGCCGCGCTTCGATATGTCCGGCTGCTCGGCCCGCATACTCGAGCGAGTCGAGCAGGCGCTCGGGGTGGTCGAGCCACGTTGAGGGCTGTCGGGGCCCCCGCGGAGATCGGGGCCTTTGCGGAGATAGTCGGCCGCGAGCATGTTCTCACCGATCCCGAGCTCATCGCGTCCTACGTGGTCGACTGGACCGGGCGGTACCGGGGACATTCGCCTGCGGTGGTCCGGCCAGGCTCGGTCGACGAGGTTGCCGCCTTGGTTCGGCTCTGTGCTGCGCACGAGGTTGCTCTCACCCTGCAGGGTGGCAATACCGGTCTCGTCGGCGGCTCGGTTCCGCTTTGTGGCGAGGTCGTTCTCAGCCTCAGGCGACTCGACTCGATCGGGGCCGTCGACGATACCTCCGGTCAGGTCACTGTCGGTTGTGGAGCGACGGTCGCTCAACTGCAGAGCGAGCTTGGTCGCAATGGCTGGGCATACGGTGTCGACCTCGCCAGTCGCGACTCGGCGAGCATTGGCGGCACGATAGCCACGAACGCCGGCGGGCTCCGGGTGCTTGGCTACGGCGACACTCGCGCCCAGGTGAAAGGTGTCGAGGCGGTGCTCGGCGACGGCTCGGTCATCGCGCATCTCGGGGGCCTGATCAAGGACAACACCGGGTACGACCTGGGCCGACTCCTGTGCGGGAGCGAGGGCACCCTCGGGGTCGTGACGTCGGCTCGGCTGGCTCTGATCCGCCCGGCGGCCGTGCACGCCGTCGCCCTGCTGGCCTTCGACACCGTCGGCTCCGCCGTGAGCGCGGCGGCGACGCTGCGCTGGGCACGCGCCCACCTGGATGCCGTGGAGCTGTTCCTGCAGCCGGGCCTAGAGCTGGTCTGTTCCGCTTTCGCGCTTCCCGCGCCGTTCAAGACGGCGTTCGGGGCCTATGTGCTCATCGAAGCGGGCGACTCAGACGACCCGACCGATCGCCTCGGCGAGGTGGTCGCCTCCCTCGATGGTGTTCGCGACGTCGCGCTCGCTCGCAGCGCGATGCAGCGAAAGGCCCTGTGGCGGTACCGGGAGGCCCATACCGAGGCGATAGCTCGCCTCGGTATCGCTCACAAGATGGACGTGGCCGTACCCCTCGGCCGCCTTTCCGAGCTCGTGGAGCGAGTACCCGGCGTGGTCGCCGCCGCCTCCCCCGGAGCGCGGACCTGGCTTTTCGGGCATGCTGGCGATGGCAATGTGCACGTGAACGTCACGGGAGTGGCCCCTGACGACGCGTCAGTCGACACCGCTGTGCTCGAGCTCGTCGCCTCCCTCGACGGCTCGGTGAGCGCGGAACACGGCATCGGAGCCGCCAAGCGTCGCTTTCTCGGCTTGAGCCGCTCGCCCTCGGAGATCGCCGCCATGCGAGCCGTCAAAGCTGCGCTCGATCCCGCAGGCATCCTCAACCCGAACGTGCTGTTCTGACCGACCTGCCCGGAACCGGGCTCGTCTTGGGATCCTCCGGCCTCATCTCCCGCACTCGGCCATGGCGGCTGCGAACGCGAGAGCGCGGTCCTTGTAGTCATGGAAGAGCCCGAAACTCGGTGCGGCCGGCGAGAGCAGGACGATCCCGCTCTCGCGCGCGGCCCAGGCGTAGCCCGCCCCTACTGCCTCGTGAAGATCGCCGCAGTCTGTCACCGCGGCAGAGCCGCCAAGGTGCTCGCGAATCATCGCTCCGATACGTGTCCCGTTCTCCGGCATCGAGAAGACGGCTACGTCGCCAGCTCCGGGACGAGTTGCGCGTACGGCGAGCGCTTCCCCAAGCGGGCCGTAGTCGATGCCGCGGTCGTGGCCCCCGACGATGAGGGCAATGCGCTCGTGCGGGTAGGCGTCGAGGGCGGCCACGGTCGGCAGCACGTTCGTCGAGAGGCTGTCGTCCACGAATGTGACCCCGGCGATAGAGCCGATGGCGCGCAGGCGGCTGTCGAGGCCGGTGAAGTCCGCGGCCGCGTGGGAGAGAGCGTCCTCGTCGCTCGCTTCCGCGACGCCCAAGCTTAAAAGGCAGGCGCGGGCGATCATGGCATTGCGGCGGTTGTGGTCTCCACGCAGACCGAGTGCCGACAGCCACTGGCCGGCGAGATCCGGCTCGTCACCGCGGACCCACCGCCGGTGGGGTCCGAGGTGGTCAGCGCGCTCGGCAAGAAGCGGGCTCGTGGCGTCGGCGACGGTGAGATCGGCGCCCGGCTGAGCACAGGCAGACAGCTTGTCGTCGAAGTACTCCTCGACGCCGCCGTGCCAGTCGAGGTGGTCGGGGTGCAAGGACGTCACCGCGACGACGGGCGCGGAGGCCGCGAGGTCTGTGGCCTGAAAGCTCGACACTTCGATGACCGCATAGTCGAAATCCGGATCCTGGGAGGAGTCGTATGGAGCGCGCCCGATGTTGCCGGCGACGAGTGTCTTGTAGCCCAACCTCGAAAGGAGATGGCCGGCGATCGCGGTCGTGGTCGACTTGCCTTTGGTGCCCGTTACGAGCAGGACACGTTCCCGTGGAGCCTCTTGCAGCCAGAGCCCGAGGCCTCCGAGAACAGGGATACCGGCGGCTTCGAGCTGGGCGACCTCGGGCCGGCGCCGGCGCACTCCAGGTGTCTTGACGACGACCGAGCAGCTCCGCAGCGCCTCTAGGCCACCTTGGCCAAGTCCGAGCACATCGTGGCCGAGCAGTTCGCGCTCGGTGGGCGCGTCCTCGACGACGACGAGGTCCGTAGTGAGGTTGCTGAGGCGTTGCAGGTTGGCCGTCCCCTCGATCCCGAGTCCCCAGACGCCGACCCTCGCGCCGGAAAGGTCAGAAAAGGAGACCGGCGGCCGAGAGCGCATCGGGGATGTAGTTGGGACCGGAGAGTCGGAGGAGATCCTCGCTGTTGCGGCCCTCGTCGGCCAGCGCGTCGGCGAGGCGGTGCAGCAGCTCAGCTCCGGCGCGGTCGGGTCTCGACGCTGTCAGGCGCAACGCCTCACGGCATTCGGGGACGTCGCCCACGCAGTCGAAGGGTTTCGGCGACGTCCCCGTCGGGGATGCGGTACCGAGCAGCGCCCTGAAGCTGCCTTCGAGCGCGACGTTTCCGAGTGGCTCACGCCCCGCGAAGATCGCTTCCAGCTTCTCTCGCGCCATGAAGGGCGAGAGCACGAGATCGATGAAGCAGCACTTGTCGCACTCCCCGCACCAGCTGTCGAGGCGAAGTGTCGGATCGACGTAGAAGGCCTTGTTGCAGCTCCGAAACACCTGGTGGTACCTGTCGAGGGTGGCGAAGCGCTTCGCCACCCACAGCTCTGACGCCGAGCGGAGGAGGGAGAAGTACTCGACCGGGACGTCTCGGCGGGCGACGGCCGCGCGGAAGCCTGTCTCGAAGGCGAGTCCCTTCGACCATTGGTGGTTGACGACCCGACCGTCGACCTCGACGTTGCCAGCTGACGCCGAGGCTTCGTTTGACATGACAACCGCGTCACGGCCGTGAAGCAGCGCGGCCAGGGTGGCTATGGCCGAAATCATGGCTGTCACCGGCACATGGCCGTTCAGGTAGCCGCGGTCGCGTGAGCGGAGGATCTTGTTGTCGAGCGCCCGCTCGGCGCGCACTACCGCGAGGCCGGTGACGGAAGCAGGTGCTTCGATTGCCGCGTAGCGGTCGCCTTGCTTGCTGAGCACGAACAGTGAGGTACTTGCGTCACCGACGTGGCGGCGGACGATCTCGGCGGTGACGATCGAATCGATCCCGCCACCGAAGGGCAGGAGCGGGAGAGCCGCTCCGCTTCTGGAGCCCTCCTTCCCGACCGTACGCGCGGGCACTGCGCCTGTCGGAGCCTGGCCCGTACGGCGCCCGGGGATCCGCGCTGCTGGGACCGCCTCCGGGTAGGGCTGCGGCGTGGCATCCAGGTGGGTCTTGATGACGAGGTCCGAGAGATCAAGGCCGTTCCTGAAGGCGAACTCGCCAAGTCCGTCCAAGTAGCACTCCCGGAGAAAGTCCAAGTCGGGCTCCGTGAGAGCGAACTCGCCGAGATCGCCGAGGTCGACGACACGAGGGGCCCCGGCCTTGTAATAGGAGAGGCCGAGAAGGAGAAACACCCATAGCGAGGCATCCATCACGCCTTGGAGCCCCCAGGCCGCCGGGTCGACACCGGCCATCGTGACGGTCTCGCGGAACTCTTCCCCATCGAGGCGGTACCGACAGCGAAGCTGCGACAACGCCGGGTCGATCTCGAACCCTTCGTACACGAAGCACTCGGCGCGGCGCGACGAGCCAGGCGGTCTCGTGGGGGTCGCGGTCACGGCCGGGGGCGGAGCTTGACGAGGATGGCGTTGCGCCCGCAGGGCTGCTCGCTTCGGTGGCTGAAGAACGGGCCGTCGCCACCGGTAGGGATGCCGGCTGAGGTGATGCGGTCCGCACTTAGGCCGGCTTCGACCAGGATGCGACGGTTCGCCTCCCAGAGGTCGAGGAGGTAAGCACCCCGCTCGCCGCCACCAACCGTGCCGGTACCGCCGCCGAGCGGCCGCATCACGTCGCTTATGTCACCGGCGAAACACTCTGATACCGCCTCCATCACCTCCCGCCCCACGCAGTACTGCTCGGGATCGGCGGCGGGTCCGATGACCGCGACCATGTCGTCTGGTGAGGACCCGAGTCCGACCATCGACCGCACCGCCGCCTCGGCGACCCGTACGACCGTTCCGCGCCACCCCGCGTGCACGACGGCGGCGATGTGGTGACGAGGGTCGTAGAGAGCGATCGGGGCGCAGTCGGCCACCATCATCGCGATGACAGGTCCCGCGACAGCGGTGACCATGGCATCGATACCCTCGGGAGCTGTCGCTGTCGACCTCGTGCCGCGCCCCCGGTGTTCCTCGGTGACCACGAGCACGCCTCGTCCATGCGTCTGATTGCAAAAGACCATGTCGTCGAGACGAGCGCCGACAAGCCTGGCAGCCAGATCCCGATTGTGCAGGACCAGGTCGTCGTCGTCGCCGACATGCAGGCCGAGATTGAGGCTCCGGTAAGGACCGTGCGAAACGCCACCGAAGCGGGTAGTCATGACGGCATCTACCTCGAGGTCGTCAAATATCGGCCAGGTCATGTAGTCGATGCCCGAGGTGGCGCGCCATGCCACCGTATCCAGGGGCGCGTCAATCATGGGTGGAGGCTACCGGCACCGCTCGCGGAGCTAGCCTCTGACTGCGACCCAGACCGCGGCGATGTCGTCGGGGTCGTCGCAGACGGCCCTTTTCTCGTCGACGAGCTTGCGGAGGTGCGCCCATACCGAGAGCCGCGCGATCGGGTGCAACGCCTCCGGGACCGCGCTATAGACGACCGCGACGATCTCGGGGATGACACCGGATCCGAGGTCGCCGAGCGCCCCCACGATCGCGGCCTCACGGGCGAGTCTGTGAGACAGGTATCCCGAGATCACCTCCGAAGCCCGAGGCAGCATCGGACCGTGGCCGGGTGCGATGACCGTGATTTTCGGTTCCATCTCGAGCAGTCTGTCGAGAGACGCCAAGTAGTCAGCCATGTCCCCGTCGGGCGGCGCGATGACGACGGTCGAGCCGCCCATGATGTGGTCGCCGGAGAACAGGACGTTGCTCGGACAACCCTCTCTGCCCTCTGTCGCGGCGAGATAGCAAAGGTGGTTCGACGCGTGCCCAGGTGTGTGAAGAGCACGCAGGACCAGATCCCCCGCTTCTATGTGGCTCCCCTCCCCGACGAGGCCGTCTGGCTCGAACCCGTCTCGAGCATCGAAACCCAGGACGCGTGCTCCGGTGAGCCTCGCGAGTGCGGCCGCCCCCGGGGCATGGTCAGGGTGGGTGTGGGTCACGAGGATCGCCCGCAGGCGACCGTCGGCGACAGCCGCGACCGAGCTCAGATGTCCGGCATGCTCGGGACCGGGATCTATGGCGACGAGCTCTCGCCAGCCGACGAGGTAGGTATTCGTGCCGGGCCCTGTCATGATCGACGGGTTCGGCGCCGTCAGGCGCACTATCCCGGGGAGAAGCTCCGCCGGCTGTCCGGAGGTTGGTGGAGTGAGCATCGGATCTCGCCGAGCTTCAGTCACTTCTGAGGCCCCGCGAGCGATGGAGCGATTCGGCTCGAGTCCCTTGGGTGGGTGAGCTGGCCCCGGTCTGTCGAGCGAGAGCTTCTTCGTAACCTTCGTCGGTGGGTAGAAGAATCCGAGCGCCTTCGCCCTCGGCGGCCAACCGCAGTGGCAGCCGTGGGTCTTCCGCGACCGACACGGCGGCCATGAGCGCAGCCGTGCAGGGAAATGTCGCGATGGCTTCGAGGTTCCTAAGGGTCGGGAGCCAGAGCTCGACTTCACCGACACGGTGTCTCTCTATCGCGCGGGCCGGCTCGATCCACATGCTTGCGACGACCTCCGCATCGTCGTGCAGCGCTTCTTGCTCTTCTGGAACCCTGGCCACGAAAAAGCGGGTGTCATAGCGCCGCGGCGAGCCCTCGGGAGTGATCCAGTGGCTGAAGTAACCGACGCAGTTCAGATCGAGCGCCAGGGACTCAGCGGCACAGATCTCATGGAGTTGCACCTCACCGGCGTTCAACCGGCGGCGGTAGTCGACGAATCGGCGGGCGACCTCCGGATCCCTGAGCGAGAGTGCCTTGCGCTGGCCGGCGAGCGCGAGCAGGATGCCCGCCTCCTCGAAGCACTCCCGCACGGCCGCGACGAAGAACTTTCTCCCGCCCGCCGGCACTCCGAGGATCCGGCTCGCTTGCGCGTCGCTCCGCCCCTCGCAATAGCGGGCGATCTCGTCGTTCGCGTCCTCGTCGTCAACTGCTCCGCCCGGGAACAGGTGCACGCCAGCCACCCAAGTCGATTTGTCGTTGCGCCGTAACAACAGGACCTGCATGGCGGTGCTGCCGGCTCCCGGCCCGCCAGCGGCGACGTCGCGCACGAGCATCACCGTGGATGCGTCACGGGGCACGACGACGCTCATGGGGCCAGGGTAACGTCGCAGCAACCTCCGCTGCCTCGTCACCCCGGCAGCTCAGTTCGCTCTTGGTACTAGCGCCTGCCAGGGCAGCCCGGTGGAGGGTTTCGCCTTCTCAAGGGAGTTGGCGGATCGATGACGAGCGCTCCAGTAGCTGCTTGCGCTCGGCTTCGTTGAGGCCGCCCCAGATGCCGTGCGGCTCGCGGATTCTCACGGCGTACTCGAGGCAATCGGCTCGGACTCCGCAACATCGGCATATCGCCTTGGCGGAACGTTCACGGTTCAGTCGCTCCTCCTTGCGCTCGATGCGCGAAGGCGGAAAGAAGACGACCGCTTGAGGGCCACGACAGGCGGCCCGCGACTGCCAAAGCTCTTCACCCCGGTTGGCGACCACGCTGGCCTCCTACATATTCGGCACGCGATAGTGAGAAAATGCCCGGCGGCCTGCCCCTAGGAGCCGGACTCGCGTCGACATGCAGTTCAGCTCTTCTTCTTGGCCGCCGGAAACTACGTCCGCAGACTTGCTTCCAGGCCCACTGACGGCACCCTACCCGCCGACATCTCGGGAAACAAGAGGTGAACTCGAGGAGATCGCCGTTAGTGTGCCGCCCAATGGAGCGGGCTCGGTTCTGCCGCCAGAGCAGGGTTCTTGTCGTAGGTGGCAAGGGGGGCGTCGGCAAGACGACCGTCACCGCCGCGCTCGCGCGCATGGCAGCGGACGCGGGGCTGGACGTCCTTGTTCTGGGTCTCGACGACGCCGGGGCACTGCCAGCCCTCTTTGGTGCCGATGTCACGTTCGGCTATGAGGAGGCGCTCCTCTATTCGGGCGTTGCCGGCCAGGTCCGGGGCCGGGTGATCACGCCCGATGACGCGCTGCTCGAGTACCTGATCGATCATGGCATGAAGCGGGTTGCCAAGAGGCTCGTTTCGTCGGGGGTCCTCGACGTGGTTGCGACTGCGATACCCGGCATCCGCGAGATCCTCGTTCTCGGGAAGGTCAAGCAGCTGGAGAGGTCGGAGGTTGCGGACCTGGTGCTTCTCGACGCACCGGCCACCGGCCACGCCGTTCGGTTCCTCACGAGCGCCAACGGGCTGCTGGACGCCGCGCGGGGCGGCCCGCTGCGGACCCAGGCGAGCGAAGTGGTTGAGATGCTGCATGACCCCGGACGTCTCCAGGTCCTCCTCGTGACCCTGGCGGAGGAGACACCGGTGAACGAGCTCATCGAGACAGCTTTCCGCCTCGAAGACGAGGTTGGTGTGATGCTCGGACCTGTCATCGTGAACGCTTGTTACGTTCCGGTGTCCGGCGTAGGACAGGGCTGGGTCGGAGATCCGGAGATGCTGTCTGAGATCGCGACCGGACGAGGTCTTGTCTTTGGCGAGGCCGATGCCCTGAGGAGGGCGTCGAGTTTTCGGGCGGGACGCGAGGCGCTTCAGTCTGAGCAGGTCGACCGGTTGAGCACTGGGCTTCCACTGCCTCAGCTGCGCCTCCCGTATCTCTTCAGCGACGGCATAGGCCCGAGAGAGGTGGCCGAGCTGTCCGAGGCCATCGGGCGATCGGTCGAGGCTCTCGACGAGAGACAGCTGCAGGCGAGCTCGAAGCTGTCATCGCCGGACGCAGAGGCACGAGTGTCCGACCAGGAGGCACGAGGTGGGGCAGCGCCGCCGGCGGAGGCTACTTTTCCGTGAGCGTCCAACCCGCGCCCCCCCCTGCCGCGCCCCCCCCTGCCACGCCCCCCCCTGCCGCGCCCGACGCGAGTGGCCTCTCCCCTTTGCTCAGGGACCGGTCCATCGTCATCTGCTGTGGTTCCGGGGGTGCAGGCAAGACGACGACCTCGGCTGCAATTGCTCTTGCCGGGGCCCTCGCCGGGCTCAGGACCTGTGTCGTCACGATCGATCCAGCGCGCCGGCTAGCTGACGCTCTTGGTGTCGGATTACTCACGAACGAGCCGAAGCGGATAGAAGGCTCCTGGTCCGGTGAGCTCTATGCCGTGATGCTCGACGCCAAGCGCACCTTCGACGACCTGGTCGAGCGCTACTCGGCCGGTCCCGACCAGGCAGAGCGCATTTTGAGCAACCGTCTCTACCGGAACCTCACGTCGGCTCTCTCGGGGACCCAGGAGTACATGGCGGCCGAGAAGCTCTACGAGCTGAACGCGTCGGGTGCTTTCGATCTCGTGGTTGTCGACACACCTCCGACTCGTAACGCGCTTGACTTTCTCGATGCGCCTGGGCGCTTGACAAGGTTCTTGGAGAACCGTGTGTTTCGTCTCCTGCTGATGCCGACGCGTATGTCCTTGAAGGCTCTGACAGTGGCGACTCAGGCGCTGCTACGGACCATATCCAAGGTAGCCGGCGCCGAGATAGTCGAGGATGCGATGGCTTTCTTCCGAGCCTTCGAAGGGATGGAGGAGGGTTTTCGCGAGCGGGCCCGTGGAGTCGAGGCCCTGCTCAGCGATCCGGGCACGGCGTTCCTGCTCGTGGCCGTGCCCCGGCGAGATTCGGTCGCGGAGGCTCGCTTCTTTGCGGATCGTCTGGCGGAAGCGCATCAGCCCGTCGCGGCGCTTGTCGTCAACCGGCTCCATCCGGACTTCAGGAGCGGCGAGGCCGCTTTGTCGGTGCCCGCCCCCGACCGGCCCGCCCCCGACCGGCCCGCCCCCGACCCGGTTGCCCCCGACCCGGTTGCCCCCGACCGGCCCGTGTCTTCTGGTGAAGTCGGTGCTTCTCGATCGGAGGTCTCGGTGAGCCGTCCCGAGGTCAGCTCCGAGGTCGCCGTATGCGCCTTGGCTGGACTCCGGAAGAATCTCGCTGACCTCCAGGCGTTGGCCGACGAGGAGCGAAGCTACGTAGCCGCTCTTGAGTCGAAGGTCGATGGCATTGTGGTTAAAGTTCCCTACCTCTCGAGAGACGTCCACGACCTGGACGGCCTGCTCCTCGTGGCCGGGTGCCTTGTCGGCCATGTACGCTCCGAAGGTGCCTGACATCCTCGTTGTCGCTGACGCTCCGACGGTTCTGGCCGAAGTTCGGTCGGCACTCGAGTCCGACGACATTCAGATCCGTGAGCTGCGTTCGGGGGCAGAGGTCCGTGACGAGGTGGAAGCCGAACCGCCCGACCTTGTTGTGACGGATCTGCAGGTGGGAACCATGGGTGGAGCTGCTATCTGTCACGATCTCAGGCTGGAGGAATCGGGCCAACGACAAGTCCACGTGCCGGTGCTCATACTTCTCGACCGGAGAGCCGACGTGTTCATCGCCCGGCACTCCGGTGCAGATGGCTGGCTCGTCAAACCGCTCGACCCACTGCGCCTGCGGAAGGCAGCGAAAGCGCTGTTGGACGGTGGCTCATACTTTGACGAGTCCTACAAGCCGGTGCTGCTCGCGTCGGAGCAGTAGAGCCGCGAACCCGGCAGCCGGCGCCGCACGGCCGGTGCCAGGGCCGCCCCCAGCGGGTCCTGGGCAGTCCCGGGCCGGTGCCAGGGCCCTTCCCGATAGGCCCCGACGGGCGTCACGGCACTCCCCGGACGAACCTTGTGCGCAAAGTGACTGAAACAAGGCTGTG
>CAZAMA010000004.1:51684-53748 GCA_964485645.1 uncultured Acidimicrobiaceae bacterium | reverse complement strand
CTCCCGCCGGACAGGACTCACTCCTGCTCAGTGTTTAGGAACGGTGTCGCCCCAGCTCGATGAGAGTCACAGCCTCGTGGGAGACGTTTGGGGACCATCTTGTGGACGTCGGTGCTCGGCCCTCATCAGATCGCGCAGCTCCCGATAGCCGAGGAGCACGACCCCGGCCCTCTCGATAGCCGCGGAGAGGTGGCCGTGATCGAGGAGTGCCGCATGATCTGCGACTCGGTCCTGCCACTGTGGCGACATCGCTCGCAGCTCCGGGGTGTCCATAGCCGGATGGAGGTAGATCTCGGTCACCCCCGGGGCCAAGTTGGCGATCGCCTCCGAGAGGCCGAGCTGCCTTGTGCCCCGGGGCCCTCCGAGCGCGAGGAGGTAGTCGGGGAACAAGACACCGCGCTCGGCTGCCAGGCGGCGAAACGGGAACCCGATCATGCGCTCGGTCTCGGCGGACGAGAGCCGCAACGGTAGGGCGAATTCCTCGGCGAGATCGAGATAGACGTCGAAGAGCTCCGGGCGCAGCTGCAACGTCGCGAGGTGCGAGTCGATATGGCTCACGTCGAACCCCCACAGGATCGCCCGTTCGACCTGCGCCCGGCACTCGCGCCTCACCTCGTGTGTGTCCGCGTGCTCGAACACGTCGGTGACCGTCCGAGGAAACCCCCCGTCTCCGTCGAGCAACGACGGTGCCCAGGTGATAGGGCCCCACCGGTAGATGTCCAACTCGGCATTCAAGGTGAGGTGGACACCGACGTCCTCACCGCGGTAGTCGGCCGCGGCGCTTCGTGCCCATGGGCAGGGCACCATTAGAGAGGCAGACGTGGCAGCCCCGTTGCGAAGGGCGTCGAATATGGCGGCGTTGGCGGCGTGACTGCACCCGAGGTCGTCGCAGTTGACGATGAGCAGGCGGTCGTCGTCGCCGTACCCGAGACGCTTCGCGAGTGTCGTCACAACAGGCAAGGTAGCGGCCCCGGCGCGCGCTTGTTGCCGGGGGCCCTCCGCGGCTCGCTCCGGCTGGCAGGACTGGCCTCGGTAGGATGCGCCGATGAGCCGCTACGGCGTCACGATTCCTTATGACCGCACGCCCTTGGGCGAGCAGCGAGAGCTGATCGAGGAGATCGCAGCTCTGGGCTACAGCGACGTCTGGTCGGCCGAGGCGAGCGCGACCGACGGCTTCGTGCCGCTCGCGCTCGCGAGCACCTGGGCGCCGAAGCTCCAACTCGGCACGGGCATCGTGCCGTCCTTCACGCGGGGACCGGCCACCTTGGCGATGTGTGTCGCGACCATGGCCGAGGCGGCACCGGGACGTTTCCATTTCGGCCTCGGGACCTCCTCGGACGTCATCGTCGAGCGCTGGAACGGGATCGAGTTCAAAGAGCCCTACAAGCGCAACCGCGACATGGTGCGCTTCTTGAAAGCCGCTCTTTCGGGTGAGAAGGTCACCGAGGACTACGACACCTTCACCGTGAAGGGGTTTCGTCTCGAGCGGCCGCCGGCCGTGGTCCCACCCATCCTCGTCGCCGCTCTCCGCCCGGGCATGTTGCGCCTCGCAGGTCGCCTCGGCGACGGCACCGTCATCAATTGGCTGTCTGCCGACGACGTGAGGCGGATCGTGCCCGAGGTCGGCCCGGGCAAGGAAGTCGTGGCGCGCATCTACGTCTGCCCCAACGAAGACGCCGCCGCGGTCAGATCGGCCGCGAAGCCGCTCATCGCCGCGTACCTGAACGTCGAGGTCTATGCGCTCTTCCAGCAGTGGCTCGGACGCGGGCAGCAGCTGCAGGCGATGTGGGACCACTGGAGGCAGGGCGATCGAAGGGCCGCTGTGGCGGCGATTCCCGACGCGGTGGTCGACGAGCTCGTCGTCCACGGCTCGCCGCAGGCCTGTCGCGCCCATGTCGACCGCTATGTCGCCAACGGGGTCACGGTGCCGGTCGTGATGCCGCTGCCCTTCGGCGTCAGCCAGCGCGAGGCCGTGCGCCTACTGGCGCCGCCGCCGCCCTCGGCGCCCTCGCGGCCGCCGTCTGGCGTGCTGACCGTGCGGGCCTGACAGCCGTGCGGGCCTGA
>CAZAMA010000004.1:0-51584 GCA_964485645.1 uncultured Acidimicrobiaceae bacterium | reverse complement strand
CCGTGCGGGCCTGACAGCCGTGCGGGCCTGAGCGCAGTTCCAGACATCCGCGGACTTGTTACACCGCGGGCCTATTCTTGCGGGAAATGTCATTCGAGCTTCCCGCAACGCTCACACCCTCGAAGATCAGCTCCTTCACGAGCTGCCCGTTGTCGTTCCGCTTCTCGGTCGTAGAGCACCTGCCCGAGGTGGCATCCGCCCCTGCGCTCAAGGGGACCCTCGTGCACCGGGCGCTGCAGCTGCTGTTCTCGGAGTGCGAGGTGGGCCGGCGTGACGCGACCCAGGCCCACTTGATGCTTTCGCGCAGCTTCGAGGAGATGCGCGAGTCGACCGACTTCGTCGCGCTCGGCCTTGGCGAGCAGGACGAGGGCACGTTCCTCAAGGAGGCATCCAGCCTCGTCGACCGCTATTTCGAGATCGAGGATCCGAACTCGGTGAACGCGGTCGGTCTCGAGCTCGACCTGCGGACCGAGGTCGACGGGATGACGCTTCGGGGGATCATCGATCGCCTTGATCGCCTCCAGGACGGCTCGCTCGCCGTCGTCGACTACAAGACCGGACGAGCGCCGCGGGCCGAGCAGTCGAGATCGCGTCTCTCGTCGGTCCAGCTCTATGCACTGTTGTGCGAGCGTGTCCTTGGCGAGCGACCGACCGTGGTCCGGCTCGTGTACCTGAGGGACCGCCTCGTCGTGTCGGCTGAAGCGACCGAGCAGTCGCTGCGGGGGGTCCACCAGCGCGCGAGGGCCGTCTGGACCGCGATCGAGCGGGCGTGCGAGCGAGGGGACTTCCGCCCGAGCCCGTCCGCGCTTTGCAGATGGTGCTCCTTCCAGCAGTACTGCCCCGCTTTCGGCGGCGACCCGACCCGGGCAGCCCACGAGATAGTCGCGGTCGCCCCGGTTGCGCGCTCGCGGGTTCGCCCGGCGGCTACGCTGCCGGCTTGACCTTTCTCCACAATAAGATCGACGTGCGCGCCCGCGTCGAGGAGTGGGACGAGCGCGTCGACGGCTGGTTCGCTCACCTGCGAGGCAACTGGGCAGCTGACATCGTGTTCTACGTGGCCTCGGCCGTCGGTGACTTCGGCCTCTTATGGGTGATCTTCGCGGCGTTGCGGGCGGTGCGTGGCCGGCCGAACGACGAGCGGGCCGCGATACGCGCGGTGGCGGCCACGGGCATCGAGTCCGTGCTCGTCAACGCCGGGCTGAAGAGCCTCTTTCGGCGACGCAGACCGGTCGTCCAGGTCGAGCATCCCTATCCGCTGCGCCAACCCCTCACGTCCAGCTTCCCGAGCGGACATGCCACGGCGGCCTTTTGCGGAGCGACGCTGCTCGCGGAAGGCGACGACCGGGCGCTCCTCTACTACGGCGCGGCCGCCGTCGTGGCCGCGAGCCGGATCCACGTGCGCATCCACCACGCGTCCGACGTCCTTGGTGGGGTGGTCGTCGGGCTCGCGCTCGGGAGAATTGGACGCGCCATCTCGCCGTTGCCGGACCCTCCAGTGAAAGGAATCAGATCGCGTTGAGCGTCGCCATCGTCATGGGGAGCGACTCCGACCTTGCCGTCATGCGCCAGGCAGCCACGGCTCTGGACGGCTTCGGCGTCGAGTGGGAGATGAGGGTGCTCTCTGCCCACCGGACGCCCGACGACACCCTTGCCTATGCGCGCGGGGCGGCTGCAGGCGGGATCCAGGTCATAATCGCCGGTGCCGGGGGAGCCGCGCACCTTCCAGGTGTCATTGCCGCGGTCACGACCCTTCCTGTCATCGGAGTGCCCATCGCTCTCGCGAAGCTCGACGGCCTGGACTCGCTGTTGTCGATAGTGCAGATGCCGAAGGGCATCCCGGTTGCCACTGTTGCCATAGACGGCGCCCGCAACGCCGGACTGTTGGCGGTGCGGATGCTCGCCATCGGCGATCGCGAGCTCTCGGACAGGCTCCGTGTATTTGGCGAACAGACTGCCGCCGAGGTTCGCGAGAAGGATGCCGCCCTGCAGGCCCTGCTCGCGGCGGAGCACGCCTCGGACCGTTGACGAGGCGGGCGTAGAGGCAGCGCCGATCGCCGGAGCGCCACGCAGGCTCGCTCTCGGCCGAGAGGGGCCAGCTATGTGCTCGGGCCGGGGACCGGGGAAGAGCTGAACGCCGCCACGATCGAGGCGGCGACAAGGTCAGGCCGTACCATCGGGCCGAAGTGGTCGAGAGCATCGAGCACCGTGACTCTCGATCTCCCGCCCGCCGACGTCAAACGCCGCGCGAGGGTTGCGAGGTCGTCCTCGCCGAAGTCGCTCGAGAGCGCGCCGCATGCAAGCTCGACGGGGCACCGTACCTTTGGCAGGTCGCGATAGCCGTAGTGGCCCGTGGCGTTTGCGAACACCATCGCCTCGTCGGACGGCCGGCATCGGAGCCGCACGCTCCCGTCCGGCTCGCTCTCGAAACCATGCTCGACATATGCCCTCAGCACCCGCGGATCGACCGAGCTGAGCGGCGGCTTGGACGCGTAGTTCGCGAGCGCTTCCGCCTTGGACGCGAACCGCTCGCGGCGCCGGGCGGCACCAAGGGCGAGCGGGTGATCGAAGGCGGGAGGTTGCGGCTCGAGGAGGGGCAGCACCACCGGCTCGTAGCCGTAGATCTGGGCGAAGGTGCCCGGGACCCTCTCCTCTGCGAGCAGCAGAGCCGTGCCACCACAGGAGTGGCCGAAGCCGTACGGGCTCTCGAGGCCGAGAGACTCGACGACCCCGAGCACGTCGGTCGCGAATGCCGACCACTCTCCCTGCCACCCTGCGGCGGACCGGGAGCACCCGTGCCCGCGGAAGTCGAGGGCGTAGCAGTGGTAGGAATCGAGGCACCCGGCGAGCTCGGCGAGAACCATCGCGTGAAACCCCGTGGCGTGTGCCAGGAGCAACGGCTGACCGCCCCCGCCCAGGTCGTAGACGGCGATCTCGGATCCGTCGGCGACCCGGCAGCGAGACACGAGGGGGGTTTCGAGCACCGACGGCACCTTAGCCAGCCGCCCGCCAGGCGCCGCGCGGCGCCTCTCGCGCCTCTAGGCTCTTGCCTATGACTATCCCTGTCGAGTTGGCTGGGCTGCAAGAGCGCATCGAGGAGTTCGGGCCGCGCGGCTACCTCTTGACAGTCGGCCCGGACGGACGACCCCACAGCGTCGGCGTCGGGGTCCGGTGGGTCGACAACCTGCTTGCGACGGCCCCGGGGAACGCGACGCTTGCGAATGCTGCGGCCCGACCCCTCGTCGCACTGCTCTGGCCACCTTTTGCGCCAGGCGGCTACAGCCTCATCGTCGATGCGGAGGTCGTTACCGCCATCGGCGCCGGCCAAGGTGACAACTTGGTCACCTTGCGGCCGACCAAGGCAGTTCTCCACCGCCCTGCCGAGGACCTCGCGGCGGGCGGAGCCCTGCGGCCCGGGTGTACCTCCGACTGCGTCTCGGTCCTCGAGTAGAGCCGCGCGGCTGGCACACATGGAGATCGAAAGCGCTAGGGAATTCCTTCGCCACATCCACCGGGCGGTGCTGGCAACAAGGCGCAAGGGATCCCGGCCCGGCTGGAATCGGGCCGCGCCACCTCCTAGCCTGTAGGTCGTGAGCGTGCTCGCCGGATCAAGCGGCCTTTCGGAGCGGTCGGCGGCCGACGTCGTCATGCGTCGGCTGCTGCGGGTCCCAGACGTGCGGCCCACGCGCCACGCCGACGAGGCGGCCCATCGCTTGTTCAGCACCTCGATCCTCATCTCGGCCACGAGGTGCCTGCTCGGCTATGTCGTCTTCCCGATACTCGGTCCGGCCCTCGGTGCCGCCGCCGGCTTTACGCCGATAATCGGTATTCCGATCGGCCTTCTGGCTCTCGTGTTCGACGTGAAAGGCATGCGCCGCTTCTTCGTGGCAGACCACAAGTGGAGGTGGCAGATCTCAGCTCTGTACCTCGCGATAATGGTGCTCGTGGTCGTCCTCCTCGTGGGGGACTTCGCCCGTCTCGCTTGAGCTTGCGGACCGACGCGCGTCTGCGGAGTGGTCCCCCAGTGACCCTTTGGTGCTAGGACAACCTGCCATGGAACTGCGTGTGTTCACCGAACCCCAACAAGGCGCCTCCTACGGTCAGCTACTTGCCGTCGCGAGGACGGCCGAAGAGTGCGGCTACGGGGCGTTCTTCCGCTCCGATCACTATCTGAAGATGGGCTCGGTGAGTGGCCTGCCGGGTCCGACCGATGCCTGGCTCACTCTCGCAGGACTTGCCCGGGAGACCGAGAAGATCCGGCTCGGGACGCTGCTCAGCGCCGCCACGTTCCGCCTGCCAGGGCCGCTTGCGATCTCGGTCGCGCAGGTCGACGCAATGAGCGGCGGTCGCGTCGAGCTCGGCCTCGGGGCAGGCTGGTACGAGGACGAGCACACAGCATATGGGATCCCGTTCCCGTCTCTCGGGGAGCGCTTCGAGCGTCTCGAGGAGCAGCTGGAGATCATCACGGGCTTGTGGGACACGGCGGAGGGGGATGTGTTCGACTTCGCGGGACGCCACTTCCAACTAGCCGCTAGCCCGGCGCTTCCACGTCCCATCCAGAACCCTCGGCCGCCGATAATCATCGGGGGGCACGGCCAGCGGTTGACGCCGCGCCTCGCGGCCCGCTTCGCAGACGAGCTCAACGTGCCCTTTGCCCCGCTCGATCTCTGCGGGCGCCAGTTCGGCCTGCTGGACGCGGCTTGTGAGGCGCTTGGCCGGGATCCGAGCTCTGTGCTGCGCTCGGTCGCTCTCGTCGTCTGCTGCGGGGCCAACGTGCAAGAAGTCGCGCAGCGGGCCGCTCGTATCGGCCGGGATGTGGCGGCGTTGCGCTCCGACGGGCTCGCAGGCAGCCCCGCCGAGGTGGCCGAGAAGCTCGCCACCTACATGGATCTGGGTGTCGCGCGCGTCTACTTGCAGTTCCTCGACCTCGAGGATCTCGACCACCTCCGACTCGTTGCGAAGGAGGTGGCTCCGCTCGTCGCGGGCCCCTACGTCGGCAGCAGCGACGCGCCGGTGGCAACACGGTGAGCCCAGCAGGCAAAGGGTCGCTCGGATTTGGCGAGTCCGTCGTCGTCGGCATCGACAACGGTGGGACGTGCAACAACGTGACGGTGCTGGACCGTTCGGGGCGGTTCCTCATCGAGGAGATGGTCGAGATCCCAAGCCGCGTGCGGGAGGGTACCTCCGCGGGACTGGACGCGCTCGAGGAGGCACTCGAAACGGCACTCGCCGTGACGGGGATCCCGAGAGAGCGGGTATGTGCCGTCGGACTCGACAGCCCGGGGCCTGCGAGCTCCGATGGCGTCCTCTCGGTGGAGGGCTCCGCCAACTTCGAGGACCCAGGGTGGCGGGGTTTCGATCTGCGCGGGCACCTCGAGGCGAGGCTGGCCCTGCCTGTGATCTACAGCAACGACGGCAATGCCGCGGCGCTGTACGCCCATCGCCTCCACTTTGGCGAAGATCGGCTCACCCGCTCGTCGGTGTCTGCGATCGTGGGGACCGGCCTCGGGGGCGGGATCGTGCAGTGGGGGAGGGTCGTCGAGGGGACGAGCGGCCAGGCTGGTGAGCTGGGCCACGTCAGCATTCCGCTGGAGGGCCTGCTCGAGCCCGGCCAGCCGGTTCCAAAGTGCAACTGCGGACTGGCCGGCGACGCGGAGAGCGTCGCTTCGCTCACCGGTATCGAGCGCAATTTGTTGCCCTACTTCCTGTCGCGCTTTGCCGACCACGAGCTCGCGTCCGTGCAGCCAGTGTCGCGAGCGGCGCGGGCGATCCGCTCCTACGCCGAGGCGGGCGACCCGATGGCCCTCGCGATATTCGGCCAGCAGGCCGCGGCTCTCGGTCGGCTGTTCACCATCGCCGCGAACCTTCTCGACGCCGACGCCTACTTCGTCGGGGGAGGCGTCGTGGAGACGGGCGAGGCCTTCCAGGAATGGTTCCTCGCGACTGTGAGGAAGAGCACGACACTTCGGGCCGAGTCGGCGGCCAAGGCTGTGTTCGGGCTGGTTCCCGACCTTGACATGGCCGGTGCGAGGGGCGCGGCCATCGCGGCGCTGGAGGCAGCCTGTCCAAGCTGAGCGCTTCCGAGTGACTAGCTCGTCATCCGCGCGTGTCGGTTTCCTCGACTCACTGCTCGGGGTCGTCGAGCAGGACCCCGGCCTCTATCGCTTCGACCACGTCGAGTGGCAGCTGATCTCGGTCCTGCTCGTCGTCGAAGTCGATCTCGCTGTCAAGGGAGACCTCGTCGGCCGCGTCAGGGGCCAGGAATGGATCTGGTCGTTCGACTGCGGGCAGGTCGTCGTACACGTCGCTCACGATGCCATCCTGTCACGCGCCATGCCCGGCACGACCGCAGGCACCCGGGTCCTCCAAGCATTGCCCGTGCGACTAGTCGACGCGGGTCCGCTGTAGACACAGCCGCAATGTATCGTCATCGACGATGATGATGCGAGGGGCAGGCGGGCCAGCGCGAGATTGCGCTCAATCGTTTCGTTTCGCTGACGCCTTCGCCGCTGGCGACGCGCTCAGCGGCGAGGGCCGCGACCTCCTCATGGTCAAGCTCGAGACCGAAGGGGACATGAGCCACCCTGACCCGCTCTCTCGCGCTGAGCTGGGTGACGTCACTGAACCCAAGCGGCGCCAGCAGCTGCGGGGCTACTTCGAGAGTGCTCTCGGCCTCGGCTGGGATCGACAGTCTCTCAATCAGCGCGCCTTGCGCGAGATTTTCCCGCCCGCCCGGCTCGTGCCCGATGGCTGTCTCGGTCCGCGCAGTCTCGACCAGCGCGCAAGGGCACGGCTGGGGCGAGCAGGCTACGAGCGGTGGTCGGAGCTTCTGGGCATCACCGTGGCGCAGCTTCTCGCGGTGCCCGATCTTGGGCCGGCGGGGTCCGTCACCATCCTCGGTGCCTGTCTTGAGAGGAGCTTGATAGGGCTCGGCGCCACCGTCGAAGACAACGACGCGAGCGATCTGGCGGTCCTTCTTTGGCACGAACGACGCCGCCCCGAACAGCCGGTGCTCGAGGCGCTGCTGGAATCGGCAGTTTCCGCGGCGACATCGCCACCTCTCGCATCTCCTGGTGCCACCGCCGAGTATCTCGGCGATCACTATCAGATCGCGGCTACGGCTCGGCGGATCCTTGCCAGTGCCGCTCCGTGGGCGCTGGTGCATGCCGGAGCGATCTGCCAGCTTATAAGTGGTATCAGCGACGATCTGGACCGATCGATCTTCGTTCGCACGGAGCTTGCTTGCGAGGCTTCTCGAAGCTTGGTGGAGCTGGCAGCAGAGCTCGGTATCACTTCCACTCGGGTGGCCCAGCGGCGGGAGCGTGCGGCCGCGCAGGTGCGGGAAGAGCTCGCCGCGGCTCCCGCACCCCTTGGGTGGTTGGTCCGGCGCGTTGGGTGCTCGCTTGGCAGGGTGACGCCACGGCGTACGGCCGATGACGAGTTGGCGCTGCACGGACTTGGCCCGGCGGCTTCGAATGGGGCGAGTTCGGAGGCGGCAGCGTTGGTGCTCTGGCTTGCCGGTCCCTTCGAGCCGGTCGCTCGCTGCCCGGGTTGGATTGGCGTGCGACCGAACGAAGTCGTGGCGCGGACCAAAGAGGTGCTCTCCGAAGACGGGGGCGTCGTGTCTCTCGTCGCGCTCTCAGGTGAGTTGAGAGCTCTCGGCGTCAATGACGGAGCCGTCACTTCGTGGCTCGAGGCTTGCGGTGCCGTCGTCGTCGACGATGACGTCGCTGTCTTGCTGTCAGGACCCCTTGTCGATGTCCTCGAACGGTTGCTCGATGCTCATGGTCGGGCCCTCAGAGCCGACGAGTGTCATGAGCTCCTAGGTCGCGCAGGGCGCAGGGTCGCGCAAGGGGAGGTGGAGCGCGCGCTTCGGGCTCGCCGCTTCCGGCGAGCTGCGAAAGACGCCCACGAACTGTCGAGCTGGCCGACCGGCCCGACTGCCAAGGTCGCGAAGCGAGCATCCGAGCGTTCCGACAGAGCCAGGTCCCACCGTCAGGCGACCGAAGGCTTCGTCGCTCGCGTGCCGGCACCGCAAGCAGAGCTCACCACCGGGGCTCAGCTTCTTACACCAAGAGCAGATCTCGGGGAGCAGCTGGGTCTCCCGGGGATGGCGATGCTCGCGCCCGATCATCCCGCTACTGGCTCCTCCCATCCCGAGACCGTCATAGTCGAAGCGCAGGGCGCTGCCCCCGGCCGAGCGTGGCTGGTGGTGACGGTCGATTCCGATCTGATGCGCGGGGCTGACTCGTCGGTACCCGAAGATCTGGTGCGCGCTCTCGATATAGGCTTCCAACATCGGCGCACGTTCTCGAGCCGATTTGGGCCGGTGATGCTCGCCAATGACGGACCGGAGCCCTCGCGGGGGCCGCTTCGCCCCGTCGCGATGGGGGTCGGGGCCCGTCTCGGCGACGTCTTGTTGCTCGGCTTCGCGCTCGAAGGTGAGGTGGTCGTCGAACTGCAATCCGCGCCTGCGCAAGGCGACGCCGCGTCTTTCGTAGCTGGCAATCACGAGCCTCCGACAGCTTCGAGCACGCTTGAACTATCCATAGCACATGAGGAGAACAAGAATGATTGACGGGCCCACGACGCACCACGGCAGTCTCGAAGGAGCCCTCGCCGCCCTCGAGTCCGAAGCCACCGCGTTGCTGCAGGCGGCTGCCTCTTTGACGCGTGTGGCAAAGCGGGCCAAGGCGGCTGCAGAGAACGGGACGGTCCGAGACCTACCGCAGGTTCTCGCCGCGGCTCAGCAGCTGGCTGCAGACGTCGTCGTGGCGGCGGACCAGTTGAGGCACGGGTGGCGCTTTGACGTCGAGGATTGGTTCTTCTCTGGCGAGTACGCAAAGGAGCTGCTGGCGGCCGCGGCCGAGGAGGGAGTGAAAGCCTTCGAGTCCGATGACCGCATCCTCTGCTACCCGGTCATAGTGCAGGTGTCGTCTGGGGACTCCTCGGTGGTGATCGACAAGAAGAAGGATCGCCGCATCCGGCCCTCGGTCGTGGTCGCAACGCTCAGCGCCGCGCAGCGGCGCGAGCCCAAATTCAAGCACGAATCGTTCATCGAGTCGCTCGCCCTCGCGTACGACTTTGTCATCGCATCCAAATCGATGCGACCAGGCGCAGCCGCCAAACTCGTGGACGTCTACAACGTGCTCACGATCATGCCTGGGAGCGCCCGAGAGTACACGCGACCGGAGTTTGCCCGTGACATCTACCTGCTCGACCAGAGTGGCCACGTCACCACGAAGAAGGGCCGCAAGATGAGCCTTCCCGCGAGTGCTCTCACGCGATCGGGCGGCGTGCTTCGAACTGTCACCCGCAACGGGCAGGCGAAGGACTACGCCGGTATCAGCTTCGAGGAGCCCGGGGCATGATAGGGCCGGAGGAGTACGCGAGCTTTCTTGGTCGGGAGTACCTCCGCGGCTATGTCGACCGCGGAGGATGCGCCGTCAAGTTCGCGGTGGCTGACGATTTGGCGGCGCCCAGCCTTAGAGACGAGGCAGTCGCGCAAGGCAGGGACTCTGGCTACGAGGTCGCAGTGCTGGACGCGGCCACGACCCGCGTGCACCTCATCGAGCAGATCTTCTTCGAAGTGGCTCGACAGATCGATTGGGATGGGCTGGCGGCCACTGCGCTTCGTGGCGCGACGGCTGCGGCTGGCTTTCCTCCGCCGACTGATGACGTCCCGACGCTTGATGTGCTGGCCGCCCATTACCGGACCGATACCCGCGAGCTCAAGAGAGACGTCGACCGGGAGCTGCAGCGGCGCATCTTCAAGGACTTCGACATGGTGCAGGAGTTCCGCATGGCCATGCTGCGCTTGTGCCAGGCGGCTTTTCGCACTGGACAGGTGAGCGACGCCGAGCACACCGCTCTCCTGGAGTGGCTGCGCGGGGACCTCCGCCAGATGTCGGCGCTCAAGTCGTCCCTCATCTACCGCAGGATCGCCCGTCACAACGCCCGCCAGATGCTCTTCTCACTGCCGCACTGGCTGGCAACGAACGGACACGCGGGACTGCTCGTCGTGATCGACGCCCGTCGTCTTGGCGTCGCGCGGCGACCACCTGTCGAAGAGCGGGTGGGTCAGTACTACACGAGGCTCGGGCTGCTCGACGCATACGAAGTGTTGCGCCAGCTGATCGACAGCACCGACGAGCTCGCCCGCTGCTTCGTGCTCGTGATCGCGGCTCCGGAGCTGCTTAGCGACGAGCTTCGGGGCCTCGATGCCTATCAGGCTTTGAAGCTGCGTATCTTCGACGAGATAAGAGACCGCCGCCGTGACAATCCGTTCTCCTCCCTCGTCCGGATCGGCCGCGAGGCGGTGGTCGTGTGACGATCGAGACCTCGCGGGGGGTAAGGGCGCGCCGGGCACTTGAAGCTTTGCGGGCCGGTGTACCGAACCGGGACGCCGTTGTCGAGCTCGGCTCGATGCAGATCGGCGTGGAGGATCGCTTTGCCGGCATCCTGGACGAGATTGGTTCTCGGGGAGACGGCTCCTTTGCTCCCCCGTCAGGAGTCGCGGCCTCACTTGTCACCTCATCGTCTCGGCCCAGTGCCAGGGCCGTCGTTATCGGTGGTGGCTGGGGCAGCGGCAAGAGCCACGTGCTCGAGCACCTAGCGAACATCGCGCTCAGCGAGTCTTTCGTGGTCTCGAAGGTGACCATCTCCAAGGAGACACCACTGCATGACCCATCCAAGGTCTTCAGAGCCGCCATCGACGAAGCCCGGGTGCCCGGCCGTGCTGGGTCGGCAATCGACGAGATCACCGCGGCGATCGATCTCGACTCTCCGGAGTATCGCGATATCTATCGGTGGGTGCACGGAGACGATGCGCCGGTGGACAAGCAGTTTGCCGCCACTCTCTACCTCTATGAGTACGCCCATGGTGACGAGGAGCTTTCGGACCGCATCATCAGGTTCTGGGCCGGGGACAAGCTCTCGGTGCCAGATATCCGGCGCCGTCTTCGTGAGCACGGCGCCGGCTCTTCGTATCGGATCGCGGGTGTGCGGGAGGCGGATCTGTCGCGCCAGCGGTTCCGCTTCCTGTCGAGGCTTGTACGGGCGGCTGGCTTTAGAGGTTGGATCGTCCTGTTCGACGAGGTCGAGCTGATCGGCCGTTACAGCATCAATCAGCGCGCGAGGTCGTATGCGGAGATTGCTCGCTGGGTTCGCGGAGATCGCGACGATCCCGGTGCGCCTATTGGTGCCGTGTTCGCCACGGTCGACGACTATGAGACCCAAGTGCTTGTGGGAAAGAACGACAACGTGCTCATTCCCCAGAGATTGCGTGCGAGCGGATCTGCCACCGACGAGGTGCTTGCGTCCCTGGCCGAGACGGGGATGCGCATCATCGGCCATGAACAGGTAAAGCTTCAGCCCCCTGCCCAGGAGGAGCTCGACCGCACCTACAGCCGGTTGCGGGAGATTCACGGTGAAGCCTTCGGCTGGGACCCACCTCCGGTGTCCGGTCTCGAGCGGCTGCCGTCCAACCGTATGCGCCAGTACGTGCGGGCGTGGATCAACGAGTGGGATCTACGACGCCTCGACCCGACCTACGAACCTGAGATCGAGGCCGGTACCCTCGTGGTGGATCTGAGCGAAGATGCAGATTTAGAGGGTCCTGGCCCTGACTCTGTCACCGGCGACGCCCGCGGAACCTTCATTGAGGACGCAGAGCCGAATGCGAATCCTCCCGCGAGTTGGTGGAACGCCGAGCCAAGCAGCGGAGAGTGAGGATGTGCTTGTCGACGACATCCGCGCCGTGCTTGCGGAGCGGCCCGGCCTAACTGTCGCCGAGCTCGCGTCCGCGCTCGGGGTCGACGGGCGTGCAGACAAGTCATCCCGGGGCGTGAAGCGGATCACCTTGGCGCTGTTCGACGGCCGGGAGGGGTTTCGATGCGACCGGGAGGAGCCGCCGAGGTGGTGGTTCGTCGCCGATGATCGGCCCGGCGCGCCGCCGGTGGTCCGAACGGCCAAGAACGCGCCACTCAGGTTTGACCGCTCGCGCCTTTATGAGTGGCAGCGCGACGCTCTCGACAACTGGGCTTGCGCGCAGCGCCGGGGAGTAGTCGAAGCGGTCACCGGGTCGGGCAAGACGATGCTCGGGATTGCGTCGGCGGTCGACGAGTTGGGCGACAGAGGCCACGTGCTCGTGGTTGTCCCGACGGTAGACTTGATGCATCAGTGGCGCCGCCACGTGTCGCCCCTTGTCCCGCCGGGTTACTCGATCGGGTGTCTCGGTGGCGGTGAGACTGCGAGCTTTGTCGATCACGACGTCGTCGTCGCTGTGGTGAACAGCCTGCGGGAGACCGATCTCGGCGTGAGCCGCCGCGGTGGGCTGCTTGTTGCCGACGAGTGTCATCGATATGCAAGCCCGATGAACCGCCTCGTGCTCGACCCGCGCTTCGAGCGCCGGCTCGGTCTGAGTGCGACCTACGCGCGCGACGACGACGGGCACCTCGACTGGCTGCAGCCCTACTTCGGCCGCACGTGCTTTCAGATGGGGTACCGGCGGGCCGTCGACGACGGAGTCACCGCACGCTTTTGCGTTGCCTTGGTCGGTGTCGCCCTGCTGTCGGAAGAGCGATCTCGCTACGACGACATCACGGCAGATCTGGGTGTCCGCCTCGTCAGGTTGATGGAGCACTACGAGCTGCCGACCGACTCCTTCGCCCAGTTCATCCGGGCCTTGAAGCTGCTGGCAGCTGGCACCGGAGCCGAAGCGGACGGTGCCAGCGAAGCCCGCGCGTACCTTGGCCTTCTGATCGAGCGCCGTCGCCTGTTGGCCGATACGCCCGCCAAGATCCGAACCGCTCGCGCGCTGGCACCCGCCCTGGCGGCGGCCGCCCGTTCGATCGTGTTCACGCGTTCCATAGCTGTCGCCGAGCGTGTGCAATCGGTCCTGGCTGCTCGAGGCCTGCGGGCCGGTGTCGTCCACTCCCATGTCCCGATGGGGGATCGCCGCGAAGTGCTCCGGCGCTTCCGCGACGGTGAGCTCACCGTGATCTCGGCGCCGAACGTGCTCGACGAAGGCATCGACGTCCCCGAGGCGGACCTCGCAATCATCCTTGCTGCCAGCAGCTCACGTCGCCAGATGATCCAGCGGATGGGGCGGGTGCTCAGAAAGAAACCCGATCAGCGCCTTGCTCGCTTTGTCGTCCTTTACGCCGAGTCGACAGTCGAGGACCCGGCCCAGGGCGCCCATGAGAGCTTCCTCGCCGAGGTAACCGAGGTGGCCGACGAGGTCTCCACGTTCGCGAGTTCCTCGGGCTCGTCGCAGCAGCTGGTCGAATTCCTGCTGCCGCGTCCGCCGGTTGAGTGGGCGTAAGCAGCCACAGCTCTGGCGAACCACGAGCTCAGTCGGCAGCACGAGGTCGCGCACCTGCCGCAAGCTTCCGCGAATGGCGTCGAGGATCGTCCCGATCGTCAAAGACCCGAGCTCGTCCGCGGGCTGGCGGACTGTCGTGAGAGCGGGCCGCGTGAAGCGGGAGAAGACGATGTCGTCGATCCCGGTCGCGACGCACCGCTGAGGGACCGAGATCGAGCACTCCTCGCGCGCGCGTCGGTGCCGCCCAGCATCTCCCTTGTCGTGCTGGAAGAGGCCGTCCTCGTGCTTTCCCGCAACATTGCGTTGGCCGGCGACGAGAGATTCCTGAGCTCGGTCGACCAGATGAAACCCGATCGTTGCCGTCGAGCCCGAGCTCAGGCTCCGGGCCGTCACATCTGGGACATAGCCGAAAGCCGCGATGGCAACCAGGACCGGCGCTCGGGTCTCAGGGCAAAGTCTGCCAAGGTCGTTTAGCGCGCGTGAGGCCGTTGCAATGGACAGGCCCCAGGGCGCGCCACGTCGTACATCGTCGGCAAACCGTTGTTCTCGCCGTGGTCTCTCACCGACGCGCGACGATGCGGTGCCGGGAGCTGGAGGCGCTGCGGATGCGATGGGGCCCAGGCCACGCCGCGGATGGCGGGCGCCGGAGCCACAAGGAGGGGACAGTGAGGCCGAACAAGATCGGCGACCGCCCTTGCGCTCTGGCCATTACTGGCGATACCGTGCCAGGGCCTGCGCGAGCGCGAGCTCGACCTCGGCAGCGATAGGCATCGGAAGTGGGTGGGGCTTGTCAATGACGACGAGAAAAGAGCTGGGGAGTCGGAGCGTAGTGCGGCCACGAGCGACCGGCCTCACGTCTCGCAGGGGACCGCCCGACGACCGACCGCTTTCCGATCCGGCCGGCCACCAGCCCCGGTGCTCTGCCCCCAGGGACGGACGACGCGCCGTTGTGCTCGCGGCGCTCCTCCGTCCGCCCGCCGGCGCGACCAGACGGCCCGCGCCGGAAGACCAGCTATGAGTGCGCGGACCGATGGTACTTGGCAGCCGGGAGTCGACAAGAGAAAGGACAGGGGAGATTATGAAGTCAACGTCTAAGCGGGGAGATCTGACGATCTCCAAGTCAAGCGGACGGCCAGCGGCATGGCGGACATTGAAGGTCGTCTCGGTGGCAGGTATCGCTGGGCTGATGATGCTCGGAACGGCGGTCGTCAGCTCTGCAGCGACCACACGCGCTCCGGCCCTCAAGCCGAACCCCGCGCACATCGGGGGCTCGTTGTCCATCTGGGCCGAATGGACGAGTACCGAGCAGAACGACTTCGAGGCCGTGTTGGCACCGTTTGAAGCCCAGACAGGCGTCAAAGTGAACTACAGCGGCAAGGGAAGCAACATGGACACCGCGATCGATGCCGCGGTCGCGGGCGGAGCCCCTCCCCAGGTAGCCCTCGTGCCGGACCCTGGGACGGTGCTCGCGTTGGCCAAGAAAGGGGCCATCCAGCCGCTCGGGCCGGTCATCGGGAAGGAGACCGCCGACTACGGAGCAGCGTGGAACAACCTCGTCACCTATAATCACAAGCTTTACGGCGTCTGGTTCAAGGGCGCGAACAAGAACACGGTCTGGTACAACCCTGCTGAGTTCGCAGCGGCTGGCATCAAGACCACGCCGAAGACGTGGCAACAGATGCTCGCTGACGCGGCGACACTGAGGGCGTCGGGAATCTCACCGTTCTCCCTTTGCACCGACATCGGTTGGCCAGTGGCGGACCTTTGGCAGAACGTGTACCTGAAGACTGCCGGCGCGGTCGACTACAACAAGCTGGCCGCCCACAACATCGCGTGGACGAGTCCGACTGTGACGAGGGCCTTCGACACCCTTGCCCAGTTGGTTGGCCACCCCGCCTACCTGCTCGGCGGGACGAAAGGAGCTCTTTCCAACGGCTACCCCGAATGTGTGGACAAGGTCTTCCCCAAGGTGGGAACCATGCCGCAGGCGGCCATGGTGATCGAGGCGGACTTCGTCGTCTCCGAGATCACTGCCAACTCCACCAACTACACGGCGGGAACCAAGGGAGCGGGCGGCAAAAAGTGTACGGCCAACCCCGCTGACACCCCCTGCTACAACTTCTTCCCGTTTCCCGCCCCGGCCGGCGACACGAGGAACAACTCCGCAATCCAAGGTGCTGGGGACGTGGCGATGCTGCTCAAGCCCACGGCGGCAGCCAAGGCGCTTGTCAAATACCTGGGTAGTCCCGAGGCCGGCGAGATATGGGCACACCTCGGTGGGTTCGCATCACCTAACAAGAAGGTGCCACTCTCGTCTTATCCCGACGCGGTCACGAGAGCTGACGCGCACGAACTGCAGACTGCCACGAGCTTTGTCTTCAGCCTCGACGACCTGCAAGGAAGCTGGGAGCCAAGTATGTGGCAGGACATGCTCAACTTCGTGAAGAACCCCAGTAAAGGCAGTATTGCTTCGATCGAAAAGACGATGCAAGCTCAGGCCACCGCGGCGCTGGGTCATTAGCTGGCAGTCCGCTCCGTAACAGGAGCGATAGTCCTCGGATAAAGGACCGGGGCGTGGTTGGCTCGTTCAGGCCATGCCCCGGTCCTTCGTCGAAAGATCGGTGAAGATGGCAGTAGTCGTCTCTCCACAAGAAGCCCCGATCGACGATGGGTCCGGAGCCAGATCTGGGCGCAGGATCGGCATCGTCCAGCATCTGAGATCCCTTGTATTTCTGGTGCCAGGCGCGATCCTACTTGTGGCAATAGTTATATATCCTGCTATCGAAACCGTCCGTTACAGCTTCTATAACGGAACTGATACAAGGCCGGTCGGGTTCTCCAATTATAGGTCCCTGTTCTCGACTGCCGATACACTCATTGCCTTACGGAATAATGTCATATGGGTCGTCGTCTTTCCGCTCGTCGTGACAGTGCTAGGCCTGGTGCTTGCGGTGTTGTCCGAGCGCATTCGGTGGTCAACCGCGTTCAAGACGGTCATCTTCCTGCCAGTTGTCTTCAGTGTGACTGCTTCGTCCCTGGTCTTTACACAGATCTTCCAGCTCGATCCGCACGTCGGAGTCATGAACGCGATAATCCAGACGGTAGACGACTGGTTTCACCCGCCCGGCGCCTACCCACTGGCAGCCGGCCAGACGGCGGCTTCACTTGCCACGAGCGGCGCGGTCGCCGGTCCAGGTGGAACCATCGAGAGCACCGCTAGGGTGGACGCCGGCCAAACGATACGCATGGGCCTGACCGGTATCAGCCCGGCCACGCTGACGGTGCTCGGAGCCCGTCCGGCCCGCAAGCCCGTCGCCTCGGCGGGGGCGATATCCGGCTTGGTATGGCGGGACTTCTCGGCATCCAACCCGACCGATACCTCTGCCGTGCTCCCGGGTGAGGGTGGGTTTCCCAACCTGCACCTCGAGTTGCTCAACAGCGCCGGCAAGTCTGTAGCTACCACGACGACATCGGCCAATGGGCAGTTCAGCTTCCCGAAAGTCGGCGGGGGAGCGTTTCGAGTGGCGATCGAGGCATCCAACTTCCAGCCGGGCTATACCGGCACGTTCTGGCTCGGGCCGCAGTCGGTGACTCCCACCAGCAGTCTCAGCCAGACGGCGCAGGCGCTGCTCAGCGTACCGCTCATCGACATCTCAATGATCCTGGCGTATCTGTGGATCTGGGCGGGTTTCACGATGGTGATCGTCGCAGCCGGGCTGGCTGCACTCGACCGCGAGACGCTCGAGGCGGCCAGGGTGGACGGGGGCACCGAGTGGCAGACCTTCCGACGCGTCACGATGCCCATGTTGGCTCCGGTGCTGACCGTCGTGTTCGTGACCATGGTCATCACCGTGCTCAAGGTCTTCGATATCGTCATCAATCTTGGCATCGACGCCTCCGAACCAGGGGGCCAGGCCAGCACCCTCGCATCCGACGTTTACTACCTGGGCTTCGGGGGTGGCGTCCATACCGGTCTCGCGAGCGCGCTCGCGGTCATCTTGTTCATACTCGTCGTCCCCGCGATGCTGTTCAACCTGAAAAGGATCAGTGGAAAATGACGGCTTCTGCCATCGGCGGGACGCCATCGGCGGTCCGGCGCTCAATGCGGCTCCTGCGGCGATTCAGGCCTTCGCGACTGATCATCAACATAGTGCTGGGCATGATCGCGTTGTTCTGGCTCGTACCGAGCGTGTCCATGCTGATCATCTCGTTCCGCCCAGCCGGGCTCTTCGAAGTGTCTGGGTGGTGGCAGGTCTTCATCGCCCCCTCCCAGCTTACGCTCGCCAACTACAAGGAGCTCTTCTCCGGCGGGCTGTCTACGTCACTCGGCGGTGGGGTGCCGTCGGGCTTCGCGCCGGGAGGTGTCCTCGACTCGCTCAGGACATCGCTCGAGATCAGCATCCCGGCGACATTCTTTGTTACTGTTATCTCGAGTTTCACGGCGTATTCGATCGTGTTCGGGCGGTGGCGGGGTCGCAATGCCGTCTTTCTGACTATCGTCGGCCTGATGGTCGTGCCGCTCCAGGTAGCGCTCATTCCGGTGTCTTCACTCTATAGGGACCTGGGAAACCTCACCGGTTGGAATCCATTTGGAACTATCACCGGTGTCGTGATCTTTCACGTGGCATTTGGGCTGCCATTTGGCGTCTTTTTGATGCGCAACTTCTTTACCGGTATCCCCATGGCACTGATAGAATCCGGCCGTATCGACGGAGCTGGTGAGTGGTTGCTGTTTCGCCGGGTCGTGGTCCCTCTAGGCGTGGCCTCCGCGGCGTCGTTGGCAATCTTTCAGTTCATATGGGTGTGGAATGACTTGCTTGTGGCGCTGGTGTTTCTAGGAGGTGATCCACATGTACCGCTCACCTTGTTCCTGTACGACCAGGAGCGTACCCTCGCAAACAACTTCTGGATCATTTCGACGGGGTCGATGGTTTCCATCGTCGTCCCCCTCATCGTCTTCTTGGCGTTTCAGCGCTACTTCGTCCGTGGCATGCTCGCCGGCGCGGTGAAATGAGGTGAGCGCGAGCCGCCCGCGCCGTCAGCTGTTGCGGAGTGGGTCAGAGGGATCCGGGTTCTGGAGCCACCAGGCGTGCAGATGGGCCGCGGCTGCGAGGTAGAGCGCGGCGTGGTCCTGATCGGCGGCCGCCGCGTCGAGGCATGCCAGGGTGTACTTCACGAGATGGGCGTCGTGGGCACGTGCGGCGGAAGTGGCGAGCAAGGTGATCGTGGCGGCGCCGCTCGGCGCGTGCCAGGCGGCCGCTGCGGCGTGCTCGGGGCCCATCTGCATCGCCTCCGCGACGCTCTCCTTGACGGGCTCTGGGACCCAGTCGCAGGCGACGCTGCCTTGGCCGAAGCTGGCCCAGTGCGCGGCCATGTAGGCACAGGCGACATAGATGGCCCGCAGAGGTCTGGAGCAGGCGTGCCCGACGACGAGCGCTGCCTGGGCCAGGGTGAGGCAGTGCGTCCATCCGTATGGGGCCGCCGACGACGGTCCCTGGAGCATCGCATGGGCAGCGAATCCCACGAGCTCTGATGGAGTCACCTCGGGGGCAGCGAAGCTGCCGTCGTCACCTAGGAGACCGCTTAGCGCGCTGTGTTCCTGGGCGTGTTCGACCATCGCCGCGATGCCTCCATAGGGCGCGGGACCAATCACGCGGGTCGCGACGAGAGAGTCGTACAGCCGAGTCGGCGCCCTCGAGTCCGAAGTTGACCGGGCCGCAGGAACCTCGACACGCCTGCTGGGTCGCTTGGCGAGCTCGCGGGCGAGATGGCGAAGCATCTGCGACGGCAGCCCGCGTGGTTGGGTGCGAGTGAGGAGTGCCAGGTAGATGTTCCCGTGCCCGGCCGCAGACAGCCGGTCGAGTGTCTCCTCGGCGAGGACTGCCATCAGCTGATCGGGGCGAGCTCGTCTGTCGAGCCAGGACGCTGCGGCGTCCACGCCGTCGAGATCTTCGTGATTGATGCTGTCGACCAGGGCGGCGGCCGCGCCGGAGAGCGAGTCGAAATGTCGCGCAGGCGCGCCGGGCAATGGGGGACCGCCCGACTCGTAGCTCCCGGCGAGCCAGACGATGCGCAGCCGGGACCGCTCGCGCTCGCCCGGGGCGACGTACGGCAGCAGGGCGCCGCGCGCCATCAGCTCAAGCGGGGAGTGCAGGACGAAGGAGTACCGCTCGTCCGCGATCGCTGCGCGCGGCACTCCAATTATCTGAGCTGCCAGTGAGACCAGCAGCTGATCGCTCAAGCGAGCGAGGTCGCGGCGCCGGTACTCATCGACGACGTCGGACACATCCAAGCCGTGCAGGGGGTTGTCCGATCGCGTGTGGGTTGCCATGACGTCAGGGTAATACTTAAAGTAATATTTAAGTCAAGGAAGCAGGAGGCAAGAGATGGAGGGCTATCTCGCGATCGGCGACGTCGCCGCCCGGACTGGGGTGTCGTCGTCGGCTCTGCGCTTCTACGAATCCCGCGGACTGATAGCGTCGCTGCGGAGCAGAGGGGGCCAGCGCCGGTACAAGCGCGACGTCCTGCGTCGTGTCGCCTTCATCCGTATCGCTCAGCAGGTCGGGCTCTCTCTCGAGGAGGTAGCGCAAGCCCTCTCGCTCCTGCCAGACCATCGCACCCCGAAGGCGGCCGACTGGGCGCGGCTGTCCGCCACTTGGAGGCAAGATCTCGACCGGCGAATCTCCCTGCTCCAGGCTCTGAGCGCGCAGCTGTCTTCCTGTATCGGATGCGGGTGCCTCTCGCTCGAGAAGTGCGCTCTCTACAACCCGTCCGATGGCGCCGCCCGGTTCGGCAGCGGCCCTCGCTATCTCCTCGGGAACTGCTCTGCCGACGTCGTCGGGTAGGAGGAGCCACTTGCGGACGCCAACCGCGGGGAAGCGCCGCCTGCGGACGCCAACCCCGGGGAGATGATCCCGCTCCTTGCCGGGCAAGGAGCGCACCGTATCCCTTGCGCCAGGAGCCTGCAGGGAGTATAAAAGCCCTCGAAGCGTTCTGGTATACACAACGCCACACGCCAAGTCCCAGTCCTGCCCCGGTCGGAAGGCATTGGGCGGCGGCTCGGCCGGAGGTAGGGAGATAAATGAGCGACAACCCGAGCACCGGAGGACCACCGATGGATGCCGACGAGACCATCTCTGGCGGCCACCTCGTGGCGAAGGCGCTCCGGGCCGAGGGCATCGACACGATCTTTACGTTGTGTGGCGGCCACATCATCGACATCTACGACGGCTGTATCGACGAGGACATCAAGATCGTCGACGTCCGGCACGAGCAGGTAGCCGCGCATGCCGCCGACGGATACGCACGGGTGACCGGACGGCCCGGCTGCGCCGTCGTCACGGCGGGTCCGGGCACGACCGACGCCATCACCGGAGTTGCCAACGCCTTCCGGGCGGAAAGCCCCATGCTGCTCATCGGCGGCCAAGGTGCCTCCGACCAGCACAAGATGGGTTCCCTGCAGGATCTGCCCCACGTGGACATGCTGGCACCTATAACCAAGTTCGCGGCCACGGTTCCTACGACCGAGCGGGTGGCGGACATGGTGTCCATGGCCTTCCGGGAGGCTTACCACGGCGCTCCGGGCCCCGTCTACCTGGAGATCCCTCGAGACGTGCTGGACCGCAAGGTGCCCCTTTCGAAAGCCAGGATCCCTGCCCCAGGCCACTACAGGGCTTCGACCGCGAGCGTCGGCGACCCGGCGGACGTCGAGCGGCTCGCCGATCTCCTCATAAAGAGCGAGCGTCCGTGCGTGCTGCTCGGGACCCAGGTGTGGACCTGCCGGGGGGCAGAGAGAGCTATCGAGCTGTGCCGAACCCTGAATGTTCCCGCCTTCATGAACGGCGCCGGCAGGGGCACCTTTCCCCCCGGAGATCCGCACCACTTCCACCAGACACGTCGGTACGCATTCGACCACGCAGATGTGATCGTGATCGTGGGGACCCCGTTCGATTTTCGGATGGCCTACGGCAAGCGCCTGCCTGCCGCCGCCACCGTGGTCCAGATCGACATGGACTACCGAACTGTGGGAAAGAACCGCGATATCAGTCTCGGCTTGGTTGGCGACGTGGGAGCCATCATGGCTGCTGTGACCCAGGCGGCGTCGGGTCGGGCGCGCAACGGCGCGACCGATCGCAAGGTGTGGCTCGAAGAGCTGCGAGCCGAAGAGGAGCGCCTCGAGGCAGCCCGCCTGCCGAAGCTGCTCTCGGACGCGACCCCGATCCACCCTCTCCGCCTCGCGCACGAGCTGAACCAGTTCCTCACCGAGGACACCGTCTACATCGGCGACGGGGGGGACGTGGTCACCACTGCCGGCGGCGTCGTGCAGCCACGACGGCCGGGTTGTTGGATGGATCCCGGCCCGCTCGGCACCCTAGGCGTCGGTATCGGCTTCGCGATGGCATCGAAGCTCGCGCAGCCGGACAGGGAGGTCCTCTGCTACTTCGGGGACGGGGCTTTCTCCCTCACGGGTTGGGACTTCGAGACGATGATGCGGTTCGACCTCCCCTTCGTCGGTGTCGTCGGCAACAACTCCTACATGAACCAGATTCGCTTCGGCCAGATCCAAAAGTACGGACCGGAGCGGGGCGAGGTAGGCAACAAGCTCGGCGACGTCTACTACTCACGGTTCGCCGAGATGCTGGGCGGCTACGGCGAGGAGGTCCGTGATCCCGCGCAGATCCGACCCGCGTTGGAACGGGCGCGCGAGTCGGGTCTCCCGTCGCTCGTGAACGTATGGGTCGACCCGGACGCGTTCGCGCCGGGCACCTTGAACCAGACCATGTACAAATAGGGCTCGAGTGATCGTACAGATGGAGACAGGAGCGGTGCTGCCGCTGAACCTAACCGGGGAGTCATGAACGGCAACGAGAAGGCGCTCGAAGGTGTACGGGTGGTGGACATGACACACGTGCAAGCAGGCCCGGTCTGTACACAGATGCTGGCGTGGCTCGGCGCGGATGTGATCAAGGTCGAGCCGCCCGGGCGCGGAGACGTCACCCGCCAGCAGCTGCGGGACGTCCCCGACGTGGACAGCCTCTACTTCACGATGCTCAACTCGAACAAGCGGAGCCTCACCCTCGACATAAAGAGTCCGGAGGGGCGGAAGATATTCGAGCGGCTGGTGGCCGTGTCAGACGTCATGGTCGAGAATTTCGCCCCTGGCGCCCTCGACCGCCAGGGACTTACCTGGGAGTACCTCCACGAGCTAAATCCACGCCTCATCTACGGCTCCATCAAGGGCTTTGGCCCAGGTGACTACGAGACCGCAAAGGCCTACGAGACAATCGCCCAGGCTATGGGCGGCGCAATGTCGACAACAGGGTTCGAAGATGGGCCACCGACCTCGACGGGTGCCCAGATCGGGGACTCGGGAACGGCGGTGCACCTGGTCGCCGCGCTGCTGGCCGCCCTTTACCAGCGGGAGCGGACGGGACGGGGCCAACGGGTACAGGTGGCTATGCAGCACAGTGTGTTGAACCTGTGCCGGGTGAAGATCCGAGACCACCAAAGGCTCGCGCACGGACCGCTCGGCGAGTACCCCAACGAGAGCTTCGGCGGTTTCGTGCCCCGATCTGGCAACGCCTCGGGGGGTGGTCAGCCGGGCTGGGCCGTCCGATGCAAGCCAGGTGGTCCCAACGACTACGCGTACGTGATCATCCAGCCTCAGGTGTGGGCCCCGCTCATGGCGCTCATAGGGCGTGAGGACCTGATCGAGGATCCCGCCTGGGTCACACCCGAGGCGCGCGTGTCCCACCTCGAAGAGGTCTTTGGGATCGTCGAGCAGTGGAGCATGAAGCACGAGAAGTGGGACGTCTACGAGCAGCTCAACGCCATCAACGTCCCCTGCGGACCGATCCTCGACACTGAGGACCTGGTGGCTGACCAGTCGTTGCGCAAGAGCGGGATGATCGTCGAGGTCGACCATCCCGAGCGCGGGACCTACCTGACGGTGGGTTGCCCGCTTCGGCTCTCGGACTCGCCCGTAGAGATCGAGCGCTCCCCGCTTCTCGGCGAGCACTCCGGCGAGGTGCTGACAAGCGTCCTCACGCTGGACGGCGAAGAGGTCGAGCGCTTGCGCGGCGATGGGGTGATCTGACTGAGGTCGCCCGGGTCGTAGTTCGGGACAGCGAGCGGGGTGACGCCCGGTCGAAGGGAGACGGGAGGCCGGGAGAGCGGTCCTTATGAGGAGGAAGACGGATGCAGGAAACAGGCAATAGGGCTCAGGTGCGCCAGGTGCTCGATCGGGCCGCGGCAGACGGGCGTCTCGCCCTGTCGGTCGAGGAGGCCCGCTCGGTGTGCGAGGCATACGGGATTCCCACGCCTGCCGAGGGCGTCGCCAGCACCGCCGACGAAGCCGTGGCGCTGGCCGACGCGATGGGCTACCCGGTGGTGGCCAAGATCGTCTCACCCGACATCCTCCACAAGACCGAAGCCGGCGGCGTTCGGGTGGGTGTCGCGGACGCGGACGCGCTGCGAGCTGCGTTCGCGGAGGTCACTGCGGCGGCTCGAGCCTACGACCAAAGCGCCCGGATCGACGGCGTTCTCGTCCAGCAGATGTGCTCGGGCGGGCACGAGCTCATAGTCGGAGCCACCACCGATGCCACCTTCGGCAAGCTTGTCGCCTTTGGTATGGGCGGTGTGTTGGTCGAGGTAGCGCGGGACGTCACGTTCCGTCTGGCTCCCCTTAGCGAGGACGAAGCGGCCTCGATGCTGGACGCCATCGCGGCCGCGGTGGTGCTCCGCGGCGTGCGGGGTCAGCCCGGGGTCGACCGTCACGCGCTCGTCTCGCTCCTGGTGGGTCTGTCCCGCCTGGTGACCGACTTCCCCGAGATCGCCGAGATGGATCTGAACCCCGTGCTGGCCGATGAGCACGGAGCGGTGGCGGTCGACGTCCGTGTGCTGCTCGGCGACCGAGAGGCTGTCTCGTGGCCCACCCACTCCGACGAGGAGATCCTCGACGCGATGAGCCGGATGTTCCGTCCGCGCGCGGTCGCGGTGATCGGGGCATCGGCCGAAGTCGGCAAGATCGGCAACTCCGTCATGAAGAACCTCGTCAACGGGGGCTACGAGGGCCAGATATACCCAGTCAATCCGAGGGCGACGGAGATCGAAGGGCGCAGGTGCTACGCGAGCGTGGCCGAGATCGACGCCGACGTCGATGTCGCCGTGATCACCATCCCGGCCAAGCTTGTCGCAGGTGCTCTGGAGGAGGTCGGAAGGAAGGGGATCGCCGCCGCGGTGCTCATCCCGTCCGGCTTCGCGGAGACCGGCAACGTCGAGGGCCAAGTTGAAATCCAGGAGGTGGCGAGGAAGTGGGGAGTCCGCTTCCTCGGGCCTAACATCTACGGGTTCTACTACACACCCTCCAAGCTGTGTGCAACGTTCTGTACCCCTTACGACGTGGCGGGGCCCGTCGCCCTGAGCTCGCAGTCGGGTGGCATCGGCATGGCGATTCTCGGTTTCGCCCGTTCGGCCAAGCTCGGGGTGTCGGCAATCGTGGGGCTCGGCAACAAGGCCGACGTGGACGAGGATGACCTCCTTACCTACTTCGAGCAGGACGAGGCGACGCGGTGCATCGCCATCCACATGGAGGACCTGAAAGACGGCCGGGCGTTCCTTCGAACGGCCAAACGGGTTGGCTTGAAGAAGCCGATCGTCGTATTGAAGGCGGGCCACACCGCCGCCGGCGCCCGGGCGGCCGGCTCCCACACCGGAGCGCTCGCCGGCGACGACAAGGTCTACGACGACCTGCTGGCGGCCGCCGGAGTCGTAAGGGCACCGGGGTTGCGGGACATGCTCGAGTACGCGCGCTGCCTTCCGATGCTCCCGACGCCAAAGGGCGAGAACGTGATCATCATCACCGGCGCGGGAGGCTCTGGGGTGCTCCTGTCCGACGCGTGCACGGACAACGGACTCAGCCTCATGGCCATGCCCGACGACCTCGACGCGGCCTTTCGGAAGTTCATCCCGCCGTTCGGAGCCGCGGGCAACCCGGTCGACATCACCGGGGGCGAGCCGCCTTCCACCTATCGCAACACGATCGCGCTCGGGCTCGATGACGACCGCATCCACGCTCTCGTGGTCGGATACTGGCACACGATCATCACGCCGCCGATGGTCTTTGCAGAGTTGCTCGTAGACGTCGTGGAAGAGAAACGACGCGCCGGTATCGACAAGCCCGTGGTGGTCTCGCTGGCCGGCGATGTCGAGGTCGAGGACGCGTGCGCGCGGCTCTTCGAACACGGCATCCCTTCGTACCCCTACACAACTGAGACGCCAGTCGTCATGCTCGGCGCCAAGTACCGCTGGGCACGCGCGGCCGGCCTGCTCGGAAGCGACGCTCGCCTTGGCGGCGGCCCAGATGCCGGCGAGGCGCACAGGTAGGGCCAGCACGAAGCACCGAGGTTCCGAGGCAAGAGGGGAAAGGAGGTCTTGGGGGCAGGGCGCTTGCGGACACGTAGGAGATCGAGGGTTCGTTCTTCGTTCCTACCGCAGTGGCCTGACGGAATGAGGGCTACGAGGAAGTTCCGGTGATGTCGCTAGCCGCGCCGCCTGGGACACCCGATAATTGGGAGGGGAAGCATGGCACTCAGTACTAGTGCAACATATGAAGAGTTCACCAACGACAAGGGACGCACATTCCGCGTCGGAGAGTCGCCGAAGCAGCTTCTGGGCTACTCGAGGGCGTGGGTGCTTTGGGGCGCTTGGCTGGCGATCGGCCTCGCCGGCGTGCTCGAGTACACCTGGTCTACTTTCAGCGGCTCGCTCGCGGCAGCCCATCACTGGGGGCCGGCGCCGACGTTCTGGCTGTTCTCGTTCTTCGTCATCTTCGAGTCGTTCGTCCAGATCGGCGCGGGCACCCTGCGCAAGAGGGGCGGCATCTACCAGGTGAGGAACCTCTTGATCGTGGGCGGCATCTTGAGCGGAGTCGTCGCCTACACCTTGACGGCGTACTCCACCTCGATCTGGACCGTCTACCTGGGCTACGCCTTCCTCGGTGGCATCGGGGCAGGGCTTGTCTACAACGGCTGTGTGAACATCGTCTCGAAGTGGTACCCGGAGAAGAAGGGCTGGAGGACGGGGTTCGTGAACGGGGCCTGGGCCTACGGGTCGGTCCCATTCATCGTCGCCATCGGTGGTTACTCCGGCTTCACCTCCGGCAGCGGCATCGGGTCGACGCCCCTCAGCCCTGGTGCGATCAAGAACTTCATCCTCATCACGGGGGTGATCATGACCGTGGGCATCATCATCGGCGCCTGCCTCATGAAGGACCCACCGCAGAACTGGTGGCCGGCCGAGATCGACCCTCGCACCTGGGAGAAGCACTCCACTCGTGACCTGCAGTCAAACCCGCCCGCCTTCAGCCACTACACGCTGCAGCAGATGTGGCGCACGCCGCAGCCGAAGTGGATGGGGATCCAGTTCGCCCTCTTCGTCGGCAGCTCGCTCTTCGGCGTCGCGTTCTACTTTCCCTTTGCTGTCGCTATGCACCTCGGCACGATCGCAGGCGTTGCCGGAGCGGCCGGATTTGCCTTGAACGACGGGATATTCCGCCCGTTCTACGGCTGGGCGTCGGAGTATTTGGGCAGGCGGCGAACGATGGCACTCGCCTACGGTCTGAACGCCATCACCCAGGTGCTCGTACTTGTCGCCGGGCTCAACCACAACACGCCGATGTTCGTGATCTGCGCCGTCATCTCGGGCGGGCTGTCGGGAGCCAACTTCCCGATGACCGCGCTCATGGTCGCCGACTACTACGGCGAGAACAACAACGCCCAGAACTACGGTTCGGTCTATGCCTGGAAGGCACTCGGTGGGAGCTTCGCCGGTGGTGGTGCCGCCCTTGTCATGACAGGGACCCTCTACGGCACGGCGACCTTCCACTGGACCCAGGGGTTCATCTTCGGAGCCGCGCTCGCGGCGCTGGCGGTGATCGTCGTGTACTTCAAGTGCCACCCTCCGACGCTCGCGCAATGGTCGGAGGCACACGCCGACGAGCCGGCGCTCGAACGGCGCTCGGCTGTGGCCGGCGAGGCCCAACCGGCGACGAACTGAAGCCTGCACTGATCTCCCTGGCGGCCACCGGCATCCCCCCGGTGGCCGCCAGGGTACGCGTGCCTTGAGCCGTCCAAGAGCCTGGCCGCCCGAGCTTGGCCCCACGCGGTGCACGACGGTCCTGCCGGCTCGAGTGACGGCGGCGGCGGCGGCGTCGACTGTCCCCTTTGGGGTGACGAAAGTCAAGTCTTTGCAGGCCTTTGCGAAACCGGCCTTTGCAACGGTCGCGACCTCGGCCCCCCGCCGGACCGAGTCCGCGGGCAGTCGTTGACATTGCCATCAGCGCTGCCTATGCTGACACCAATCTGATCTACGCAGTCCGGTATCTTGCCGTCTGCAATCGACTGCATCAGTTCGTAAATGGGAACGCGTCCGATGATCGGCACCCGAGCGGGTGGATCGATCACGTCCGCGCCGATGGATAGGAGGGGGCTGTGCGACTCGCGACTGTTGTGACGGACGGGGGGCTCCGGCTGCACGTCCGCGCGCGGTCTGGGTACGTCGACGTAGGAGCTGCGACGAAGAGGGACGACCTCTCGTCCATAAGCGGCCTTCTTCGCGCCGGGCCCAGCGCTCTGGACGAGGTCCGGGCGCTCGAGTCGCAGGAGGGGAGGGAGGTCACCAAAGCAGAGTTCGGCCCTGCCGTGCCGGACCCGGGTCGTGTCCTCTGCCTCGGCGTCAACTACAGCGAGCACGCCATCGAGGGTGGTCGAGCCGTCCCTACCTGGCCGGAATGCTTCATGCGCGGTGCCGAGTCGCTCACTGGCCCGTTCTCCGACCTCGTGCGCCCGGCGCTGAGCGACCACTTCGACTACGAGGGTGAGCTCGGTATCGTGATCGGGCAAGGTGGCCGCTACATCCCGGCCGAACGCGCGCTCGACGCGATCGCCGGCTATGTCGTGTTGAACGACGGTTCGCTTCGTGACTGGCAGCGGGCGGGGACTCAGTGGACTGCCGGCAAGAACTTCGACGGATCTATGCCGATCGGCCCGGAGGTCGTCACCGCCGACGAGGTCGACGTAAGCGACCTCGCGCTGGCCACGACCCTTAACGGCAAGGTGATGCAGTCCGCGCGCACGTCGCAGATGATCGTCGACGTTCCCGCCACGATCGAGTTCTTTTCGGCGTTCACGGCGCTTCGCCCTGGTGACGTCATCGCGACTGGGACCCCCGGTGGAGTCGGGTTCGCCCGGCAGCCACCGGTGTGGATGCAGCCAGGAGATGTCGTGGAAGTGACGATCGAGAAGGTTGGCACGATCTCAAACCGGGTCGTGGCCGAAGAGGGTGGCCCGACAAGCTGGCGCTGGCGTCCCAAGGTGACCACGCACAGCTCGATCTGACCCCTGTGGCAGGGAGATACCGCAGCACCATCTGAAGAACCAACTAGGGAGGGAGCAATATGAGACACAAAGCGGTAGCCGCAAAGCCGGCGGCGAGCAGGGGGATAGTTGCCCGCCGTCGGCGCGTCCCCGGCATGGTGGTAGTGCTCGTCGCGGTCGCGGTCGCAATGACCGCATGGACGAGCGGCGCGAGTGCCAGCTCGAGCTCAAGGGTCGGGCATACGAGCAAGAGCGAGTTGATCATCGCCGATCTGGCGCCCTTCTCCGGAGTGGACGCGGCTCTCGGGCCCATCTACCTCGCGTCCTGTCTCGGGGCGACGAAGGCGATCAATAGCGCCGGCGGCGTGCTTGGCCACAAGCTGGGCTGCAAGGGTGTGGACACACGCGGTGACCCGGCTGACGCCGTCCCCGCCACCCGGCAGCTGTTCGCCACGACACCCAACCTGGTGCTCGTCATCGGTTGCACCTCCGACGAGGCGGCCTCGGTCGTCCCGATCATCAACGCCCAGCACATGGTGATGTTCTGCATGACGGGCCAGTCGGAGTTCGACCATGTCAAGTTCCCCTATTTCTTCCGCCTCGTCCCGCCGGACCTCGCTGAGGCCTTCGCCCTGCTCGCCATCGCCCATAACTACGAGCACTACACGCGCATCGCCCTTGCATTCGGCAACGACATCGGCTCGCAGACCTTCGTGCAGCCGGCCATTGCCGGCATCCACCGGGCGCACCTCAACCTGGTCGCCAACGAGACTCTCGACTTGAGCGCTTCGACGTTCCGGACCGAGGCGGACAAGATCGTGCTCGCGCACCCCCAGGTCATCCTCTCCGAGGCTCTCGGTGCAACCGCGGCGACGTTTCTCTCCGAGGTTAAGCAGCTGAACCACGGCAAGATGATCCCGGTCGTGGGGACCTCCGCCAGCATCGACCCAGCCTGGTACAAGAGCGTCGCGTCTGCCGTCGGCGCCTCGACCCTGACGAAGTACTTCCTCGCAGACAACCTCGTGACGGAGACGAGCGGGCCGGCATACGCTGACTTTTCCAAGAGCATGTATGCCGTCAGAAGCCAGATACCGGGTGGGAGCGGCAATTTCAGCACGTTCCTCACGGCACCGGGCGCCGTACACCTCTACGACGGCATGAACCTCGCCGCGCTCGCGATGGTCATGTCCAAGAGCACGACGCCGAGCGTCTACCGCCCCGACATCATCAAGATCGGTGACGGGGTCCACGGTGCGGTCGTGGTGCACACCTTTGCGGCGGGAGTCGCTGCTCTGAAGCAGCACAAGGCCATCCGCTTCATTGGCCCTGGTGGTCCGACCAGCTTCGACGCCTACCACGACTCCGCCGGACTGTTCCAGATCGACCGCTACAGCACCAACGGCACGGTGCAGGTGGTCGCCAACCTTCCCAACTCCGAGCTCAAGGCGTACAGCTGAGACCGTGAGAACACGACGTTCAGCCCGGCTCGTCCGGACTGCGAAGAACACCAGCCGGCCGGCGGCGTGCCGTCGGCCGGCTGGTGAGACGGTGTCGCCAAGAGCAGCAGCGTCACGCTGACCCCAAATGGCAATCTTTCTTGCTTCGTTCGGCTTCGGCCTCATCACGGCGTCGGTTCTCGCCATTGCCTCGGTGGGCTTCACACTGCAGTTCGCGGTCACCGACGTCTTGAACCTCGCCTATGCGGCGGTGATGACCGCGTCGGCCTACGGCGCGTACGTAGTCAACCAGGCTGGTGTGTCGATCTGGATCGGCGTCCTCGCCGCCGTCGCCTCTGGAGCTGTCCTCTCGCTCGCGTTGAACTACCTCATCTACACACCCTTCCAGCGCCGGCGGGCGGCTGCCATCGCGATGGTGATCGTGTCGCTCGGCATGACCCTCATCATCGAGTTCGGAGTGCAGGCAGTCGTCGGCGGCACCAACGTCTCTTACACGATGAGCATGGGCGCGACAATGACCGCTGGTGGCCTGCAACTCACTGTCGTGCAGCTAGTGACGATCGGCCTGAGCCTGGCCGTGATGGCCTTGGTCCACGCGGTGCTTCGTTTCACCCGTCTGGGCAAGGCGATGCGGGCGACGGCAGCCAACCGCTCGCTCGCGCGCAACTGCGGGATCAGGACTGACCGGGTCGTCTCGATGACATGGCTCTTCTCGGGGGCCCTGTGCGGTCTCGCCGGTGTCATGTTTGCCATCAACATCGGTAGCTTCGGGGCGACGAGCACCGACCTGTTCCTCGTGCTCATCCTGGCCGCCGTCTTCCTCGGCGGGCCTGGCCAGCCGTACGGGGCGATGCTCGGAGCGGCCGTGATCGGCCTTGCAACCGAAATAAGCGCCGCCTACATCACGCCCAGCTACAAGTACGCAGTCGCCGGCGTGCTCCTGCTCCTTATGCTGGCCGTCCGCCCTAACGGCCTGCTCGGGCAGGCGAACACCTAAGGGCGGGGGACGTAATGAGCAGCGCGACGGCGTTCTACATCACGACGATCCTCGTCTATGCCGGGGTGGACGGCATCGCGTGCCTCGGTCTCAGCCAGCAGTTCGGCGTCGGCGGAGTGACGAACTTCGGCTTCATCATCTTCCAGGCCGGCGGCGCGTACGTGGCCGCCGTCCTGTCGCTGCCCCCTGACACCGCCAACGGCGGCTTCCAGAGCTACATCGGCGGTTACAACCTCCCCTTCCCCTGGCCGCTTGTCGGTGCCGCGGTAGCTGGAGGCCTGCTCGCCCTGCCATTCGTGTTCCTCGTCGGGCGGCGGCTGCGAGGAGATTTCGCCGCGGTCGGACTGCTCGTCGCCGCCCTCATCACGAACCTCGTTGTCACCAACTACGTGCCGCTTTTCAATGGCGACGCTGGCCTGAGCGTGGTGCCGTCACCGCTGCAGGGCTCGCTGAACCCGCAGTCGCAAGCCTATGGGTGGTGGTACGGCGCCTGCAGCGTCGCGCTGCTCGGGCTCGTGTACCTCCTCGTGCGACGCATCACCGAGTCTCCCTATGGCCGCTCCCTTCGCGCGATGCGCGACAACGACGTTGTCGCCGGATCGATCGGCAAGAACCTTCTGGCGCAGCGAACCTCGATGCTCGTCGTCGGTGGTGCCATCGCCGGCTTGAGCGGCGGCGTGCTGGTGGGTTTCATCAACCTCTGGGCGCCGTCCGCGTGGACCTACGCGGAGACGATCGTGCTCTTCGCGGCGATCATCATCGGCGGAGCCGGCAACCACCTCGGCGCGATCATCGGAGCGGTGCTCGTACCCGTCGGCTTCGAGGAGGCGTCTCGCTTCATTCCCACCGTGACGAGCGATCCCAGTCTCGTGCCAGCATTGCAATGGGTGGCGATAGGGCTGCTCATCGTCATCTTCCTGTGGTTTCGCCCGCAGGGGATCCTCCCCGAGCGGCGGCGGGTAATCGGTGCGGCCCCGGTTCGCCTGGCGATGTCGGCGGCAGAGGACGGCACCGGTGGCTTTGCTCTCGTCAGAGGATCGGCGATGTCAATCGCTCATCTGCGCACGCGAGATCGCGGGCTCGCCGGCTCCGACAATGGGGTAGGTGCCACTCCGACCGGCGACAGATCCGCCTCTCCTGGTGTCGCGCTCGCAGCCGTAGGCCTCACGCGGGAGTTCGAGGGCGTCCGCGCAGTGGACGGCGTGACGATCTCGGTCCAACACGGACGGCTCACCGGTCTGATCGGCCCCAACGGCGCCGGGAAGTCCACTCTGCTGGCGCTGCTTGCCGGCACGCTCCAGCCGACCGGCGGGCAGGTCCTCTTGCACGGGCGGGACGTCACGCGGTTGCCGGCGTACCGGCGCGCTCGGTCTGGGCTCGTGCGGACCTTCCAGCTGGCGAGCGAGTTCAAGCGCCTCACGGTAATGGAGAACCTGCTGTCGGCCGTGCCGGGCCAGGCGGGCGACTCGTTGTACGGGGCCCTGCGGGGCCGGCGCTTCTGGCGCCGTGACGAGAGGACGGCAGTCACTCGTTGTGAGGAGATGCTGACATTGTTCGGCCTCACCGACTACGCCAACCAGTACGCCGGCGACCTGAGCGGGGGGCAGCGGAGACTCGTAGAGATCATGCGCTCTCTCATGGCCGAGCCCGACGTCCTTTTGCTGGACGAGCCGATGGCTGGAGTGCACCCGCATCTTGCCCATCAGATCGGTCAGGCGCTCGTCGAGCTGTGCGCACAAGGCATGACCATCTTCATGGTCGAGCATGAGCTCGCCATCATGGACGAGTTCTGCGATCCTGTCATCGTGATGGCGGAAGGCAAAGTCCTTGCCGAGGGAACGATGGGCGACCTCCGGGCCAGGCCCGAGGTAGTAGAGGCGTACCTTGTCGGCTGAAGTGGGAGCCGCCGACGAGGACAGCCCAGGTCGGCCCGTCAACGAGGCGCGCCAAGACAAGCAAGTAACCCAGGTCGCGCCTGCGCTGCTCGCAGGAGACCCCATCCTTCGCGCCCATGACCTCTCGGCCGGCTATGACGGTCGTCCCGTGGTGCACGGTGTTTCGGTCGACGTCTCCCTCGGCCAAGTGGTCTCGGTCGTCGGACCGAACGGCTCGGGGAAGAGCACTTTGCTGAAAGCCATCGTCGGAGTCGTCGCGGTGCTCTCGGGCCAGGTCATGCTTGGCGAGACGGACATCACCAACAAGAAGGCAGAGGACATCACGAGAAGTGGCGTGGGCTACGTGCCCCAAGTGGACGACGTGTTCGGGCCGCTCAGCGTCAAGGAGAACCTCGAGATGGGTGGTTACCTGCTGCCGACGTCGCAGATACCCGGCAGGATCTCGGCCGTGCTCCAGGTGTTCCCCCGGCTCGCCTCGATGATGTCCCGACGGGCCGGCAAGCTGAGCGGTGGTGAGCGCAAGATGCTTGCGATGGGCCGCGTCCTCATGCTGCGGCCGTCGGTGTTCGTGCTCGACGAGCCGACGGCCAACCTAGCTCCGCAGATCGCGCTTTCCCTCTTGAGAGACCACGTCCGGGCCCTGGCCAGCGACGGAGCGGCCGTCTTGCTCGTCGAGCAGCGGGCGCGGGCGGCACTGGAGATCTCCGATCACACATACGTTCTCGGCGGCGGCCGGCTCCGCATGAGCGGCACGCCGGCGGAGCTGTCCGGATCGGCAGAGTTCGTCGAGTCGTTCCTCGGTGGGCCTGCGACCGCCGCCTCTCAGGTGGTCGGTGACGCGTCGGCTGGGACAGCGCGCTAGGACGCGTCGTCTCGGGCAACGCAAGCCCCGACGCGCTCGCCGCCAGGTACCTCGCCCGTGCGGGGCTGCCGTCGGGCCGCCGCAGGGGGGGACTCAACTGCGCTGAGTGCGCAGGAACAGTAGGCTGGGGAAGTGGCGATGCAGACCAGACCACCGGCACCTCGCGCGACGCGGTCAGGGATAGACCTGAGAGCGCTCGACGGGGAGGTCACGCTCACGACCCAGGCCTACGAGGCGCTGCGTCGCGCGGTCACCCAGATGTGGATTTACGACAGGGATGACGAGCTCCGACTCGACGAGAGAAAGCTCGCACACGACCTCGGGATCAGTCGTACACCGGTACGCGAGGCGCTCCTGCGCCTCGAGCACGAGGGCCTCGTCCGTACCGTGCCGCGTCGCGGCGTCTACGTGGTCCGCAAGACGAAGGCTGAGATCATAGAGGTGATCCTCGCCTGTGGGGCGCTCGAGTCGACGGCAGCTCACCTGGCGGCCGAGCGGGCCTCGGACGACGAGATTCGTGCGCTTCGGGAGGAGTTCCCGCAGTTTGCCGGCGGCGGTGAAGGAGTGCCCTTGGACGAGTACTCCGAGGCGAACCTCCGATTCCACCAGCGCATCGTCGACATGGCTCAGTCGGAGCTGCTCTCCGGTCTGGTCTCTAGCCTCGCCGTGCACATGAGAGCCGTCCGGGGCGGAACGATGGGACACGACGACCGGGTCGCGCAGTCAGTAGTCGAGCACGTCCACATCATCGAGGCATTGGAGGCTCGCGACGCCTGCCTCGTCGAGCGACACGTGCGCGAGCACGCGGTGCACCTAGCGGACCACGTCGCGAAGCACATCAGCTACCTCGACTGAGCGGCTCCGGGGCCGGCACGCGGCACGTCGAACCCGGGCGACTCCAAGGGTCACCTGCGGGCACGGCTGCTGCTGGGTCGCTTGGCGCGCTCGGCCCAACCGGCCCAATCCGCGCGATCAGCCCAATCCGCGCGCTCGGCCCAATCCGCGCGCTCGGCTCAGCCGGCCCAGTAGGCCTAATCGGCACAAGTGAGGGGTGCTCGCGCTCGAAGCGATCGCTGCGCGCCGCGTTCCAGCCCGCCGGCAGCCGAGGGGGGTTGCAATCGTCTGGTATGTGGTATACATTAAATGCATGATCCCGACCATCCTGACGCTCGTCTTTCTTTGCGCGTTGCTCTTGGTGGTGGCGGCACACGATCGCACAGCGGAGATTCGAAAGCTTCGACAGCACCTGCATCCGGGGGGTTCGGCGGTAGGGATGAGAAACGTCCTCGGCCCGCCACCAGACGGTTTTTGACCACCTCGACGCTCCCTGGCCACGACATGGACGGCGGTGCTGTCGTCATTGGCGAAGTGGCTCCGAGCCGGGCCGCCGCGGCGGTGCTGTCGTCATTGCCTAAGTGGCTCCGAGCCGGGCCGCCGCGGCCTCTGTCAGCCCGGCGCTGGACCCGCTGCTGTAGACCACAGCGGTCACGGCGAAGAGAAGAAGGCTGACATGGGACGTGCCGTGCGGGCATGGCCGAGAAGTGGCAGGCCGAACGCGTCCTCGATCGTCGCGAGGAGCGAGTAGTGGTTGTAGGCCAGCGCGACACTTCGTCGTGACCGAGGGCGGGGCGAGATGACGAGCGTCGCCACGTGCCCGCCGCCGCCGGATGAGACGACCTTACCTGCAGTCGTGACCGCCCCATTGCCGGCATTTGACTCGTCCCAGGTCACAAAGAGCACGCCGTCGTCGCTCCAGGCCGCACTTCGCACCACGCGGGACACGAATCCGTCGAGCCAGAAAGCCGCGGTCGGCGATGCGCAGTCGTGCCCGTCGTGGCAGAGGTCGGGTGTGACCCAGACGAAGCGCGAAACCCCTGCTGCGGGCCCGCGCAGGGCGGCCGCGAGCTCCGACTCCGGCCTGATCCGTGAGCACTGTGCGCGGCTTCGGCGGATGGAGAGGTAATAGCGAAACGGGTCGTGTTTGCCTGCGTAGTCCACGCCACCGTATGGGGCCAGGTAGCACGGTGTCGGGATGCCCTCCATGTAGGCGGTGAAGGAGATCCTGGCCCTGGCCAGCTGGGTCGCGAGATTGTCAGCGTTGACGAGACACGAGGTGCAGTCGCTCGTGATGCCGAACGTGCTGCCGCCCGTCAGAGCCAAGTAGTTCGGCAGGCTCGGGTGTGTGACGCCATAGTACCTGGTCGCGAGCCCGTACTGGCGGGCCAGCGTCGCGAAGCCAGGTGTCGCGAGAGCCTGCGAGAAATCGAGGTTCTCCATCACGACGACAAAGACGTGGGAGAAGGCGGGCACACCGGCGCGACCCTGCGGCGGTCGCGCGGACGCGGTCACCTGGCCACCGGACGGTGCCGGCCGGTACGGCACCGGCGCGCCTCTGGGCGTAGCCGCCCATGGGCTGGCGGCGAGCACGACTGCGCCGAGAAGCGCGGCGGTGAAACGAACGGGCCCGGAGCCACGCAACACGCCGGCAGACTACCCGCGTGACCGGGCCGCGAGCCGTCGCCCGACTACTTAGCGACTCTCGATCCCGGTCTTTTCGCGATGCGAGGGCTGTTGCCTGGAGCGGGCGACCGGGATCGAACCGGCATGGCCAGCTTGGAAGGTCCGTAGGGGCCGATATCGGCGGCTTCCCGCGAACGTCGGCGGACGATTCTCCCAGCTCAGACAGGGTTGGCGGTGAGTGGCGCACGACCCCGGATTCGAGCGGATGTGCCATAGATGTGCCATGGGCGGAGGTCTCCGTGACCCTCCGGTTGCCCGTCCCGGTATTGGCGGCGCTCGTGACGGAGGCGAGTCGGCTCGGTCTCTCCGTCGACGCGTTGGTGACGGATTGCGTGAGCCAAGGTCGTCGCTCTTGACAGGGCGTCGCAGCCTTGCTGCATGATGGGGCTCGTGGAGCCGACGATCCTGGACCACCCGTTGTACGACGAGCCCTGGCCGCGCACCGTCCTCGGGATCCCATCGTCCACCCTGTGCATTGGTGGCTCGAGAGCGCAATGGTGCGGGGCCGAACGTATTTGTCGGTACTGAGGCCCGCCGCCACGAGGTCCTGACGTGACCTGGGGGGAGTTCCAGAGGCTCGCTACCTCTGGCGGGTACCGCCGTTCCCTCGGTGTCCAGTTGTCCAGCCTCCGGGCCTTCGTCGAGTACTTGCGCGGCGACCTGGGCACTGGCGCCGCTCTCACCCGGTGATGGGACGGGCACACTGGGAATCCCAGTCCTCACGACCGCGCATCAGAGCGAAGGACCCCCTCCGGGGCTGCCACGGGCGAATGCGCCGGTTCCGGGGAGTGGCATAGTCGTGCTCGGTACGGCGCGTTCGCCCGATATCGGGGTAAAGCTCGCGGACTGGCGCTGTGAACCCCGCCCTCATGGCCGAGGCGGTGAGGCTGAGAAGAGCCGTCCCGACGCGATAGGCCGCCAGGACCGAGTCTCAGCATCGGGTCCGGGTAGCCTTCAGCTGCTTGTGGAGATGTGTCGCCAAAGCAGCAACCGACGAGGAGGATGCCGTGCACTGGCTGAACGAACCGGCGAGCTGGTCCGAGGACGGCGACGTGCTGCGTGTCAAAGCGGACGCCGGCACCGACTTCTGGCGAACCACCGGCTACGGCTTCGTCCGCGACAGCGGCCACCTCTATGGGGATGTGATGGCCGAGGAATTCGACCTCTCGATGCGGGTGCTCGGCTCGTATTCAGCGCAGTACGACCAGGCGGGAGCGATGGTGCGGATCGATGAGTGCAACTGGATCAAGGCCGGGGTCGAGTACTTCGAAGGCCGGATGCGCCTCAGCACCGTTGTCACGTTCGAGTACTCGAGCTGGGTGGTGGCTGATCTTCCGGTGTCGATGAGAGGGCTCGCCCTGCTGCTCACCCGGCGCGGCGATGCGCTCGAGGTCCGCTACGGGATCGACGGGGGCGCCCAAGAGCTGGCGGCTCTCGTGCACCTGCCCCAGGAGGCGAAGGCAATGGCCGGAGCCATGTGCGCCGCCCCCGAGGGCAAGGGCTTCCAGGTCAGTTTCCACGATCTTTCACTCGTGGCCCGATAGCAGCCGCTGTGCGGCGACGTCGAGGTGTAAGAAGGATACGCTTGCTACTCGCCGATGTGGACCATCGGGGGGCACCTCCCGACACGCTCGCCCCGGTGGCCAGACGGTTTCTCCCGCCCCCTCTGGCTCGATACGAGGATTTGGCGACCGTCGGACGGCCGGTGGCCTGCGGCGGGTGCGCTCGTCGGGTGTCAGCAACCGAGATCGGTGACGAGATCGCCTCCCGGCCTCTCCGCCGATGAGCGGGGGAGCCGCTGAGCCTGACAGTGGAAGTGCGAGGTCGGTCATCGGCAGGTCGCTCACGACGAGTCCGGGGCCGCGTGAGCGGATTACGCAGCTGGCGGGATGTCCGGGTCAGTCCATGAAGGCGCCGCCGTTCACGGCGATGGCCTCACCGGTTAGGAACGCGGCATCGTCGCCGGCGAGGAACGCGACGACCCGGGCAACGTCGGCGGGCTGCGCGAGCCGCCGTAGCGGCGTGTCAGCAAGGTACAGCTCTCGTATCGCCTCGACGGTCGTCTGGCGCAGCTGCGCCTCCCAGGCGAGCTCCCGCTCCTGCATCGAGGTCACGACGTAGCCGGGACAGACGCTGTTCACCCGGATACGGTGCTCAGCGAGCTCGAAGGCCATCGCCTGGGTGAGGCCGACGACGCCGAACTTCGAGGCGACGTAGTCGGCGAGGTACGGGACGCGCCCTTGCTTGCCGGCCATCGAGGCGACGTTGACGATGCAGCCGCCACGCCCGGCGCGCACCATCGTCCGAGCGGCCGCCTGGCTGGTGAGGAACAGTCCGCGCAAATTTACCCTAACGGTAACGTCGAAGTCCTCGGGGGAGATGTCGAGGAAGCGCTGCATCTTCGAAACTCCAGCATTGGAGACCCAGACTGACGGCGCGCCGTGGGCCTCGACGATCCGGTCGACGACCTCGTCGACCTCGACGCCGTCGGTCACGTCGAGCCGGTAGGAGGCCGGCCCTCCGCAGGCTAAGGCGCTACGCGCGGCCGCTTCGGCGTCTAGGTCGGTCGGCACGACGAAATAGCCACGCCCGGCGAGCTCGCGAGCAATCGCCGCACCGATCCCCGACCCGGCGCCGGTGACCACCGCCGTGCCCGCGCTTGCCGTGGCCCCGACGCCGGCGGCCGCTCCGACAGTCAGGGCCGTCCCCTGGCAGCGAGGCGGTGTGAGATGGGAGTCAGGGTGCGCTGCAGCTCGAGATACATCCCGTACACCTCCTCGTAGACGGGTGCGCGTCCGGCGTCGGGGACGACTAGCTCGCCGCGTTCGACGTAGGCGCTGGCGGCCTCCCAGCTGCTGAGGGTCCCCGAGCCGACGGCGGCCACGAGGGCAGCGCCGAGCGAGGCGCCTCCTTGCGTGGCGAGCGAGGTGAGCTGGCGGCCGAGCACGTCGGCGAGGATCTGCTTCCAGAGCTTGGAGCCGCTCCCGCCGTTGCTCACCCGTGCATCCCCGAGGGAGATCCCGGCTGCCTCGAAAATCTCGACATGGTTGCGAAAGCCGTAGGCGACCGCCTCCATGCAGGCCCGGAACAGCTCCCCGCGCCCGTGGTGCAGCTCGAGACCGAGGAAGGCGCCGCGCAGGTCGGGGTCGTGAAGCGGTGACTTCTCGCCGAGGAAGTAGGGCAGGCATATAAGCGATGCTGGCGGCACAGTGGCTGCCTCGTCGTCGAGCTGGGCGAGTGGCACGCCGCCGACCAGGTTCTGCAACCAGCGCAGCAGGCTGCCCGAGGTGGCCATGCACCCGTTCGGAAGCCACAGGCCCGGTGCCGGGTGGGCGTCAAGGTACCAGCGCCGGTCGACCACTGCCTCTTTCGTTACGACCAGGATGTCGCCACCACCGCCGAGCTTGACGAGCCAGTCGCCGGGCCGGGAGAGGCCGGCGGCGTAGGCAGCGAGCACGTGGTCGGCCCCACCGACATAGATCGGCGTTCCGGCCGCGAGCGTCGTTGCCTCGGCGGCTACGGCACTTACCTTGCCGGCGAGCGCGCCGGGTCGACGGGTCGGAGGACAACGGTCGTCCGGGATGCCGCCGACCGCGCGTGGTGGCTCGGCCGGCTCGCCTGACAGCTCGTACAGGCCGCTCTCTATCGCCCAGTTCGACTCCACGTGCAGATCGGCGCCGAGCGCGATGGCCAGCCAGTCGTAGGACCCGACTATCGCGGTAGCCGCCGCGGTCACCTCCGGCTCGTGCCGGGCGAGCCACGCCCAGGTTGGTGCCACAGACTGTTGGGTGAGCGCAGAGCCGGTACGCGCCACCATGTCGTAACCGGCCTGCTCGAGGGCGGCAGACTGCCCGGCGATCTCCATGACCGCCCGAGCGTCGTTCTGCAAGATGGCCGCGCGTAGCGTTCGACCCTCAGCGTCAATCAGTACCACGGCAGGCACCATGCCGCTCGCCGCCACGCCGCCCACCGCAGAGATCGGCACACCGGCAGCCGCTGCGACCTCGGGCAGCAGGCTGCAGACGTTCTCCCACCAAAGACCTGTATCGGCCTCGGCGAAGCCGGGCGCTGTGCTTTGCAGCGGCACGGTGCGCGAGCAGGTGGCCAGCACGCCCCGTTCGGGGTCGAGCAGTGTGACCTTGGTCGCCGTCGTGCCGAGATCGATGCCTGCGAGCAGCTCGGCCACCGACGGCCTCAGCGGGCGCGAGCGGCCCGCACAAAGACCTTGGCGCGCTCGGGGTCGACTCGGTTCCAGGTGGAGCCGTCGACCTTGAGGGAGCTGCCGACGATGCAGCCGTCCGCGTACTCGAGAAAGGCGGCTACGTTGTCGGCCTTGGCGCCGGTGTTGAGCAGCACCGGGACGTCCCGGGGCACCGCAGCGCGCACATCGGCGAGGGTGGAAACGCTCGGCTCAGCGCCGGCCATCGGGCCGGAGACGAGCACGGCGTCGGGGAGGCTCGAGACAACGACCGAGCGGGCGTACTCGATCGGTGTGCGCCGGCCGGGCTGGGAGGCGAACTCCGGCGTGACGTTCATGAAGATGGCGAGGTCCTCGGCGTCAAGGCTGCGGCGGCGGCGGAGCAACGCTGCGGCGTCCGGCGCCCAGGGACCCATGTCGGACTCGAAGTAGCCGGTGGCCACCTCGCGCATGAAGCGCGCCTCTGTGGCCACGGCCACTGCGAGCGCGCACTCGGCGTCCCAGAGGTAGTCGACGCCGAAGGGGACGTCCTCTGGCACGCACTCGGCCACCACCCGGGTCATCGTCGCCGCGGCGGCGAGGTCGGTGCGCAAGGTGTAGGGCCTGTCGTTCTCGTTGCAGAACAGCACGGCGTCGAAGCCAGCCTCGACCAGTACCTGTACCTCCTCGCGCACGTGGCGCACGATTGCCTTCAGCCCGCCGCGCTCGTCATAAGACGGAGTCCCGGGCAAGGCAAGCACATGGGCCATGGCGATCAGCGGCTTGTCTACCCCCGGGAAGATCTCGGCGAAACGCCGCCGGGAAAGCCGTTCGTTCCCGCGCGAATCGCCTGCGAGCGGCTCGCTCCCGTTCCGCTCGACCTGCACGTTATCGCTCAAAACCATGCGGCACTGTCTAGCATCGTGCGGCCCCGCCGGCAACCGGACGAGCGGGCACGGGCACGCACACGAGGCGAGGCTCGTAGCCCGGGCGCGCGGCCGCGGGCAACTCGTCGTCGGTCACCACGTGGTCGAAGGCAGAGACCGGGACCACGGTGGCAAGGGCCCGGCGTCCGAACTTCTCGCTGTCGGCGAGAAGCACCCTTCGTGCTGCCGCGTCGAGCATCGCCAGTTTGAGCGAGACCTCGACGGTGTTGCGATTCGTCACCCCTGCGTCGGGGTCGACGGCATCAGCTCCGAGGAATGCCCAGTCGACCTGCAGCGCACCGAGGCTTAAGAGGGCACCGGGGCCGACGAGGGTGAACACCGTGTCGAGCAGCTGGCCGCCAGTGACGAGGAGGCGGATGCCACCGACTACGGCCAGGTGGTGGGCGATGCGCAGGTCGTTCGTCGCCACGGTGAGCCCGCGGCGCTGGGCGATCGCCTCGGCGAGAGCATAGGTCGTCGAACCGCTGTCGAGCACGAGCGAGTCGCCGTCCGCGACGAGTGAGGCGGCGTATGCAGCGATCGCCCGCTTCTCAGCGAGGCGCACATTGCGCCGAAGCGCATAGGGCAGGTCGATCGCCTCGCTGCCGGGGACGGGAAGGGCGCCCCCGTGTGTGCGCTGTACGAGGCCCTGGCGGGCGAGCGCCTCGAGGTCGCGGCGGATCGTCGACACGTCCACGCCGAGCCGGCTTGCCAGCTGGCGCGCTTCGGCGTAGCCGGAGTGCTCGACCAAGCGCTGAATGTCCTGTCGCCGTCGTGCACCAATCACGCCGCCTCCGCTCCTGCCGCGGCCAGCCGTGCGTAGCCGTGCATGCCGGCCCAGAAGCAACCCGGAGGGCTCACGGCCAGGTTTGAAACAGGGGCCACCGGGTGCTAGACCCTAGCGCATGTCGCTGAGCGATGTCGTGCAGGAGCGTGCAGGAAGGCGCCCGCCATTTGACTTCGACGGCCGCACCGCACTTGTGACGGGAGCGGGTCGCGGGATCGGGCGCGCCACGACGCGCCTGCTTGCTGAATGCGGGTGTCAGGTAGCGGTGAACGATCGTGACGAGGCGGCGAGCCGGGAGGTGGCGGCGGCGATCACCGCCGATGGCGGAGTGGCGATCAGCGTACCTGGAGACGTGTCCGACACGGCGACGGTGCGCGCCGTAGTGGCCTCGACGCTCTCGGCCTGCACGCGCATCGATTTCCTCGTGAACAACGCCGGCATTTCCCGCTACCGCCCGATCGCCGAGTGCAGCGACGAGGACTGGGACGAGCACCTCGACGTGATGGCCAAAGGCACCTTTCTCATGATCCGCGAGGTGGGTCCGCGCATGGTGGCGCAGCGGTTCGGGCGCATCGTCAACCTCGGCTCCTACGTCGCCCAGCCGAACTGCACCACCAAGTACTTCGGGCCCTATTGCGCCGCGAAGTTCGCCGTGGTCGGCCTCACCCAGGTGGCCGCTCAGGAGCTGGCACCGCACGTGACGGTGAACGCCGTCGGTCCCGGGGATGTCGCCACCGAAATGATGGAGCTCGAGTGGCAGCAGGAAGGGGAGCGACGGGGCCTTCCCGCCTCCGGCATCAAGGAGGAGTACCGCCGGCGTCTCCTGCTCGGAGACTTCGAGGCGCCCGGGGACATCGCGTCGGCGATCGCATTCCTCTGCTCCCCGCTCGCCGCGCATGTCACCGGCTCGCACCTCGTCGTGAGCGGCGGGCTGCCGTACCGAGCTGAGCAGGCCGCCGACCGCAGCGCGACCTCGGACCCAATGGCGACAACCTAGACAGGCGACAACACAGACAGGTCCCAACGACAGATAGTTCACAACCTAAACAGACAAGGGGGTAGTTGCATGAGAAGAAGAATACGCAACCTGCTGATGGCGCTGCTGGTGCCGGTCGGTGTGCTTGCTGCCACCTCAGTGGGAGCGACGGCGAGCACCTCCGGAGTAACGAGGCGACCCGCGAGCGAGGTTCGGCACGCTTCCTCCTCAGCTCCACGAGGCACACTTACCATCTCCGACGCGCAGTTCCTCTGGACTTGCGGGTTCAGCCCGTTCAGCCCGACGTCGAACTTCCTCTCGATGGGGGCCATCTACGAGCCGCTCATGTACGTCAACGCCCTCGAGAACGCCAAGGTCACACCGTGGCTTGCCACGTCTTACGCTTGGAGCAACGGCAACAAGACACTCACCTTCACGCTCCGGAAAGGGGTGAAGTGGACAAACAGCACGTCCTTCAGCACAGCTGATGTCGTGTTCACCTTCGACATGTTGAAGAAGTACCCGGCGCTCGACTTGAACTCAGTCTGGTCGGTGCTGTCGTCGGTGAGGGCTAAGGGCTCCGACCAGGTCGTGATGAAGTTCAGGCACGAGGCGGTGCCGTACTTTTACTACATTGCCGACCAGGTCGGAATCGTGCCAGAGCACATATGGTCGAAAGTCGCAAACCCTGTTACCTACAAAGACGCCGATCCCATTGGCACGGGCCCGTTCGTCATGAGCAGCTGCACTTCGCAGAACGTCTCCTACGTCGCTAACCGCCACTACTGGCAGCCGAACGAGCCGCATATCGCCAGGGTGGAGTACCCGGCGTTCTCCTCGAACCCACCGGCGAACACGCTGCTGTCGACCGGCGGCGCCCAGTGGGGAGGACAGTTCATCCCCAACCTAAAGCTCGAGTACCTCTCGAAGAGCCCCGACAACCACTACTGGTTCCCACCGGTGGTCAACGTCTCGATCTTCATCAATCAGAAGGACCCCCTGCTTGACAACCTGGCCGTGCGCAAGGCGATGGCCTTCGCCCTCAACCGCCCGAAGGTCGCAGCCATTGGTGAATACGGCTATGAGCCGGGAGCCCAACAGGCCGGGATCGTCACGCCGACGTTCTCTTCCTGGCTCGACAGCTCGGCGCTGAAGAGGGCTGGCTACGGCTACGACCCGAGCAAGGCGATCTCGATCCTGAAGAAGGCAGGGTTCAAGAAGAACTCGAGCGGGGTCTTCGTCTCGCCACAAGGCAAGCCGCTATCGTTCACGATCATCAACCAGGCCGCCTACACAGACTGGGTGACCGACCTGCAAGTGGTCGCGCAGGAGCTGGCCGCGGTCGGCATCAAGCTGACGGTCGACAACCTAGCCGGCACCGACTACAGCGCCAAGCTGTACGACGGCAACTTCCAGCTCGCCTACGGCTACGAGACCGGCGGGCCAAGCCCGTACTACGAGTTCAACCAGTGGCTGAACAGCGCCAACACCGCCCCGATCGGCCAGCCTGCCCCCACCAACTGGGAGCGCTACTCGAGCCCCTCGACCGACCAGTTGCTCGCCCGGTACGCGGCGACGACGAACAGCTCGACTCAGCACGCCATCATGGACAAGCTGCAGGGCGTGCTGCTGAACGACGTCCCGCTCATTCCGGTGCTCGAGCAGGTGGACTGGGACGAGTACTCGACCGCGCAGTTCGCCGGCTGGCCGAGTGCGTCGGATCCCTACGCCCAGCCGTACTGCTTCGTCGTCCCGGACTGGGAGATCGTGCTGCTCCACCTCCACAGCAAGTGAGCAGGGCCGAGCGCGCCGTGCCGGTGAGCATGTCCTTTGCGGACGCGCTCTCGCCGGCCGGCGCCTCGCCGCTCCAGCCGGCGCCGATCCGGCCGCCCGTGCATGCGTCGGCGGGACTTGCAGGTTCTACGCGAGCCGCGGTTGCTGCATGATCGGCTGCTAATGCGTTACGTCCTCCGCCGTCTCGGCTTCTTCGTCGTCACTTTTTGGGCGGCGATGACGATCAATTTCCTCCTGCCGCGCCTCATGCCCGGCAACCCGGCCATCGCCATGATGGCGCGCTTCCACGGCCGGCTTACCGGTGAGACGCTGAAGGCGATGGAGGTCGCCTTCGGCGTGAACAGCCACGCCAGCCTGCTCTCGCAGTATGTCGGCTACTTCGGCGACACCCTCACCGGGCGCTGGGGCACCTCGCTCACCTTCTTCCCCGACAGCGTGCGCCAGGTGGTCACCTCGGCACTGCCGTGGACGCTCGGTCTCGTCGGCGTGACGACGGTTCTCGCCTTCGTGCTCGGGACCTTGATCGGCCTAGTCGGCGCCTGGCGGCGCGGCGGGCTGTTCGACAGCCTGTTGCCGCCGATCTTCATCGTGCTTTCGGCCTTTCCGTACTTCTGGATCGGCCTCGTCGCGATCCTCGTCTTCGCCGTGAAGCTGAACTGGTTGCCGCCCGGCTCGAACTACAACAACGGCGCCACGGTGGCGTTCACCTGGAGCTACATCTCCGACGTGCTCGAGCACGCAGTGCTGCCAGGCCTGACTCTGCTCGTCACCTCGATTGGCGGCTGGATCCTCACCATGCGCAACAACATGATCACCACCCTCGCCGAGGACTACATCCGCATGGCGAGGGCCAAGGGGCTCCCGTCTTGGCGAGTGATGCTCGACTACGCCGGACGGAACGCCATCCTTCCCAACCTCACCGGGTTTGGGATGTCGCTCGGGTTCGTGGTCTCGGGGGCGGTCCTCGTCGAGTATGTCTTCGACTACCCAGGCGTCGGCTACCAGTTGCTGCAGGCAGTCTTCAATGACGACTACCCGTTGATGCAGACGTTGTTCATGTTCATCACCTTGGCTGTGCTCGTCGCCGTGCTCCTCGTCGACGCGCTCACGGTGGTGCTCGATCCGCGCACGAGGACGGATTCCTGATGCTGGCGGCCGAGAGCGCAGGGATGGTCCTGCCGGCCCGCAGCCGGCCACGGCTCGCCTGGCTGCGCTCCTTTGGCCGCTCGCTGCTCGGCAACAAGAAGGCGCTCGTCGGTCTGGTCCTCCTGGCGGCGTTCACCTTCCTGGCCATCGCGCCAGGGCTTGTGGCCAAGGACAACCCGGGCGCCTACGCCTACCTGCCCCGCCAGGGACCCTCCAGTGCCCACTTGCTTGGCACCACGGCCCTCGGCCAGGACATTTTCGCCCAGCTGATCTGGGGCACGCGGGTTTCCTTGATCATCGCCGTCGTCGCAGGCCTGCTTGCCACGGTGCTGGGTGTCATCGTCGGGGTGTCCGCTGCCTACCTCGGCGGGGTGGCTGACGGCGTACTGTCGCTTCTCACCGACGTCTTCCTCGTCATCCCTGCCTTCCCTCTGATCGTGGTCATCGCCGCGTACTCGAAGAACGCCAATACCACGGTGATCATTGGCGTGCTCGTCGTGACAGGCTGGTCCTACGGGGCTCGTCAGCTTCGCGCTCAGGCGCTGTCGCTCCGCAACCGCGACTTCCTCGTCGCCGCACGCCTGCGCGGCGAGAGGCGCCTGCGCATCATTGTCTTCGAGCTCCTGCCGCTCATGACGTCGCTGATCGTGGCCGACTTTCTCGGTGCCGCCGTCTACGCCGTGCTGGCGGCGGCCGGTCTGCAGTTCGTCGGCCTCGGGAACCCGAATATCCAGAGCTGGGGCACCATGCTGTACTGGGCGCAGAACAATGACGCACTGCAGGGCGGCCAGCCGTTGTGGGCGATCGCCCCCGGCGTGTGCATCGCTCTCCTCGGGGGTGCCTTCGCCTTGTTGAACTACGCCTTCGACGAGATCGGCAACCCGGCACTGCGCAACGTGCGCGACCGCGGGGCCAAGATCGTCCCCGCGTGGGCCGCTTGGCTGCGTGCTCTGCCGAGGGTGCGCCGGCGCCGGCCGTCAGATGCAGGAGGCGAGGGTTGACCAAGGCGGTGGGGGCCGGACCGGTTCTCGAGGTGCGCGGGCTCTGCGTCGAGTACGCGACGGGGTCCTCGCCAGCTCGCGCTGTCGACGACATCGAGCTCTCCATAGGGCGGGGTGAGTTCATCGGTATCGTCGGCGAGTCCGGCTGCGGTAAGTCGACGCTGCTCTTCGCCATCGCCCAGCTGCTCAGCCCACCGGCGCGCATAGTGGCCGGCACCGTGCTGTTCACGGGTTCGAACCTCGTGCAGATGAGCGCCAGGGAGCTGAGCGCCATCCGCTGGCGCGACTACTCGGTCGTCATGCAGAGCGCGATGAATGCCATGAATCCCGTGAAGAGCGTCGGCGCGCAGTTCACCGACGCGATGCGCGCTCACGGGGTGAAGGACCGCTCGGCCATCGCCGAGCGCAGTCGTGAGGTGCTTGCCCTCGTCGGTATCGACGCCGCCCACTTGAAGAGCTTTCCCCATCAGCTGTCCGGTGGCATGCGCCAGAGGGTGATGATCGCGATGGCGCTGTTGTTCTCGCCGGAGCTCATCCTCATGGACGAGCCGACCTCGGCGCTCGACGTCGTCGCGCAGCGCTCGCTCATGGTGCAGGTGAAGCTGCTGCAGCAACGGCTCGGCTTCGCCGTGCTCTTCGTCACCCACGACATGTCGCTCGTCAGCCACTTTTCGGACCGGTTGGCCGTGATGTACGCCGGACAGGTCGTCGAGCTCGGCTCGACCCGTCAGGTCTTCGACACCCCGCTCCACCCCTACACCCAGGGGCTGTTCGAGGCGTTCCCGTCGGTGGACGGTCCGAAGGTCCCGCTCAGCGGGATTCCCGGCTACCCGCCGAACCTATCGCGCCTCCCGGTCGGCTGCCGCTTCGCGCCACGCTGCGCCAAAGTGATGGCGGCCTGCCGGCAGCGCGTACCGGCGCTGCTTGCCACAGAGGGAGAGCTCGTGCGCTGCCTGCTCTACGAGCCCGCCGGCACGGTCAGCGAGGTGGCGGGTGAGCTGGGCGGCGCAGTAAGCGGGGTGGCACGTGAGTGAGGTGACAGGCTTGAGCGAGGCGGCTGTCCCTGTGCTGCCCGCTCCCTCGGGGACCCCGCTGCTTGAGGCGCGCGCGCTCACGCGCCATTTCCGCATCGGCGGCCTCTTCGGCAGGCGGCTGCACGCCGTCGACGACATCGACCTGGTGATCGGCGAGGGTGAGATCGTGGCCCTCGTCGGCGAGAGCGGGAGCGGCAAGTCGACCGTGGCGCGGCTGCTGTCGATGGTCTACCGCCCGACCGCCGGCGACATCCGCTTCGACGGGCGGCTGGTCACTGAGCTCAGGTCGCGCCGAGAGCTGCTGTCCTACCGGGGCCAGGTGCCGATGGTATTCCAGGACCCGTACTCCTCGCTCAACCCCGTGCACACGATCGGGTACATGCTGCTGCGTGGGCTCAAGTTGCACCGCCCGGAGCTCTCGCGCGCTGAGCTCACCGAGGCGGCTGCGGCGGCGCTCGAGGCGGTCGGGTTGACTCCGCCCGGCGAGACAATGGCCCGCCTGCCGCACGAGCTGAGTGGTGGGCAGCGCCAGCGGGTCGGCTTCGCGCAAGCGCTCTCGTACCATCCGCGCCTTGTCGTCGCCGACGAACCAGTGTCGATGCTCGATGTTTCGATCCGCATCGGGGTGCTCAATTTGATGAGCCGCCTGCGTGACGAGAACCGCATCTCGTTCCTCTACATCACTCACGACATCGCGAGCGCCCGTTATGTCTCGGACAGGGTGGTGGTGATGTACGCCGGCCACGTCGTCGAGACGGGGCCGACCGAGACGGTGCTTCGTGAGCCGGTGCACCCCTACACCCGCCTCCTACGCTCCGCCGTCCCCGACCCACGGGTGCCGATCAGCTTCGAGCTCACCGATGTGGGGGAGCCGCCCCGGGTCATCGAGCCGGGGGAAGGGTGCAGGTTCCGCTGGCGCTGCCCGCTCGTGCAGCCCCTCTGCCACGAGGTTACGCCGCGCCTTCAGCCGAGCTCGCCGGGCCACTTCGGCGCCTGCCACGTCACCGTCGGTGCCCCCGACCACGCTGAAGCAGCGACGAGCTGCTGAGCTCTCGCGGCCGAGACGGTGACCGGCGGCAACGCGCCCTGGCGGCGACCCCGGGTCGGCTCGGATGTGCACCAGCGTCAAACCGGCGAGCGTCGCCAGCGCCGCGATGCCGATGATCATCCATACCACGTAGTCGCCATGCGGGCAGAGGGCCACAGATGACCTCGCCGTGCTCCGCGGCACGTCGACTGAGTAGCGAGGCCAGGTTGTCCTCAGCGGGCTAGTAGCAGAAAAATTAGCCACATAAAAGGGGCGCTTCCGGGTTTTCCGTGGGTAGCCCTGGCCACGGAGTGATAGCGGTGGCACGCGACCCTGTGACCAGCGCACCTGCTGGCCCGAGGTTGTCCCGTTCTCCGTGGAATTTGAGTGGTGGTCCTCCGCCTCGGCCCTGCCATGAGGCAGGCTCGGGTTGACCACCAACCACACGAACCGGATGACCACCGACCATGTCAGCGTTGCACACCACGAAGAAGGCCGCGCCGAAAACGAGCGCAGCAGAGAAGAAGCCGCGGCTCACGATCCTGCCCGGCTTGGGCCTCGTCGACCTCGACGACCCGAAGCTCGCCGGCAGCCTTGTCGAGCGTCTCGCGGGAAAGGTGGGCGACGAGCTGCTGCTCTTCGCGACCAGGATGCGCGAGGGCCTGCTTGCCGCCTCGGTCGGCATCGGCCTCGAGGTGATGGCCGAGCTGATGGAGGCCGAGGTCACCGAGCTCGCCGGGCCGAAGGCCAAGCACAACAAGGCAGATCGCACCGCCTACCGCCACGGTAGCGAGGACGGGGCCGTCGTTCTCGGCGGGCGCAAGCTCCCGATGCGCCGTCCCCGGGTGCGAAGCCTGACCGACACCGAGCTCCACCTCGAGTCCTACGACGCCTTCGCGAGGCTCGACCTGCTCACCGAGCACACCGTGGGGGCCATGCTGGCGGGACTCTCCACCCGAAGCTACTTGGCCGGGCTCGAGCCAGTCGGCGAGCAGGTGGAGGCCGAGGCCCGCGCCACCTCCTCATCGGCGGTGTCCCGGCGCTTTGTCACCGCGACAGCCACCCGCCTCTCGGAGTTTCGCTCCCGGGACCTCTCGTCTCACCGTTTCCTCGTCGTTTTCGCGGATGGCTTTGACTTCGCGGGCCACACCATGGTGGGAGCGCTCGGGGTGACCGCCGATGGCACCAAGATCCCCCTCGGGGTGGTGGAGGGCTCGACCGAGAACGCCACCGTGGTCCGGGCCCTTATGACCGGCATCTGTGACCGGGGCCTCGATGCCTCAGGCGGCATCTTGTTCGTGCTCGACGGTGGCAAGGCGCTGCACCGGGCCGTCACCGACGTGTTCGGCAACAAGGCGGTCATCCAGCGTTGCCGGTTGCACAAGGAACGCAACGTCGCCGACTACCTGCCCGAGGCCGAGCGGGCCTGGGTGCTCCAGAAGATGCGCCGGGCCTGGAAGAACCCCGATCCAAACGAGGCGGTCCGGGACCTCCGCTCGCTCGCGACCCAGCTGGAAAAGGTGAACCCCGACGCGGCGGGGAGCCTTCGGGAGGGCCTCGAGGAGATGTTCACCGTGACGCGGCTCAAGGTGACCGGCACGCTCCTAAAGACGGTGGCCACGACAAATCCCGTGGAGTCGACCGTGGACATCATCCGCCACCACGCCCGCAACGTGAAGCGCTGGCGGGACGGCGACATGCGGCTTCGATGGGCAGCAGCCGGCATGGAGCAGGCAGCTCACCAGTACCGGCGGGTGAAGGGGTACCGCCAGCTCCCCCAGCTGGCTGGCGCGCTCCTGGCCGCGACCGCTGACAAGGACACCGACACACTCACCGAGGCGGTGCCGGCATGATCCCCGTGCGCGACGGCTACGCGACGGCTAGCTGTGGCTACTGCGGGGAGCCGCTCACCGGCCGGGGCGACCAGCAGTGGTGTTCGACGCGGTGCCGCCAAAGGGCGTGGAGAGCGAGCACCACCGCGCCGGTGGCACCGGTCGTGGTGGCAAAGTCCGACACCGTCTATGAGTGCCCGAGCTGCGAGGCCCGCTACCTCGACCAGCGTTGTCCGGACTGCAACACCTGGTGCCGACGCCTCGGCGCTGGAGCTCCATGTCCCCACTGCGACGAGCTCGTCGCCATCTCGGACATCGTCTCAGCAGAGCAGCTGGCCACCCGGCCCCGCTCCCGGCAACGAGCCGGATGATGAGTGTTACAGCCTGAGCCTATGATCACCTTGGAGGTCGCCACCAAGTTCCACGATCAGCGGGAGGTCCTCTCGGTGAGCGTCAGC
>CAZAMA010000003.1:31153-54699 GCA_964485645.1 uncultured Acidimicrobiaceae bacterium | reverse complement strand
GGTCACAAGGCTCGGAAGAGGCCGCTCTGGCTACGGTCATGGGCGAGAGGCTAGTGGTCCGTCTCGCTATCGGATCGACCGACCGTTGCACGAGTCGGGCAAGGTGGCTCGAGAATACCGAGACGGCCGGGAGTTGCGGCCGGTAGCGTCTCGCGCGTGCGCGTTACCATGATGCTCTGCGATTCTGCCCAGGTGGCCGACGGGAAGCTCTACATCCTCGGTGGCGGATGGAGTGTGACCGGGCCTGGCGCCATGCCGTCTGCGGTGGCCATGAAAATCGACGTCGACTGGACATCGGCCGGTGCTCCCCATCACTGGGAGCTCTTCCTGGTCGACGAGGATGGTCATTCGGTCCTCGTCGAGACCCCGGAAGGCGAGCGGCCGATGGAAGTCGGGGGCGACATCATGGTCGAGCGCCCGTTGCACCTCCGCGAGGGGAGCCCGATCGACGTCGCCCTTGCAGTGAACTTCGGGCCGCTTCCCCTCGCGCCCGACCGACGGTTCAGCTGGCGGCTCACGATAGACGGGGAGACCCACCCGGACTGGGTGCTCTCGTTCTCGACGAGGTCGGCGGCCCGTCCGGCAGACGACGAGCCATGACGGCTTACGAAAGGCCCTTCGGCCGCTGCCTGGAGGACTTCGAGGCGGGCGACGTCTACCGCCACTGGCCGGGCAAGACGATCACCGAGTATGACGACCATCTCTTCTGCATGATCACGATGAATCACCACCCGCTTCACACCGACGCCTTCTTTGCCGAGCACGATGCCCCCCAGGGTCGCAACGTCGTCGTCGGCAATCTCGTCTACTCGATCGTGCTCGGTATGAGCGTGCCCGACGTGTCCGGATCCTGCATCGCCAACCTCGAGGTCGAGCTGCTGCAGCACAAGAACCCGACCTTTCACGGTGACACCATCTATGCCGAGACCCGGGTACTCGAGGTAGTCGAGTCCCGCTCGAAACCCGACCGCGGCGTAGTCACCGTCGAGAGCAAGGGTTACAACCAGCGTGGACAGGAGGTCTGCTACTTCCGCCGGAAGCTCCTTGTCTGGAAGAAGGAGGCTCTCCCGGCACGCCGGCGGCCCTACGAGGACCCCTGGGGCTGAGGTCCGCGGCTGCGAGTTGCCAGAAGCCCCCGGATGGTCACTCGAGCAACTAGCCTCCTGCGGTGAGAGTTCCGAGCTGGGCCTGGACGACATGACGAGTCGCGGGGGTGTGGGTGCCGTCGGTTAGCTTCTATGGAGTTCGGGGCTCGTGCCCGTGCTCGGATCACGCCCTCGAGCGTTACGGTGGCTCGACGGCCTGCGTGTCGGTCGACGGCGGTGATGGCTCACCGCCGGTGATACTCGACCTCGGAACCGGTTGCCGGCGACTTGGTGAGGAGCTGGTCCGAAGGTTCCTGCCCGGACACGGCCTCGGTTCCGGTGCACCGCCGCGAGACCCGCGAGACCCGCCCCACGAGCCGGTGGCCCGCGGCGATGCCCGACTGTCGCTCAGCGCCTTTGTGACTCATCTCCATTTCGATCACATCCAGGGCCTTCCCTTCTTCGCCCCGGCTCTCGAGGCCGACGTGCGGCTGGCTATCTACGGGCCGTCCCAAGAGAGCTCGTTGCTGGACGCGTTCGCAGCGTTCCTCCAGCCCCCTTACTTCCCGGTCGGCGTAGCTGAGCTCCCAGGAGAGATCACCTTCTCGGAGTTCCCCGACGGAGCTCTCGTCAAGGCGGGCTCCGCGACGGTGAGGGCAAGGGAGGTGCCCCATGTCGGGCGCACCCTCGGGTACCGGATCGAGACCGCCGGTGTCTCGGTCGCCTACATTGGAGACCACCAGGCTCCATTCAGCGACGGACGGGTCGTCCCCGTCGTGTCCGATGCCGTTCTCGAGCTGAGCAGCGGGGTTGACCTCCTGATTCACGACGCCCAGTACACCGACGCCGAGTTCGCGGTGAAGGCTCATTGGGGCCACAGCACCGTGACCTATGCGCTCGAGGTCGCGAGGCAGGCCGAGGTGGAGCGCCTCGCCCTCTTCCACCACGACCCGACGCATGGCGACGACCTCTTGGACAAGCTGGGCCGGATGGCCACAGAGAAGGCCGGGGATGCATTCTCTGTGACGATGGCTGCGCAGAACACAACGATCGAGCTCGAATCTCGGACGGCGCGCCCTGGTGCAACCTAGATCGATCCGCGCCGAGTCTTGTGAAGCGATCGATTCGGGCTTGAATAGGGACGTGGAATCTCTGTTCAGCATGGATCTCGGGACCTGTCCGCAAGAGGTTGGTCGGCCTTGACCGCCGTCGTGATCGGCGGACTCGCCCTCCTCGTCGTGGCCGCCGTCATCTGGGCGCGCGTCCACTCGGCCCGCTCCGACCGCCGGTCGATGGAGAGCTACGGGCACGGCTTGTCAGCGCTCGGTGACATAACGAGGAGGGGCGCTTCTCCGACGGTGCCTCGGGTGATTGCCCGCGAGGACGCGCTTCGCCCCCATGGGGACACAGCTGCTCGAGGTCGCTCCCGGAGCGTCGTGCATCACGCCGGGCCGACTCGACCAGGAGCCGGGCAGCTGCCCGTCGGCCGATCGGAGATCGCCAAGCCAGCGGCGCCGATCTCGGAAGTGGCGAGACCTCTCCTCTTCGATGCAGCGGAGCCCGCGGACGCGGGAGCCGAGCGACCGGGCCAGCCGGACAGGGGTGCCGGGGCGCCCCCGGCTGAGCTCGACCGCTCGAGGCCGTCCCACGGTCGCAAGGTCACGGTTGCCGCCTTCGCCGCGGTCGCTCTGGCAGTCGTTGCGATCTCCGCGGCCGCGGTGGAGCTGACCGGGGGAAGTCCGAACGCGAAGACGCCGGGGACAACTCACAGCCGGGTGCCGCCGTCGAGCACCGTTACCTCCACGACCCGGGTCGTCAAGTCGAAAGCGACGGTCGTGCGGCCGGTGTCGATCGCGGGAGTCGATGCGACTTTCGCTGTGCCGCCGGGCCACTACAAGCTCAGCTTTACCGGTGTGAGCGGCGCCTGCTGGATAGGGATCGGGAAGCAGCTCGGTGCCAGCACGCTCCTTTGGGCCGAGACCGTGCAAAAAGGCAGTCGCGCTTCCTATGTCGCGTCGGGCCCGCTTGCGGTGGAGCTCGGCGCGCCCGAGTACGCGTCCGTGCGGATAAACGGAGTGCGTGTGAAGATTCCCGCCGGTGTCACCGCGTACAACCTGTTGTTCACCGCCGGCTAGGCCCGCCGATCTCCTGTTCGGGCTGCGTGGCGCCGACGGACTCGAGAACGACCGCCATGACAAGGGCCCACTTCTCCCATAGCTGGTATCGGCCGGAGGGCCCGCCGTGACCTGCCGAGAGGTCCATCTTCAGCAGCACGTGTCCGGGCGCGGCATTGTCGGGATGGGCGGCGCGCAGCTTCTGCACCCACTTTGCCGGCTCGAAGTAGCCGACGCGAGGGTCGTTCAGCCCGCTCGTGGCGAGGACACGCGGGTAGCGCACCGCCTTGACGTTGTCGTAGGGCGCGTAAGACTTGATCAGCCAGTAGTCGTCTTCGTTGGCGATGGGATCGCCCCACTCCTCCTGTTCGATCACCGTCAGGGGAAGTGTGGGGTCGAGCATCGTCGTAAGGCAGTCGACGAAGGGCACTTCGGCTACCACGCACGCGAACAGCTCGGGCGCGATGTTGGCAGCTGCGCCCACGAGCAGCCCGCCCGCGCTACCTCCGAGCGCGGCTAGCTGCGCGGCCGAGGTCCAGCCGTCCTCTATGAGGTAGCGTCCGGCGGCGACGAAGTCCTCGAAGGTGTTTGGCTTGTTGGCGAGCTTCCCGTCCAGGTACCAGTTCCTTCCCAACTCGCCGCCGCCACGCACGTGGGCCATGGCGAAGACGACGCCCCGGTCAAGCAGCGGGTGGGTCGGCCGATTCGTCCTGAAAGTAGGGTCGGTGCTGATCTCGTAGGACCCGTAGCCGTACAGCAGACATGGACCCGGGCCATGGGGTCGCTCCCTTGACCAGGCAAGTGTGACGGGCACTCGTGTCCCGTCGCGCGAAGTGGCCCACCGGCGCTCTGTCACGTACCTGTCGGGATCGTAGCCAGGCGCCGGCTGGCGGTGGAGGACCACGGTGGAGCCTGTCGCGAGGTCGAGCGAGTGAAGTGTCAAGGGCATGATGAGCGACGTCACGTTGAAGCGCACTTCGCTGGCGTGGATGTCGAGGTTCTGCGCGAGGTAGACGCAACCGGCCTCGGGCGCCTCGATGACCTGACCGGGCAGTCCTGCGGTCGTCTCAGCTCCAGGTCCGGTGCTGGAGAGAGGCACGATCCGGATCGAGGTCGTGGCGTGCCCACGCTCTTCGACGAGCACGCAACCATCGACGACATCGATCGACTCGAGACGGACGTCCTCCCGGTGAGGGAGGAGGAGTTGCCAGCTGTCGCGCGACAGTGCATCCAGGCGAGCTCGGAACAGGCTGAAGTTCTCTGCGCCGTCGTTGGAGAGTATGAGCAGCTCGCCGTTCAAGTGCTCGACCGAGTACATCACGGCGTGACGGCGCGGCGCGACGGTCACGGGAGCGAGCTGCGCGCTGTCTGTCGCGACGAGGCGCACCTCGGCCGTGAGGTTGCTGGCGGCTCGCAGCACCACGTAGCTGCCGTCCTTGGTCTCTCCTACCTCGAGGAAGTAGTGCTCGTCGGGTTCCTCCCATACGAGCACGTCCAGTTCGCGACCGGTGCCGAGCACATGGCGCCAGATCTGGTACGGGCGCATCGCGCTGTCGGGGCGGACGTAGAACAGGGATCTGTCTCGGGCAAAGGCCAGGCCGTAGTACGCGTTCTCGATCACGTCTTGGAGGTCCGCACCGGACTCGATGTCGCGGATGCGCACCGTCAGTCGCTCACCTCCGTCGGTGTCGACGGCGTAGGCGAGGAGAGCCTGGTCGTGGCTCAAGGCGGTGGCCCCGACGGCGAAGTAGTCGAGGCCAGCTGCCATCTCGTTCTCGTCTAGCAGCACCGTCTCGAATTCGTCCTCCCGCGAGGGGTCGGCGTCTGGAAGGGGTGCCCAGGAGGGGCGGCGGCACATGACAGGGTGCTCTTTGCCTTCGATCGTCCTCGAGTAGTACGCCCACCCTCCCCGGGGGGACGGATAGCTCACGTCGGTGAGCTGCACCTTCTCGAGTGTCGCGTTGTAGAGGTCGTCGATGAGCGGCCGCAGATGCTCGGTGGCTGCGAGGGTATGGGCGTTCTCGTCGGCCAAGAGCTCGAGCACCGCGGGGTCCTCCCGGTTGCGGAGCCAGAGCCAGTCGTCCGTCCGCGTGTCTCCATGGGCTGTTATCTCGGCGGGGCGCCTCGGGGCGACAGGCGGCCGGTTCAACGTGGGGCCCCGGCTCCCGGCAGCGTCGCGTCGACAGTTGCGGCGTTCATAGGACGAGCCTCCCACAGCCAAAGTCCACCGCCAAGCGCTACCTGGACTGGCCCGTCGACGACCCGGCGGGTCGTAATCGCGAGAGCGTGCGACGCATCGTCGAGGAGATCGACCGGCGGGTTCGCGAGCTCCTGATCGAGATCGGCATCGATGTGGATACGCAGGCTCGAGCAGTGGGCCGGGTACCTCCGAGCCAGTGAGGCGGCCGCGTGGCCGGAGAGTCGCGCCGCGAGTCGTAGGCGCCCCTGTGTCGGGGGGTGCAACGGGTTGTTACTATCTCGGTAGTGGAAACTCCCCGACCATCTGTCTAGAGGTGAAGGTCTATGTCCACGACTGAGCTCGATCTCGATCGCTACCAGCTTGGCTGGAGTGACGAGGAAGATTACGTCTTCAAGCCGAAGAAGGGCCTGAGCGAGGACATCGTGAGGGAGATGTCGGCCATGAAGAAGGAGCCCGAATGGATGCTTGCGTTCCGGCTGCGGGCGCTCGCCGGGTTCTACCGCAAGCCGATGGTGCCTTGGTTCGCGTCGAAGATGCCGGATCTGGATTTCGACGACATCTACTACTACATCAAGCCGATCGACAAGCAGGTTGACCGCTGGGACCAGCTCCCCGACTCGGTGAAGTCGACGTGGGACAAGCTCGGCATCCCCGAGGCAGAGCGGAAGTACCTGGCCGGGGTGACCGCGCAGTACGAGTCAGAGGTCGTCTACCACCGCAACCGCGAGGACCTGGAGAGCCTTGGCGTGCTCTTCAGCGACATGGACACGGCCGTACGCGAGTACCCCGAGATAGTCCGGAAGTGGTTCGGCAAGATCATCCCTCCGAACGACAACAAGTTCGCCGCACTCAACTCCGCCGTCTGGTCGGGAGGATCGTTCATCTACGTGCCGCCTGGCGTGACGGTCGACATGCCGCTACAGGCATACTTCCGGATCAACGCGGAGAACATGGGCCAGTTCGAACGGACGCTCATCATCGCCGACGAGGGCTCGCAGGTGCACTACGTCGAGGGCTGCTCGGCTCCGGTGTACTCCACAGACTCCCTCCATTCTGCGGTGGTAGAGCTCGTAGCTCTCCCGGGAAGCCGTATCACCTACACCACCATCCAGAACTGGTCCTCCAACGTCTACAACCTCGTCACGAAGAGGGCTCGTGCCGAGGCGGAGGCACGCGTCGAGTGGATCGACGGCAATATAGGCTCCCGGCTCACGATGAAGTACCCGTCGGTGTACCTGATGGGACCGAAGGCATCAGGCGAGGTGCTGTCTGTCGCCTACGCAGGTGCCGGCCAGCAGCAGGACACGGGCGCCAAGATGTACCACTGCGCGCCGGAGACGACCTCTACGATCATCTCGAAGTCGATATCGAAGGACGGCGGCAACGCCACCTACCGGGGCAAGGTACACGTCGACGAGGGTGCCACGCACTCGAAGTCCTTCGTCCGCTGCGACGCCCTCATTCTGGACGAGCGGTCCGTGTCGGAGACCAAGCCCTATATCGAGGTGTCCGAACGAGATGCCCAGATCGGGCACGAGGCAACGGTCTCCAAGGTCGGTGACGACCAGCTCTTCTACCTCATGAGCCGGGGCTTGTCGGAGAACCAGGCCATGGGAATGATCGTCAACGGGTTCATCGAGCCCGTGACGAGGACCCTGCCGATGGAGTACGCGGTGGAGTGGAGCCGCCTGATCGAGTTGCAGATGGACGGCTCCGTCGGCTGAGCTTGGCAGCACGATGCCCATGCGAGAAGAGTGCAAGCACTTCCAGTCAAGGACGTACGCGTCCGGCGAGGTGGCGCGCTTTTGTGTGCTCGATCTCGCGCCCGAGGCACCGTGGCGCTGTCCTGACAACTGCCCGTGCTACGAGAGGCGTCTCGCCGATGCCGGATGGACTCACGGGAACCTTGTCGAACCGGCGGTAGAGGCCGAGCCGGAGATGGAGGGAGGCGATGTCGCCTCCCTCCTCGACGCCGCCGAGATGGTCGTCGAGCAAGCGGCTCCGAGCGCGCTCGCCGAAGCTCGCGCCCGCGAGCAGAGGTCGAAGGGGAAGGGCTTCCTGCGGCGCAGGAAGAGGACTTAGGCCTTGTCTCGCAGTCAACTGCCGCTGAACGTCGGCGGTCGCCGCTCGAAGAACGCCGCCACGGCCTCGCTCAAGTCGTCTGAGTGCAGGCGGCCCGCGTTCCAGGTCGCCACGTAGCGCAGGCCGGCCTCTATGCGAGAGCGGCGTACCTCCGCGAGCACGGCCTTTGCCCCCTGCACCGCCAGCGGTGAGTTCGCGGAGATCTCGGCTGCCATCTGGCGCGCGGCGGCGATTGCCGACTCACGATCGGGGAGCACTTCGTTGACGAGTCCCATCTTCTCCGCCCTGTTGGCATCTATGTCTTTGCCCGTGAACGCGAGCTCGGCCAGGTAGCCGTAACCTATAAGGTCGGGCAGGCGCTGCAGGCTCCCGAGGTCGGCCACCATCGCCATGCGGGTCTCGCGCACCGAGAAGACAGCGTCAGCCGAGCACAGCCTGATGTCGCATGCCGAGGCGAGATCGACTCCTCCGCCGATGCACCAGCCATGGACGGCGGCCAGCACCGGCTTTTGGCAGTCGGCGACAGCGCTGATGGAGCTCTGCAGCGCGACGACCTGCGCATGGGTCCGGCGCGCGAGGGCCGCCTGGGATACCTCTGTCCGTGAGTCAGGGTTCTCGTCCTCCCCAATGCCGGCGAGGGCAGCCAGATCGAGGCCGACGGAGAACGCGGGTCCCTTTGCCGCGATGACGACGGCTCTTGTCTGATCGTCGGTGTCGAGCTCGGCCATGACGATTGGGAGCTGGGAGAAGAACGGCATGCCCATGGCATTGCGCTTCTCGGGGCGGTCGAGGAAGACCGTCGCGATAGGGCCGTCCCTCTCGACGGCGAGAACGGTTGGATCTGGGCCTGGCGTTGGCGGAGCGGATCTGTTTGTCACTTCCCGAAACGTAATGGGCCTTGGGACGGCCCGTTAGCATTCCGTCGCCACGGTCACTACAGCACAAGGGCAGCGAGCAAGGAGCACTCTCCCGCTGAGCACCACCGAGCAAGACTTGAGCGCATTTGGCGCGGCAGCTGTCCGGCAGCTTGGAGGACCAAGTTGGCTGGCTATTCGGCGCGAGCACGCACTCGAACGGTTCTTCGACGCTCCGACTCCGACCGGCGACGAGGACGCATGGCGGTACAGCCGCATCGGCCAGCTTGCCCTTGGCCGCTTCGTGCCCGCTGGGCACCCCGGCACCGGCTCCGGCGGGCGAGACAGCTTGCCAGGACTCGCGCGCCGGCTGCTCGCAGATCTGGGTGCGGTCGGCGGGCTGGTCGTGACCCGCGACGGGTTCCCTGTCCTAACAGAGCTCGGGGAACGCGCCACCGAGGCGGGAGTCCGCCTCGGACCCGCTTCGCTCGATCCACAGGCAGAGGCACTGATGGGGGATGTGATCAGCGCATTCCCGCCGGCCACGGCCGATGGCTTTGCTGCTCTGGCGGACGCGTTCTCACCCGAGGCCGTCGTGCTTCGCGTCCCCGCCGGAGCAGAGATCGCCGAGCCAATTCTCATCGTCCACGTCATCGGCGACACCGCCAGGCACGGGCGGCCTGCCGCAGTCTTCCCGCGGACTCTCGTCCATCTGGAGGAGAGCTCAGAGGCATCTGTCATCGAGCTTCTGCTTTCGCCGGACGGCGAAGAGCCAGTCCTCGTGCTCCCGACCACGGAGCTTTCTGTGTCTGTCGGCGCCCGTCTCTCTCACGACCTGGTCCAGCAGCTCGGGTCCAACGCCTGGCAGCTCGGCCGTCTCGCCGCTACGGCAGGGCGAGATGCGACGCTGCGAAGCTTTCAGGCGTCCTTGGGAGGGAGCTATGCCCGCGCCCAGACGGACTCCATTCTCACAGGCCAGGGGGGCTCCACTCAGCTGCTTGCCGCCTTCTTCGGGGACGGCAGTCAGATGCACGACTTCCGGACCCTGCAGGAGCATGCAGCCCCTCGCACCACGAGTGACCTCGTCTTCAAGGGAGCGGTCGCGGACACGTCGCGCTCGGTCTACAACGGCCTCATCAAGATGCGCAACGGCGCCAAGGGAGCCAGCGCGTTCCAGACAAACCGCAACCTCGTGCTCTCGGACGGTGCCCATGCCGACTCGGTACCCAACCTCGAGATCGAGGAGAACGACGTGCGGTGCTCGCACGCGTCGGCGGTGGGACCAGTCGACGAGGAGCAGCGCTTCTACCTGGAATCGCGGGGCGTGCCCGCGAAGGTGGCAGAGAGGCTGATACTGCTGGGTTTCTTCGCCGAGTTGCTCGAGAAGGTGAACCCGTCGGTGGGCACATTGGTGCTCGGGGCCGTTGCCGGGCGCGTCGGAGCGGCGGCCCGGTGACGAGGGTGAGGCTCTGCGAGGCCGATGAGGTCGCGGCCGGCACGGTCAAGCGCTTCGTCCCCGCTGGTGCTGCTCCCGTCGCCGTCGCGAACTGCGACGGCGAGCTCCACGCCGTGATCGACCGCTGCAGCCACGAGGACTATCCGCTATCTGAAGGAGAGGTGTTCCCCGCATTGTGCGAGATCGAGTGCCTCCGACACGGCAGCACGTTCTCGCTGCTCGACGGATCTGCCCAGAGCCTGCCGGCGACCAGGCCCGTCACCATGCTCAGCGTCGAGGTAGTCGACGGTCAAGTCTTCGTGGACCTGCCGTGAGCACTCTCGAGATCCAGGGACTGCGTGTTGCGGTCGGAGGTAGCGAGATTCTGAAGGGCGTGGATCTTCGCGTCGAAAGCGGCGAGATCCACGCAGTGATGGGCCCCAACGGTTCCGGCAAGAGCACCCTTGCCCATGCGCTCATGGGCCGACCTGGCTACGAGGTAACGGGCGGGAGCATCACGATCGACGGCCTGGAGCTTCTCGGGCTCGAGCCGGCGGCGCGGGCCGCGGCCGGCCTGTTCCTTGCATTCCAGTATCCGATTGAAGTGCCGGGGGTGCCCGTCGCGCAAGTGCTTCGAGAGGCACTCGCCGCCATGGGGCGACCTGCGAGCGAGGCACTCGCCGCCGAGATGGCGGGAGAGGCGGCCGCGCTCGGCACGAGCGCGGAGCTGATGGCTCGTCACATGAACGTCGGCCTGTCAGGCGGCGAGAAGAAACGCAACGAGACGCTCCAACTCGTCCTCCTCCGCCCGCGTTTCGCTGTGCTCGACGAGCTTGACTCGGGTCTCGACGTCGATGCCCTCTCCCTCGTGGCTCGCCGCATCGAGCGAGCGCGCCTCGACAACGACCCGCCCCTCGGCCTCATAGCCATCACTCACTACCGGCGACTCCTCGAGGAGCTGAGGCCCGACGTCGTTCACGTCCTCGCACAGGGACGTATCGTCCGATCCGGCGGCGCGGAGCTCGCCTCGGAGCTCGAGGACACCGGCTACGCAGGTTACCGTGAGGTCTCGCCCACCAGCTGAGGCACTCGTCGGTGACGCTCTGGCGGGCACGGCGCCCCGAGCCGCCAGCCGAGAGCGAGCGAGGCGGCTAGAGCCTCACGACCGGGCAGGTTAGCGTCCGCGTGATGCCCTCGATGAGCTGGACCCGGCTCACAACCATGCGGCCGAGCTCATCGACCGAGTCGGCTTCGGCCTGCACTATCACGTCGTAGGGGCCGGTGACGTCGTCTGCCAGCGTGACGCCGGGAATGTCAGCCACCTTCGTCGCAACCGATGCCGCCTTGCCTACCTCAGTCTGGATAAGGACGTATGCCCGAACTGACACAGCCACCTCCTCCTCGTCTTCCCGGCGATCCAGCGTACTCGCCTCGGTTCCGTTCCACTGTGGCCGTACCATGGCCACGTGTCGACTAGGAGCCGCATGAGCCGGCTGACCCGCCAGCTGCGGGCCGCGACCGCGGCCCTGTTCGACCAGGAGGAGCCCTTCGGGCGCCTGGCACTGCTCCACACCCTCTTCTACGCCGGCACCACGCTCGTGACGATCTCGCTCGCGGGATCACTGTTCTTCTCCGTGAGCGTGCACGAGTCCGAACGAAAGGTCCTGCTGTACCTACTTCTCACGATCGCCCCGTTTGCGGTCGTGTCGCCCATGCTGAGCCCTCTGCTCGATCGCGGCCTGGCCGCTCGAAGGGCGGCGCTCGGGGTCGCGAGCGGTGGAAGCGCCGTGCTCACCTTCCTCATGTCGCGCGACCTCCACAGCCTGCTTCTCTTCCCTGAGGCCTTCGGCATCCTCGTGCTCTCAAAGCTCTACCTCGTGGGCAAGGCCGCACTGGTCCCGTCGATGACAGAGCGTGCAGACGACCTGGCCGCCGCCAATGCCAAGCTTGCCGTGCTGGCGGCACTTGGAGGCTTCGCGGCGTCGCCGCTCGGAGTAGCCCTCCTGCAGGCGGGGGCAGCGTGGGTGCTCCGGCTGAGCTTCCTCGTGTTCGTGGCCGGAGGCATGGCAGCTCTCCGCCTACCGAGGTCCGAGTCGCTGCCGGCCCCGCCAAGGACGCTCGGCCGACTCGAGGACGGACGACCCATACACGGGCCTCCGAGCCCGCCGCCTCTCCCGTTGCTCGATTCTCAGAGGGCGAAGAGCCCGGCCGGCCCTTTCGGTGCGGCTGGTAGCGCTGGTCTTGCCGGGCGCCCCGGTGGTCTCATCTACCGGGGCGCATCGGCCGGCGGCGAACCGGGCCGTGCGTCGCGGCGCCCGCGCGTCAACGTCGCGGAGGAGCGCCGAAGACTCGGACTGGCGATGATCGCTCCAGAGGTCATGATCGCCCTTGGGGCCATGACGGTTCTCCGGGCGACGATGGGCTTCCTCACCTTCTTCCTGGCTTTCGCCCTCAAGCACATGAACGCCGCCACCTGGTGGTACGGCTTCATCCTGCTGGCGAGCGGGATCGGTGGCATCACGGGATCCATGTCGGTGCCGGGCCTGCGCCGCCGGCTGTCCGAACAGCAGATCCTGCTGGCGGCGTTGGCTCTGACGGCAGTAGTCGGGGTGATCGTCGGAATAATCGGCGTGCTGGCCGCCCAGCCTCTCCTTGCGTTCGTCGTCGGCATGGCGAGCACAGGAGCAAAGCCCGCGTTCGACTCGATTGCCCAGACCTACGTACCACCCGCCGCCCTCGGCCGCGCCTTCGCCCGCTTTGAGACCCAGCTCCAGCTCTGCTGGGTGGCGAGCGCCCTCGTCGCCGTGCTCGTGGCCTTCAAGTTCTCGGCGGGCGACGTGTTGATAGCGGCGGCCTGCGCGATAGGGGGCGCGTTCTACTACTCGATGCGGCACGCGTTCGTCCGCCGGGAGGGCGGCCACGGCAGCAGGGGGACTGCCCAGGGCCTCTGAGCACCGGCGCCTCGGCGCGAGACAAGCTCAGGGTGCTGTGCGAGGCGCTCCTCAGGCCAGCCGGATCTTGAGGGCCCTCAGCTGAGCAGCCAGCTCAGGCGGTAGCCGGTCGCCGAATTGGCTGTAATGCCGCGCTATGTCGGTCAGTTCGGCCCGCCACTCCTCCACGTCGACTCGCAGCAGCTCGGCCATGTCCTCCTCGGACACCTCCAGCCCCTCGGTCGGGATCGCGCCCGGGAGGGGAAGGTATCCGATCGGCGTGCCGAGCGCGTCTGCGTCCGCGGCGCAACGTGCGAAAATCCACCGCAGCACACGCGAGTTCTCTCCGAAACCCGGCCATATGAAGCGACCGTCGGACGACCGCCGGAACCAGTTCACGTAGAAGATGCGCGGCAGCTTGTCTGCCGCCATCCGATCCTTGAAAGAGAGCCAGTGGGCCCAGTAATCGGCCATGTTGTAGCCGCAGAAGGGCAGCATCGCGAACGGGTCGCGCCGCAGCGCACCCACCGCGCCGGCCGCGGCCGCGGTTGTCTCGGAGGCCATGATCGAGCCCAGGAACACTCCATGGTCCCAGTCGAAGGCCTCGTGAACCAATGGAACCACCGATCCACGCCGCCCCCCAAAGATGATCGCCGAGATCGGCACGCCCTCGGGATCCTCCCACTCAGGGGCGATGGCGGGATCCTGGCTGGCAGGAACCGTGAAGCGGGAGTTCGGATGTGCCGCAGGCGTGCCTTTAGCCGGCGTCCAGTCAGCGCCGGTCCAGTCCGTGCAGTGAGAAGGCGGATCCGGCGTGAGCCCCTCCCACCAGACATCGCCGTCGTCAGTGAGCGCCGTATTTGTGAAGATGCAGTTGGATCCGAGGGTCAAGATGGCGTTCGCGTTGGTCTCCATGCTTGTTCCCGGTGCGACCCCGAAGAAACCCGCCTCGGGGTTGATCGCCCGTAGCGTCCCGTCGGGCCCGATCTTCATCCAGCAGATGTCGTCGCCGATCGTCTCGACCTTCCAGCCCGGGATCGTCGGTATGAGCATGGCGAGGTTCGTCTTTCCGCACGCAGAGGGGAAGGCTCCCGTCACATAGCGCACCTCGCCTTCGGGTGAGGTGAGCTTCAAGATGAGCATGTGCTCGGCGAGCCATCCGCCATCGCGAGCCATCACCGAAGCGATACGCAGCGCCAGGCACTTCTTGCCGAGCAGGGCGTTGCCTCCGTAGCCAGACCCGAACGACCAGATCTCCCGGGTTTCGGGGAAGTGAGCGATGTAGAGGTTGTCGGGGTCGCACGGCCAGGCGGAGTCCTCGACGCCGGCGGCGAGGGGAACACCCACGGAGTGCACGCAGGGTACGAACTCGCCGGTGGCCTCGATCGCCGAGAGTGCCGCGCGGCCCATGCGGGTCATGATCGAAAGGCTGACGACGACGTAGGGCGAGTCGGTGATCTCGATCCCGAACTGGGCAAGGGGTGAATCGAGCTGGCCCATGCTGAACGGCACGACATACATCGTGCGCCCGCGCATGGCTCCGCGAAAGAGGCGCGTCAGCGTCTCGCGCAGCTCGTGCGGGTCGATCCAGTTGTTCGTCGGGCCGGCGTCCTCTTCCTTGGACGGCGCCACGTAGGTCCGGCTCTCGACCCGCGCGACGTCGCGGACGTCGGAGTGCGCCCAGTAGCTACCCGGGCGTCTTTCCGGTGACAGGCGCGTGAAAGTCCCGCGCTCGACAAGCAGCTGGCAGAGCCGTTCGTATTCCTCGGCCGAACCGTCGCACCACTCGACGTTGTCGGGCTGGGTGAGGGTGGCGATCTCGTCCACCCACTCGAGAACCTCTGGATGGCTTGTCGGAGTCATGTCGGCCGGGCGTCCTTTCAGCACAGGGGTTGACGACGGCTCGCACCGAGATGGCGCTTGGCTGCCGCTCCCGCAGTCGTGTGCTTAGATGCTAGGCCCGCTGATCGCGCCGACCCAAGTCAGCGGGTCGGCCTCTTTGGACTACGGTCCGAAGGCGTGCAAGCATCCCAAAGCGGCGAGTTCGAGGTGATAGCCCGTATCCGCCAGCGACTTGCCCGGAGCCGCGATGAGCGGCCGGACCTGCCGGGCCCGCACGAGGGAGAGGTCTTCTCCGGCGACGATGCGGCCGTGCTCGCGGTGCCCTTTCCTGGGCAGCTGCTCGTGTCGATCGACCTGTTGGTCGAGGGCGTCCACATGGACCTCTCTCTTGGCTCGCTGGCCGACGCAGGTTGGAAGGCAATCGCTGTCAACGCGAGTGACATTGCCGCCATGGGTGGGAGGCCCTTGCATGTCGTGGCTGGGATCGCCGCACCTCCAGGCACAGACCTCGATGCCATCGGCGAAGGAATGGTGGAAGCATGCTCTACCTACGGGATCGCCCTTGTCGGTGGGGATCTGAGCACCGGAGGATCCGTCATGCTCGCGGTCGCGATCACCGGGACCTGCGACGGTCGAGAACCTGTGCTTCGCAGCGGAGCGAAGGCTGGGGACGTCATCTGGGTGACCGGCCCGCTCGGTGCCTCCGCGGCCGGCTTGGAATGTCTTCGATCCAGACGAGCCGGGCGCTTACTTGAGCAGGGTGCGCCGGGCTCGTCGCTGGAGCACCTCGTGCGGGCATATCGCCGGCCCCTTGCTCGGGTGCGCGAGGGCATGGCAGCCGCAACCGCAGGTGCTACGGCGATGATCGACGTGTCGGACGGGCTCTCGAAGGAGCTCGACCACATCGGGAGTGATTCTGGAGTGGGGATCAGGCTCGATTTTGTCCCCGCCGCCGAGGGGGCGTCGCTCGCGCAGGCTCTCGGGGGCGGGGAGGACTACGAGCTGGTGTTCACAGCTCCGGACGGGGCGCCAGTACCCGAGTCGTTCGCGACGGCGGGCCTGAGACCCCCCGCGCGCATCGGGGTGTGCTCGGGCGCCGCCGGCGAGAGGCTGCTCGATGGCAGCCAGTTGCCGGTCGGAGGGTGGGAGCACTCCTTCGGTGGATGAGCATCCCCTGTGAGCGCGCCGTCGACCGAGGGTTCGTGCCGACGGGCGACAGACCCGGCAGACGGCTCAGGTGGAGCTGCGCGCGGGGATCTGCCGGCGCGGAGGCTTGACGACCTTGCCGGCACGTATGCACGAAGTGCAGACGTGCAGCCGACGAGGCGTGCCTGCCACAAGTGCTCTAACCTTCTGGATATTCGGGTCGAAGCGCCGCTTGGTCCTGCGGTGGGAGTGCGACACGTTCATGCCGAACCCCGGTCCCTTGCCACATATCTCGCAAACGGCTGCCATCGGGACGCGTCACCTCTATCGACGAAAGACTGCTGGGTACAGCTCGCAAGGTTACCATCCTCCGCCATGACACAGACCACGAGCCCTCTCCACGCCAGGGCGGCGGCGTGACGAGGGCGTTGCTCGGGGCGAGAGACGTCGCGCAGGTCATGGTCGACTTCGACCGAGCGCTCGAGCGGCACCGTGAGACCATCAACCGTCTGAACGTCTATCCGGTGCCCGACGGCGACACGGGCACGAATATGCACCTCACCCTCGAGTCCGTCTGTCGCGAGCTCGAGGCGCTAGCCGACAAGGGCGACATGGAGGCGACGTGCAAGGCCATCTCCCATGGGTCACTGATGGGCGCACGCGGCAACTCCGGGGTGATCTTGTGCCAGATCCTGCGGGGGATGACAAATGCGTTCGTGCCGGGAACCGGCTCGCCAGGCGAGGCAGTTGGCCCGCCCCGGCTCGTAGCGGGTCTAAGGGAGGCGAACATCGCCGCTCGCGCCGCGGTGATGAAGCCTGTCGAGGGCACGATCCTCACGGTCGTGGCCGCCGCCGCCGAAGCGGCGGCCCGGCTGCTCGCGGCCGACGGTCCAAAGGGTGCCACTCGCCTCGTAGATGTCGCCCAGGCTGCTCGCAGTGGGGCGATCGACGCGCTGTGGCGGACCCCTGAGCAACTCCCCGTTCTCGCCGGTGCCGGCGTCGTCGATGCCGGAGGTGCTGGCCTCGTGCTCCTCTTCGACGCTTTGCTGGAGGTCATCGACGACCGGGAGCCTCCCGCAGCCCTCCCGCTGCCCGACGCGGTGGTCGAGCGCATCAGCGGGGGCCGCGACGCCGCTACTTCGATGGTCGGGGAGCGGCCCGAGCTGGCGGCGCAGTGCGTCACAGGTAGCCCTGCCGAGCTCCGCTACGAGGTGATGTACCTGCTGGACGCGCCTGATAGCGCCATCTCGGCCTTCAAGGACGTCTGGGCCGGCATCGGGGACTCGATCGTCGTCGTCGGAGGTGACGGGATCTGGAACTGCCACATCCACACGAACGACGTCGGGCCCGCCGTCGAGGCGGCCATAGACGTCGGCCGCCCCCGCGACATCCGAGTCACCGATCTGATGGAGCAGGTGGAGGAGGAGTCCTGGGTGCGCCGGGCGGCCGCGAGCGCTGGCGCTGCACCAGAGGAAGACCTCGGGCCCACGCCGGTCACGAGCGTCGTCGCAGTTGCGACCGGTGACGGCATCGGTCGTATCTTCCATTCTCTCGGCGCACGCCACATAGTGGCCGGCGGGCAGTCGATGAATCCCTCCACCGAGGAGATCCTGAAGGCGATGAGGGCGTCTTTGGGCCGCGAGGTGATCGTGCTTCCCAACAACAGGAACATCCTGGCGGTTGCCTCCAAGGCGTGCGAGCTCTCGGACAAGCCGGCCAGGGTCGTGGACACCCCCGGCATACAGGAGGGTTTTGCCGCCCTGCTCGACTACGACCCGCAGGTAGGAGCGGAGGCCAATGCTGCCGCCATGACATCTGCGGCGGCCCGTATCACGGCCGGCGAGGTGACCCAGGCTGTGCGCGCGAGCGCGTCGGAGGCCGGCGAGATCCTCGCAGGGGATTGGATCGCCATGTCGCGGAGGGGGATCGAGGCAGTCGCATCGACGGCTGCCGAGGCGGCGATCGCACTGCTCGACCGGCTCACCACCAAGTCGAGCGAGATCGTCACGATCATCGAGGGGACCGGCGCAACACCTGCGCAGACGCGCCGTGTGACCGAATGGCTCGCAGAGCATCACCCAGACGTCGGCGTCGAGTTGCACCACGGCGGTCAGCCCCTCTACCCCTATCTTCTATCTGTCGAGTGACCACGCGCACTCTCGGCTACCTCGCTCGGACGCCCGTCAGCGAGCTCAAGACCGTGCCGGCCCGCAAGGTGTCAGATCTGCGAGCGCTCGGGATCGCGAGCGTGCTCGACCTCCTCACCCACTACCCGCGACGGTACGCGGATCGCACGAGGGAAGCCGAGATCGCTGCCCTTGTCGAGGGGGAGGAAGCCTCAGTCACCGCGGAGGTCGTCAGCAGTTCGACGAGACGGTTACGCGGTGGACGCTCCTGCGCAGAGATCGTGCTCGACGACGGGACGGGCTCTTTGACATGTGTGTTCTTCAACCAGGGATGGCGTGCCCGCCAGTTCCACCTAGGCGAGCGGGTCACCGCGTTCGGTAAGCTCAGCACTTACCGGGCGAAGCGCCAGATGGCGAATCCCCTTATAGACCTCGTGGGAGATCAGACCGGCAGGATCGTGCCGATCTACCCCCAGTCCGCCAAGTCGCGTGTCAACTCAGTCGATCTCGCCCGGTACGTAGGAGAGGCTCTCGAGCGTGCAGGAGAGCTTGCCGAGCCTGTCGCGGACCACTATCTGAGGGACCTCGGGCTCATCGGTCGGAGCGCCGCGTACCGAAACGTGCACAGCCCCGAGACCATGGCCGACAAGGATTGTGCCCGTCTCCGCCTCGCCTTTGACGAGCTCCTGCGTCTCCAGCTCCTGCTGGTTCGGCGAAAGCGGGCACTGGCCGCATCCGCAGTCGGCGTCGTTCATGACACAGCGCCGGGCGGGCTCGTAGGTGACTTCGTCCGGCGCCTCCCCTTCGAGCTCACCACGGCCCAGAGGCGTGCCCTCCGGGAGGTGGCTTGCGACCTCGCTCGTCCCCATCCGATGAACCGACTCCTGCAGGGAGACGTCGGCTCCGGCAAGACCGTCGTCGCGGCGGCAACGCTGCTCTACAGCGTGCAAGGGGGCCACCAAGGCGCGCTGATGGTACCTACGGAAGTCCTGGCGGAGCAGCACTACCTCTCACTCCGGCGTCTCCTGGAAGGGCTCATGGTGCCGGACTCGGGCCGGCTCGCAGGCGAACGGCCGCTCGCCTTCGGGCTGCTCACGAGCCGCACATCTCCCGCCGAGCGCGGGCGTGTCCTCGCCTCGCTCGTAAGCGGCCAGCTCGACATAATCGTGGGCACGCAAGCTCTTCTGACCGCCGACGTGCGGTTCTCCTCGCTCGGCGCAGTCGTCGTGGACGAGCAGCACCGCTTCGGCGTCGAGCAGCGCGCCGCCCTCGCCGAGAAGGGTCTGGCGACGCGGGCGCGGGCAGAGCCAGACCTGCTCGTGATGACGGCAACCCCGATTCCGCGCACCGCAGCCATGACAGTTTACGGCGACCTCGATCACACGACCATTGACGAGCTGCCGCCGGGCCGGACTGCGATCGCGACGAGACTTGTCAGCTGGAACCAGCAGGCAGGTGTCTGGAAGCGCGTCAGGGCAGAGCTCGATGCGGGTCACCAGGCCTACGTGGTGTGCCCGCTCGTAGGTGGGGGAGCGAGAGAGGAAGAAGGATGGGAGGAGGAGCCCGATAACCCTGCTGGTCGTGATGAGGAAGAGAGCGGTGATCCGCAGGCAACCGCCCCCGCGCGCTTTGCCATAGACCTCACGACCGAGCGGCCGCCCCCGCGCGCCGCGGCAGAGGAGCGGGACCGGCTCGCCGGGTCGGACCTGGCCGGCTACAGGGTGGGTCTGCTCCACGGGCAGCTTCCCCCAAGGGAGAAGGAGAGTGCTATGGCGGCTTTCCGTGCGGGGGAGATCCAGGTGCTCGTGGCCACGAGCGTCGTCGAAGTCGGCGTCGACGTAGCAAACGCCACCGTGATGGTGATAGAGGACGCGGATCGCTTCGGGATTGCCCAGCTCCATCAGCTTCGCGGGCGGGTCGGGCGGGCGGCGACGAAGTCACACTGCTTCTTGCTCGCCGATCCCGTGACAGAGATCAGCGCGGGGCGTCTCGAGGCGCTGGTCCGGACCGAGAGCGGTTTCGAGCTAGCCGAGGTCGACCTGGAGCTTCGCGGCGGCGGGACCGTGCTCGGTTCGAGGCAGAAGGGCCGTACGGATCTGAAGCTGGCCTCGCTTCGTCGCCACCGCGAGCTGGTGACGAGGGCCCGAGAGGTAGCGACCGACATCGTAGATGGAGACCCGGAGCTCCGCGCCCCGCTCCACAGGTTGTTGTGGGACGAGGTCGAGGTGTTCGTCTCTGAAGAGGAGCGTCAGTTCCTCTTCCGGAGTTGAGATGCTGCGCGTGATCGCCGGAGAGGCCAAGGGCAAGAAGCTGTTCGTCCCGGATCTGGCGCACCTGCGCCCCACGAGCGACCGCGTCCGCGAGGCGATGTTCGACGTCCTTGAGTCACGTGGGCTCGTGCAGGACTCTGCTGTGCTCGACCTGTTCAGCGGCAGCGGCGCACTCGGCATAGAGGCGCTCTCGCGCGGTGCGGCCGGCGTGACATTCGTGGAGCAGGACCGCAGGGCGGTGCGGGCAATCGAAGGCAACCTCGAGACCACTGGCTATCGCAACGCGAGGCACGTAGAGGTTGTCCAGGCGGACGTGCTTAGCTGGCTGGCGCTGCACGGCCACCAGCCGCGAGACATTGCATTTGCCGACCCACCCTACGGCTTCGCCTCCTGGGCAGTGCTTCTTGGTCAGCTGGGCGCCCGCAACGCCATCGTCGAGCACACAGTTGAGCTCGACGGCATCGGGAGCTACCTGGTCTCTCGGCGGTATCGCTACGGCGGTACGCTCGTCACATTGCTCCAGTCCAACCCGGGTGCTGGGGATGCAGCCAAAGCCGATTCGCCCGAGGCAACCGACCCTGACAAGGACACCACTTGACGATCGCCCTCTTTCCCGGCTCGTTCGATCCGTTCCACAACGGCCATCTGGAAGTAGTCGAGCGAGCGACGGGCCTGTTCGACGAAGTTGTCGTGGCGTCGCTGCGCAACCCGCAGAAGGCAGAGCCTCTCTTCACGATCGAGGACCGGGAGGAGATGCTGGCGGAGTCGCTCGCCCACCTGCCCACGGTGCGAATAGTGGCGATGTCGAGCCTCGTGGTCGAGCTTGCCAGGGAGGTGGGGGCAACCGTGATAGTAAAGGGACTTCGAGCGGTGTCGGATTTCGAGAGCGAACTGCAGATGGCGCAGATGAACCGGGAGCTCTCTGGCATCGAGACGCTGTTCATACCTACCGGATCGCAGTACGCCTACATCGCAAGCCGGTTGATCCGCGAGGTCGCGCGCTTTGGCGGAGACGTCAGCGGCCTCGTCCCCGAACCCGTCAACCGCCGCCTCAAGGCTCTGTGATGAGCGACCCGACCGCATTTGGGACAGATCCAGATCCTGCCGGCACCACGGACCTCGACGGCGGCGTCGAAGGCGTCCTGGACGAGCTCATCGACATAGTCGCGACGGCGAAGTCGGTTCCGCTCTCGTCTTCGGTGATGGTCACCCGCGACGAGGTGCTCGAGCTGCTCGAAGCTGCCCGCGTCGAGTTCCCAGAAGAGCTTCGGCGGGCTCGCCGCCTGCTCAAGGATCGCGACGACGTCGTTGCCTCCGCGCGGCGCGAGGCGGCCGAGATCATCGAGGACGCTCGGGTGCACGCCGAGAGGATGGTGCAGCGGACCGAGATCGTCCGCCAAGCCGAGCACCGAGCGGTACGGCTGATCGAGGATGCCGAAGCCGAGGCGCGGCGGTTACGGCACGAGGCGGAGGACTACATCGACCAGAAGCTGGCGGGTTTCGAGATCGTGCTCGACAGGACGATGAAGACGGTCAGATCCGGTCGCGAGCGCCTCGCTGCGGTACCGGAGGAGGAGAGCAAGTTCATCAACGATTCCGATCCCTCTGGACTAGGTGGTGACCCCGACTTTGGTGAGGGTTTCTTCGACCAGGACGCCTGAGTGAGCGCGGAGTCGCGGAGTCGGTCCTGGCTCGTCCCACTCGCGACCCTCCGGAGGGTGCCAGGCTCGCGTCGTCAAGTCGAGATCGCAGCGTCCATCCCCGAGCTGCTCATCACCGACTCGGGTGTCCCCGAGGGGGTGCCAGTGTCCTTCGACGGCGCGATCGAGTCGTTCGCGGGCGGCGTGACCGTGAAAGGGCTCGTGCGGGCGCCGTTCGAGGGCACCTGCCGGAGATGCCTGGGAGTCGCCAGGGGTCACCTCGTGGCCGTCGTCGACGAGGTCTGCATGGACGATCCGAGGGCAGACAACGACTACGTCATCGGGACCGATTACCTCGATCTGGAGCCGATGGTCCACGATGCTTGTATCCTGGAGCTGCCACTTGCACCACTTTGTCAGGAGCAATGCCAGGGCTTGTGCCCATACTGCGGCGTGAACCGCAACCAAGAGACCTGTTCGTGCGTGGAGCCCGACATTTCTACCAGCTAAGGAAGCGAAGATGGCCGTCCCGAAGAAGAAGACATCGAAGTCGAAGAGCCGGAGCCGGCGAGCGTCGGCTTGGACTCTCAAGGAGCCGCCGCGCAGCCTCTGCCCTCAGTGCCGCCGCGCCAAGCTCCCCCACGTCGTCTGCCCACACTGTGGCTGGTACCACGGCCGGCAGGCGATCGAGGTAGGTTGAGCTCAAGGGAAGCACGGCTGTCGGTGCGCGGCACGCCGGCACGATGAGCACCGGACTCTCCGGACTCCCCGTCGCCGTCGACGCGATGGGCGGTGACCGCGCCCCGCTCGAGATCGTCGCGGGAGCACGGCGGGCCGCCGACGAGCTGGGCATACCAGTCGTGCTGGTCGGTCCGACCGACGGCAGCCTCGGCGACACCGGTGGACTCGAGGTGATACCGGCAAGCGAGGTGATCGCCATGTCGGAGGACGCCGCTCGGGGCGTGAGGACCAAGAAGGATTCGTCGCTCGTGCGCGCGGCGGAGGCTGTTCGCGACGGGCGAGCCTGCGCGATGGTGAGCGCAGGCAACACCGGTGCCACCATGGCGAGCGCCCTTTTGCGCATGGGGCGGCTTAGAGGGGTAGCTCGCCCGTGCATCGCGACTCCGCTGCCCGCTCTCGGCGATGCGCCTACGGTGCTTGTCGACGCCGGCGCCAACTCCGACTGCCAGAGCGAATGGCTAGTTCAGTTCGCGCAGATGGGGGCGGCTTTTTATCGCGAGCGCTACGGGCTCGAGCGTCCGAAGGTGGCCGTGCTGTCTATAGGCGAGGAGCCGTCGAAGGGCAACAGCACGACAAAAGGAGCGCACGCCCTCCTGGCGGGAGGCGAGCCTTGGGCCGGGTTCGAGTTCGTCGGCAACGTCGAGGGTCGTGACCTTTTGGCCGGCGGCGTCAACGTCATCGTCACAGACGGCTTCACTGGCAACGTCGCCTTAAAGACGCTCGAAGGGGCGCTGCGCACCTTCATGGACATACTCCTGCAGGTGCTGGCCGCAACGCCCGAGAACAAAGCCGCCGGTGACGTCCTGTTACCCACGCTCCTCGAGCGAGCGGCGCCTCTCGAGCCGGACAACACCGGCGGCGCCATGCTGCTCGGTTTGCAAGGAGTGTGCATCATCAGTCACGGTTCGTCATCCTCCCGAGCGATTGTCAACGCGATTCGTGCAGGCCACTACCTGGCCGCGGGGGACCTTTGCGGCAAGCTCGCGGCAGCCGTTACGGCCTAGCGGAAACGGCGGGTGCCGACGACGGCGATGGCATTGTGGCGCGAATCACTGCCTACGGTTGGCGTTGACGGTTGGCG
>CAZAMA010000003.1:25049-31053 GCA_964485645.1 uncultured Acidimicrobiaceae bacterium | reverse complement strand
CGGCGATGGCATTGTGGCGCGAATCACTGCCTACGGTTGGCGTTGACGGTTGGCGCCGACGGTAGCATCCGACTACAGGATCGACGTGAAGGAGGGGCCACTCGTGGCTGAAGTAACAGGCGGGACTTTGACGCGTGGCGATGTGCTCGACATCGTCCGCAATCAGCTGGCGGAAATACTCGAGATCGACGCCGCTTCCATCACGGAGTCGTCTTCCTTCGCGGACGATCTCGATGCCGACTCTCTGGCGCTGATAGAGCTCGTGGAGGCATTGGAGGAGGAGCTGAGCGATCGAGTGGAAGGTTTCCGCATCGATGACGAGGACCTCGAGGACCTCCGAACTGTCAGGGACGCAGTCGACTACGTCGCAGCAAAGCTCGACGCAGCCTGACCACGCGCCACCCGCGGTGGGAGACACGGCGGGTGAGCTCTTCGTCGCGAGCATTGCCGCGTACGGGATCGCGCCTGAACTTCTGCGCCAGGCGCTCTCGCACCGCTCGTTTTGCGCGGAGACGCCGATGCAAGCCTCCAACGAGAGGCTCGAGCTCCTCGGAGACGCTGTGCTGGGCCTGGTCGTAACAGATCACCTCTTCGCCTCGTATCCTGAGCTACCCGAAGGGGACCTCGCGCGAGTACGGGCAGCCGTCGTGAGCACGCTGGCCCTTGCCCCAGTGGCGGGTTCGCTCGGGCTCGGTGACGCACTGTTGCTCGGCAAGGGAGAAGAGGTGTCCGGCGGGCGGCAAAAGGCTTCGATCCTCGCGGACTGCCTCGAGGCCGTGATCGGAGCCGTGTATCTCTCGGCCGGCCTCGATGGGGCGAGTCGGTTCATTCTCGGACTGCTTGGTCCTTTGATCACCGCCGTCGCCTCACAAGCTCGCCTCGGCGATCCGAAGAACCGGTTACAGGAGCTGGCCGTCCAGACTGCGCTCGGCCTACCGGTCTATGTCGTGTCAGAGAACGGGCCCGATCACGCGAAGCAGTTCACGGCAGCTGTCAGCGTAGGCGACGAGCACCTTGGTACCGGGGGAGGTCGATCGAAGAAGGCGGCCGAGCGCAGCGCAGCCGAGGAGGCACTGCGGACGTTGCTGGACCGGCAGGCGGACGATCTTTCTCACAGGCGGCCGGGGTGAAGCCTGTAGGGCTCTCCTTCGGGCCGAGCTCGGGTTGCAGTTCGCCCGAGGTGGCGCGTGCCTGAGCTGCCCGAAGTCGAGACGGTCCGCCGGGGCCTCGAGGAGCATCTGGTCGGGAAGTGCTTCACCGAGGTGAGCGTCACGGGACGACGGACGGTACGCCGCCAGGCCGCAGCGGAGCTCGTCGGCAGGCTGGAGGGACGCCGGATAGATGCTGTGAGGCGCAAGGGGAAGTTCATCGCTGTCATTCTCGACGACGCCGAAGTGCTGGTGATCCATCTCCGGATGAGCGGACAGCTCCTGTGGGTCGAGGACGCCGAAGAGGTGTCGGCACCTCCGCCACAGCCCCACACCCACGTCGTGGCGAGGCTGGGCGACGGGAGCGAGCTCCGCTTTGTAGACCCGCGAACATTCGGGGAGTGGTACGTGGTGAGAGACGTGGGACCTGACGGCCTTCCGGCCGACTTCTCCAACCTCGGCCCCGATCCGCTGCTCGACGGGCTGTCCGCCCGGATCCTGCGACAGCGATTGGCAGGTCGCAGGGTGCCGCTCAAGGCAGCACTCACCGATCAGCGGGTGGTCGCCGGCATTGGGAGCATCTATGCAGACGAAATATGCTTTGCATCTCGGATCCGTCCCGATCGTCTGACCCAAAGCCTCACATCAGTCGAGATCGGCCTGCTCAGCCGGTCGGCTACGCGTTTGCTGCACAGGGCCGTGGCTCTCGGCGGGTCGTCTCTCCGGGACATGGGCTACAGGGACGTGATGGGCGACACTGGCTCCTACCAGCTCCATCACAAGGTTTACGACCGACTCGGTGAGAGGTGTCTCCGTTGCGGGACGAACGTGTCCAGGCTGAGATTCGGAGCTCGTGTCGCCTACTGTTGCGAAAGTTGCCAACACTGAAACCCCGGCGAGGAGCTGGCCAGGTGCTTTGCGTGCAAGTTGCCTCGCGGTCAGGCGGGATAGCTCTCGGGACAGGTAGCGTGGGCCAGCTGTGTACCTAAAGTCGCTGTCGCTCCGAGGGTTCAAGTCGTTCGCCGATCCGACGACCCTCGAGTTCGAGCCCGGCGTCACTGTCATCGTTGGTCCGAACGGCTCGGGCAAGTCCAACGTCGTCGATGCGGTCGCGTGGGTCCTTGGCGCCCAGGGACCGCGCGTCGTCCGGTCGTCGAAGATGGACGACGTCATATTTGCCGGCACAGCCAAGAGGCCTGCTTTGGGGCGGGCCGAGGTCTCCCTCACTATCGACAACTCCTCGGGCCGACTACCTGTCGACCTGGCCGAGGTGACGATCACGAGGACGCTGTTTCGAAGCGGGGAGAGCGAGTACTCGCTGAACGGCGCGCCATGCCGACTCCTCGATGTCCAAGAGCTCCTCTCAGATGCCGGGGTCGGCCGCCAGCAGCACGTCATCATGGGTCAGGGCCAGCTCGACGCGGTCCTACAGGCTCGCCCCGAGGATCGCCGCGCCGTGATCGAGGAGGCCGCCGGTGTCCTTAAGTTCCGCCGACGCCGGGAGAGGGCCGAACGCCGCATCGAGGCGACGGAGTCCAACCTCTTGCGTCTGCAGGACCTGCATCGCGAGGTGCGCCGCCAGCTGAGGCCGCTCGAACGGCAAGCCGAGGCTGCCCGCCGTCACGAGTCCCTGGCCCTCGAGCTGAGAGCTCTGCGGCTCTACGTCGCAGGTCGGGAGGTGAGCTCGCTCGAGGCGCGGATAGTGCACGCCCAGTCGTCGCGCATGTCGCTCGCCGTCGAGGAGAACCGCCTCCAGGCGGCTCTGACACGACTGGACGAGACGGTTGCGGTCACAGAGGCGAGCTTGAGCGCCGTGCAGGTAGACCTAGTGGTCCCGATGTTGGGCGTGGCGGAGAGACTCGCGGAGCGAGCTCGAGGCGTAGCCAACGTGATCGCCGAGCGACAACGGAGCGTGGCAGCCGCGCTTGCTCAAAGCGCCGATGCCGATGTCGTGGCGTCACTCGAGTCCGAGCTCGCTCGGGTCGAGTCGGACCTGGCCCAGACTTCGAGCCTGTCCGATGATCTTGTGCCGGAGGCGGTGGCGCTCGGGGCCGACGCCGCTGACCTCGAGGCAGCTGAGGCTGCCTGGGCCGAAGGAGATCATCCCCATGGCCCCATGGCCCTCTCCGCGGCCTCGGACGACGTGGTTCGGAGCCGGCGCGCTCGCGACGATGTCATGGCTCAGCTGGCAGCCGCGAGGGAGGCACTGGCGACTGCGAGTGAGCGCGAGTCCTCGCTCAGGGGACAGGGAGTCGAGCTAGAAGCTTCTGCCGCGGTCGCGCGCGCCGAGATCGACCGGTATGCGGCGACGACCGCGACCGTCACGAGTCTGCTCTCATCCGCCGAAAAAGAGGAACACGACGCCGCAGCAGGCGTGCTGGCGATGGAGGCAATGGCTCGGGAGCTCGTAGAGCGGGCTCAAGCTCTGGTCGCTCGCGCAGATGCTCTCCAGCTCGCTCTCGACGAGGCTCACGCGCGGGCCGGTGTGGACAATCTTGCCGGGTGCCCGGGTGTACTTGGGACGCTTCTCGACGTCGTCGAGCTTGACGACGGCTGCGAACTTGCATTCGAGGCGAGTGTCGCAGATGCGCTCCGAGCAGTCGTGGTAGAGGGTGTCGTCCAAGCCCGCGCGGCCATCGAGCACCTCCGTGAAGCTCGCGTGGACGGCTCCGTCGTATTGGCCGAGGCAAGGATTCGTCGCGAGCCGGTGCCAGCCGCGCCGGCAGGAGCCGTCCTGCTCCGCTCCTGTGTCCGGGCTATTCGTCCAGGCGTGGACTCCCTCCTCGACCGCTTGCTGGCAGGCGTCGTGCTGTGCCGCGGCGACCTGAAGACGGCCCTCGACCTTGTCGCGACGCTGCCCGGCGAGCTCACGGTCGTAACACCCGACGGGGACCGGTTCTCGGCCGACGAGTGGAGACTTGGGGCAGGCCGCTCGGGTGCTACGAGAGCCGCCCTCGTTTCGGTGCGCGTCGATGCCGGGACGGTGTCGGCAGAGGCGACTCAGGCAAGGATGCTGGCGGAGGAGGCGCGCCGAGCCCACGCCCGGGCTCGTAGCGCGGTCGCCGAAGTCGGCCGACGCTTCGCGTCCGCGGTCGCCGAGGAGCGCCAGGCAAGGTCGCAGCTGGAGGAGCAGGAGAGGCGCCTTCAGCTGATAGCTCAACAGATCCCTGTCGCGCACGGCGCCGTCGAGGAGCGCCGGCGCCAAGTCGAGCTGCACGGTGTCGCTCTCGAGTCACGGGAGGTGGACCTCGACGGCGCGGAGCGGCGCGAGCGAGAGGCGGCCGCGCTGGCCCAGAGGTCCGCGCTCGAGCGGCGTCAGCTGGACGAACGGGGCAGATCACTCGCGTCGCGCCGGGCGGACTTTCAGTTGCGCTCAGCGAGCCTCGAGCAGCGGCGCGCGATGCTCGAGGAGCGTCGCTCACACATCGAGGCCAGGCTCGCAGGATATGAGAGCGAGAGACGGCAGGCAGCCGCGCGGCGAAAGACGCACGAGCTGGCCACCATCACACTCGAGCGGGTTGCAGCTCTGTCTGCGGGTGCACGCGCGGACCTGGATGACCTCCTTGCCGCACTGAGGCAACGCTGCTCCCTGCACGACGCCGCAGTGTCGTCGACGTCCAACCAGTTGCTCGAAGCGCGCTCGGATCGAGCACGCGCCGAGAAAGCCCTGACGGCTCTTCGCGAGAGCATTCAGCGCTCTGAGCTGGAGCTGACGGAACTTCGGGTGAGGCTCGAGGCCGCGATAGCAGCGGTGCGCCAAGACCTCGACGCAGAACCGGCCGCGGCCGTCGAGTCGGTCTGCCCAGAGTTGCCGTCGGGAACGTCTCCCGGGGCGCGAGTGCGAGAGCTGGATAGGGAGCTGCGCCTCCTCGGCCCAGTCAACCCGCTGGCGCTCGACGAGCTTGCCGCGCTGGAGGAGCGGGACCGATTTCTTGCCGGGCAGCTCGAAGATGTCCGCTCCGCCCGACGGGAGCTTTCGAAGGTCATCCGAGCCGTCGACGAGGAGATAGTCAACGGCTTCACGGCGGCTTTTTCTGACGTCGCGCGTCACTTCGAGGTGCTCTTCTCGACTCTGTTCCCTGGTGGTGTGGGCAACCTCGGCCTTGTCGACCCGAACGATTTGCTCGCAAGTGGAGTTGAGATCGAAGCCCGGCCGGCTGGCCGCAACGTTCGTCGACTCTCGCTGCTGTCTGGTGGCGAGCGCTCGCTGGTCGCTCTCGCGTTCCTCTTCGCCGTCTTCCGCAGCCGTCCATCCCCCTTTTACCTCATGGACGAGGTGGAGGCCGCGCTCGACGACGTCAACCTCCTCCGCTTCCTTGCTCTCGTAGAGGAGTTCCGCGGAGAAGCTCAGCTGCTCGTCGTCTCCCATCAGAAGCGGACGATGGAGTCGGCCGACGTCCTCTATGGCGTCTCGTTGCAACCCGGCGGTGCCTCGAAGGTCGTCAGCGAACGGCTCGACACATCACGAGGCTCTCGCACCGGTTGAAGCATCCGAGGTCTCATACGCCTCAACGGCGCCCGTCTTCGGGTCGCCGTGGCCCAACCTCGCGCGGGAGCGACATCTCGGCCCCGAACTAGGCTCGCCGGGCCATGGTGCTCGTTCTCGTCCTCGTAGGCGTACTCGTCGTCCTCCTAGCCGCGACCGCGCTGGTCGTCTCCACGCGCTCGGCGCGCCAACGAAGCGCTGTGGCCGAGTCGTCAGCCTCCCGGCCGCCGACAGATGCCCCACCACGGGTGCGAAGGACCACGCAGCCGGCCTCCGAGACTCGCCGTTCTGATCTTGGGAAGCTGGCCGAAGGAGAGCTGGCCGAGGGAGAGCTGGCCGAGGGAGAGCTGGCCGAGGGAGAGCTGGCCGA
>CAZAMA010000003.1:21910-24949 GCA_964485645.1 uncultured Acidimicrobiaceae bacterium | reverse complement strand
AGCTGGCCGAGGGAGAGCTGGCCGAGGGAGAGCTGGCCGAGGGAGAGCTGGCCGAGGGAGAGCTGGCCGAAGGAGAGCTGGCCGAAGGAGAGCTGGCCGAGCCGCTCCGAGCCGAGCGACCAGCGCTTGGTGACAGACTTGGAAAGGCCCGTCAGCTCCTCGGCGGCTATCTCAGCGGAATCCGGTCAAAGGCAGTTGACGAGTCAACCTTCGATGAGCTCGAAGAAGCTCTCCTGCTGGCCGATGCCGGAATCACCACGACGACCAAGGTGCTCGACGAGCTGCGGGCCAAAGTGCGCTCAGGAGCGGTTCCCAGTACGCCGGAGGCCCTACTGGGAGCCTTGCGCTCCGACCTCGAGGCGATCTTCGACGGAGACGAGTCCGAACTGGCTGTCGGCCAAGGAAGCGGACCAACCGTCTGGCTCTTCGTGGGCGTGAACGGTGTAGGAAAGACGACGACGATTGGCAAGGTGGCGGCTCGCGAGCTCGCCGAGGGAAGAAAGGTCGTGCTTGCCGCTGGAGATACGTTTCGGGCCGCCGCCGGCGAGCAGCTGGAGGCGTGGGCCGAGCGCGCCGGCGCGACGCTCATTCGCGGCGCCGAAGGCGCCGACCCCTCGTCGGTTATTTTCGACGCCGTGGCTCACGCCGCTGCCAGGGGCAGCGACCTGGTGTTGGCCGATACCGCCGGTCGCCTCCATACGAAGGTCAACCTCATGGAGGAGCTACGAAAGGTCAGGCGGATTGCAGATAGGCCACCCGGCCAGCTCACCGAGGTTCTACTGGTGCTGGACGCGACGACCGGGCAGAACGGCGTCGTGCAGGCGAAGCAGTTCCGGGATGCTGTCGGGGTCACCGGTGTGGTGCTGACGAAGCTCGACGGTACGGCCAAGGGCGGCGTAGTGCTCGCCATCCGAAGCGAGCTCGGGCTCCCGATCAAGCTCGTCGGCGTCGGCGAGGGGGTAGCCGATCTGGTCGATTTCGACCCAGCCGAGTTCGTAGCGGCTCTGTTCGGGTGAGGATCCGGACTCTGCCTCCACCCCTAGTAACCTGGTAACGCCAATGTTCGAGACGCTTACAGATCGGTTCGAGGGGATTGTCACGCGCCTGCGGAGCCGCGGGCGCCTCAGCGACTCCGACGTCAACGAGGTTCTTAGGGAGATCCGCGTAGCCCTGCTCGAGGCCGACGTCAACCTGGCGGTGGTCAAGGACCTCATAGAGGCAATCCGGTCGCGCTGCGTCGGGGCGGAGCTGGCAAAGAGCTTGTCGCCCGCCCAACAGGTCATCAAGGTGGTCGATGAGGAGCTTACGCGTATCCTTGGAGGAGAGCCGCTAAAGATCCACTACGCGTCGAAGCCACCCACCGTCGTGCTTCTCGCCGGCCTCCAGGGTGCAGGTAAGACAACCGCCGCAGCCAAGCTGGCGCGTTGGTTCAAACAGCAGGGACGCCAGCCCTTGCTCGTGGCTGCAGACTTGCAGCGTCCCGCCGCCGTCGAGCAGTTGCGCGTCCTCGGCCGGGACGTAGGTGCGACCGTCTTCTCAGAGCCGACTGACCCTGTCTCTGTCGCCCGACAGGGGGTGGCCGAGGCCGGGCGTCTCGGGCGTGACGTTGTGATCCTCGACACCGCCGGGCGTCTGGCTATAGATGACGCGCTGATGGCCGAGGTGCAGGCGATCTCGGAAGTCACTCGACCCGACTACACCTTGTTCGTCGTGGATGCGATGACGGGCCAGGATGCCGTGCGGACGGCCGAGGCGTTCAACGAGGCGCTCGCCCTGGACGGCGTGATCCTCACCAAGGTCGACGGTGATGCTCGCGGAGGTGCGGCACTTTCAATCAAGCAGGTGGTGGGCAAACCGATCGCCTTCATCTCGACCGGCGAGCGTCCTTCTGACTTCGAGACCTTCTACCCTGACCGCCTGGCCCGTCGTATCCTGGGAATGGGTGATGTTCTCAGCCTGATCGAGAAGGCAGAGAGAGAGTACGACAGCGACGTCGCAGAGAAGGCGACGGAGCGCCTGATGTCGGGTCAGTTCTCCCTTGACGACTTCTTGGAGCAGCTCCAGCAGATCAAGCGGATCGGTCCGCTCCAGAGCATGCTCGGAATGCTGCCCGGAGTTCCGAAGGACTTCCGAAATGCAAAGATAGACGACAAGGACGTTGGCCGGATAGAGGCGATCATCAAGTCGATGACGGCCGACGAGCGCCGCGGTGTCGTTGCGCTAGACGGCTCCCGGCGTTCGAGGATCGCCACCGGGAGCGGAACCTCGGCAGCCGAGGTCAACAACCTCCTTAGACAGTTCAAGGAGATGCAGAAGATGGTTCGTACGCTGGGGCCGATGAACCGCCTCGTAAGCGGTGCCGGTCGCAAGCCTCACAAGGGCAAGCAGAAAGGCAGCCGGTTTACCCCTTCGAGCCGAGGAGCTCGGTAATCGGGCCTCCCGCCATGCCCTGATCAGTTCTAATCGAGAGAAAGAGAAACCCGTGTCAGTCAAGCTCCGCCTCATGCGTGTCGGCAAGAAGAAGCAGCCCACGTACCGAATAGTTGCCGCAGACAGCCGATCGCCGCGAGATGGGCGATTCATCGAGATCGTCGGCACCTACGCGCCCAGATCCGATCCATCTGAGATCACGGTCAAGAGCGACCGAGCCCTGGAGTGGCTGTCGAAGGGAGCTCAGCCGACCGAGACCGTGCGCAAGCTGCTCGAGATTTCCGGGGTGTGGGGCGAATACGCCTCCAAGCGAGGCGCCAGGACCGCCAAAGACCGCACCCGACCAGCGCGTAAGGGAGCAGTAGCACGGGCCGGAGCGAAGAGCCCTCGCCCTGCCGGCAGTGCCGCCGTCGCGGTTAGCGCCGGCACCGGGGAGGGATGAGCAAGATGGGCGAAGGATCGATGTTCGAGGAGCCGAACTTCGGTAGTGCTGGAGAGGGCGACTCCAACGACGAACTCGAGGAGCTCAACGATAGCGGTGATGACGAGCTCGAGGACGATGACGACGAGCTCGACGACGACGAGCTCGAGGACGACGACGAGCTCGAG
>CAZAMA010000003.1:0-21810 GCA_964485645.1 uncultured Acidimicrobiaceae bacterium | reverse complement strand
GACGACGACGAGCTCGAGGACGACGACGAGCTCGAGAGAGACGAGAGCGGGAGCACCTCCGACGATGGACTGGAGGACGGTGGATCGGTCAACCGCGTCCAGGGTGCAGCCGCACGTGCTGTCCTCGAGCACGTGACTCGCGCCCTTGTAGACGATCCGGAGTCGGTCGTGGTGGAGGTAGCCGAGGGGCGCTCCGGGTTGCGGTTCTCGGTCCATGTCGCTCAATCCGACATGGGAAGGCTGATCGGCCGCAAAGGTCGGACGGCCCAAGCGATCCGAACCCTTGTCCGGGCAGCGGCGGCAAGCGACGGTACGGAGGCGTCCGTCGACATCGTGGACTGACTGTGATCGACGGATCGACTGACCCCGCCGGCGATGCCCGGCTGCTCGAGATTGGTCGCGTCACGAAGGCCCACGGACTTGGCGGCGAGGTCGTGGTGGTCTTGGTCACGAACCGTCTCGGACGTCTCGACGCCGGACAGCGCCTCACTGTCAGGCGCAGGGGCGTGACGAGCTCCGAAATCGAAGAGCTGGTCGTCAAGTCGTCAAGACCGTTTCAACATCGCTACCTCGTCTATTTCGAGGGAGTGTCCACACGGAGCGCCGCGGAGAGATTGCACGGGGCTCTCCTGCTCGCCCCGGCCGTGGAGGATAGCGACGCGCTTTTTGTCCACGAGCTGATCGGCGCCGAGGTCGTGGACCTCGCCGGCACATCGCACGGCATAGTCACCGCCGTCGAGGCGAATCCGGCGAGCGATCTTTTGGTGGGCGAGACTGGCTGGCTGGTGCCGCTGCGCTTCGTCGTGGCCCGCAGGGGCAGCCAGCTTGTGGTCGACGGCCCCGAAGGGCTGTTCGAGTGAGCGCTGAGCTGCGGCTAAGAATCGATCTCCTCACCATCTTTCCCGAGGCGGTGGAGGCTTACTGCCAAGCCAGCATCCTTGGACGCGCAAGACGCAGTCACATCATCGACCTGCGCTTTCGAGACCTGAGGTGTGCCGCGCCCGAGCCGCATCGCTCCGTGGACGACGCGCCCTACGGTGGTGGAGCAGGCATGGTCCTCGCACCCGAACCCATCTTCGCGGCTGTTGAGCAGATCGATCCTCCTCGCCCGCTCCTTCTCCTGTCCCCTGGCGGACGGCAGTTCGATCAGGCCATGGCGGAGGAGCTGGCCCAGAGCGGGCGATTCAGTCTCCTGTGCGGCCGATACGAGGGCGTCGACCAGCGTATTACCGATCACCTTGTCGACGGCGAAGTCTCGGTGGGCGACTTCGTCCTGGCGGGAGGTGAGCTCGGGGCGCTGGTCATCGTCGAGACCGTCTCACGACTCGTTGCGGGAGTGCTCGGCAACGAGGAATCGAACAGCGTTGAGAGCTTCACGAATGGTCTCCTCGAATACCCGCAGTACACACGACCGGCGTCGTTCCGAGGCTGGGAAGTACCGGAGGTTCTAAGAAGTGGTGACCATGCCAAGGTCGCTCGTTGGCGCTTGGCCGAGTCACTGCGGCGTACATTTGAGCGACGACCGGACCTCCTGGAGCGGCGCGGAGGGCTTTCGGAATCAGAGCGCGCACTAATGGCCGAGACGGGGGTCATTCTGCCGTAAGCACAAGGAGCTGCCTCTGTCTCCAAGACGAGCCCGGTCGGAGCGGTGCGCGGGGGTACTTTGCCCGGCTATCCTTGTGCCAGGAGCGTGGTCGCAATTCTTAGCTCCGGGCTCAGATGGCCCGCCAGATTATCGAGCTGTCACCAAGTCGGGTTCGACCCGAGTTCGCGACGGCAGCCCAAAGACCGCCATTAGGAGCGTAGTCATGAACCCAACCGATCTTGTCGACCGCGCGAGTCTGAGGGACGATGTGCCAGCGTTCTCCCCGGGGGACACGGTGAAGGTACACGTTCGCGTGGTCGAAGGTAACCGTGAGCGGATCCAGGTGTTTCAGGGAGCCGTCATCCGTCGCCAAGGTGCCGGCGTCCGCGAGACGTTCACCGTGCGCAAAGTGAGCTTCGGCGTTGGCGTCGAGCGCACCTTTCCTGTGCACTCTCCTCTGTACTCGAAGATCGAGCGAGTCACCGAGGGTGACGTGCGCCGGGCGAAGCTCTATTACCTACGAGACCGGATCGGGAAGGCTGCGAAGATCAAGGAGAAGCGGATCACCCGCTGATTGGTGTTCGTGTGGCCCGCGGCGGCGTAGTCAGAGGAGTCCGATGAGTGCCGAAGAGGATCTTGACCAGTTCGAAGCCGAAGTGGAGCTGGCGCTCTATCAGGAGTATCGAGCCGTACTGGCGATGTTCAAGTACGTGGTGGAGACGGAGAGGCGTTTCTATCTGGCCAACGACGTCAAGGTCGTTCCCCATGGGGAAGGCGGCGCCACATATTTCGAGGTAGAGCTCGGAGACGCCTGGGTCTGGGACATGTACCGCCCAGCTCGTTTTGTGTCGTCGGTCCGGGTGGTCACCTACAAGGACGTGAACGTGGAGAGCTTGCCCGAGGTGGATGGCTGAGGATCATGCCGAACGGCCGGCAGGCGCTCGGTAGCCGCGGCGAGGATCGTGTCGCCGAGCTCTACGAGAGTCGCGGCTACGAGATAGTGGCCCGCAACTGGCGTATCCTCGGCGGCGAGCTCGATCTGGTGGTGAGGCGAGGCCGCGAGCTGGTGTTCTGTGAAGTGAAGACACGATCGTCCGACCGTTTCGGCAGCCCGAGCGAGGCGGTGACTCCCGCGAAGCAACGTCGCATTCGCCGGTTGGCCGCGGCTTACCTGGCCGGCACGGCCACCGGCTCACCGATGTCCGGCGTGGTTCGATTCGACGTCGCTTGCGTGTCGAGTGGCGGGATCGAAGTGATAGAGCAAGCCTTCTAAAGAGCCTCGACACCCGCCAGGGCATCGACGGAGCCCTGATTACGAGGGAGCTTTGCCGTGTTCCTGCGGACCGCTGGATGCGGGATCGTCCTTGTGGGGGAGCGGGTCGTCGGTGCGCACCGAGTTGTCCGAGACCCGGTGAGACCAGTGTCTCCCGTCCCAGTAGCGCTGCTCGTGCCGCCCGGACGGGTCGGGATACCAACCGAAAAGGGGCGACAGTGTAGGTGCCGGCCCATATGCGAGCGGCTGGGCTCCGCTCGCTGGATCGAGCGATACAGGCTGGGGCGCTGCGGCGTACGGAGCAGCTCCCTGGCGCCAAGGCGCCCCGCTCTTTGGTTCCTGTCCCGGCGGCAGCGGCTCGAACGCCTCGGGCCCGAGCGGGGGTGGCCATGGTGGCGCTCCCGGCGCTCCCGGCGCTCCCGGCGCACCCGCGGGCACTCCCTGCCACGGTGTCGTCGGCCATGACCTAGCGGGTGGTGGCTGCGGCGGATCGGAGGTCAGCGGACGCGGCTGCTGCCCATTTGGAGCCTCGGGCAAGCCTTGGGCCGGAGGCAGCCAGCCGTGGTTGGGGGGCGATTGCTCCGGCTGACCAGGCAAACGAGGTGCATGCAACAAAGTCCCGGTGCCATACGGGTCGGTCACAGGCGGTTGAACAGGTCGCGTGGTGAGCCGCGCAACAGCCTCGAGGAGAAGGCTCAGCACAGGGACGAGAACGCCAAGCAAGCCCCAGACCATCGGCGGCAGCCGCCAGGGGTATGACCCTGTGGATCGCTTGCTGTGCGCGGCGAACAAATAGGCCAGGACTCCGGACACGACGGCAGCCACCCAGAGCTCGTCAACCTGGCCCGATGTCAATGACGTGCTGGTGGCAAGGATCGGAGCGACGCCCCACATAGTGATCACCTCTACACCAGGCTAACGTCCGCCGCTCCCCAGGGCTTCCCACCGGCCCCGAGGGCTGATACCGGCTCAGAAAAGCCCGTGTTGACGGGCACGGACAAGGCACGGGTTGTGCCAGTGTCGGCGCAGGTCAGGGGCGCTAAGTGGCACGACTACGGCATGGCCGGTGCCGCGCCGTATCTCCTGGTTGCATCCGGGGCAGATGTACTGCTTGCGGGCGTCAAAGGGCTGGACTCTTCTTAGCTCCGCGAGGCTGCTCGTGACGGGGTCATCGATGATCGGTATCGATCTCGCGGCCGACCTGGCCAGGGGAGGCGGCGGGAGCGCGGAGGCATCCGAGCCGGCGCCACGTCGCGGACCAGCTCCTCCCGTGCCCCTGGCGGGACGGGATTGGGCGGTATTTCCAAGTCGACGTCGGCGTCTTCGGGGTGGCACCACGAGACCATCATTATGTTGCCGCGAAGACTCGTCATGCGGATGCAGCCAGCGGGGGTTGCAACTTGGTGCAGATAAGCACCTCATCTGAGCTCGGCGCCGGGTGTCGGACCAGACGGAGCGGCGACATCCCGGTGTATTAGAGCCGGTGATTCCGCCCTCGCCCTTGCCGGATCAGACAGCGGGGCACATACTTGCGTGATCGCGCGCCGATGTCAGAGGTTCGCTCGAGAGGGGATAGTCAAGTGACAGACTCCCGCATGACCACCGACCTTCGTTTCGAGCCCCCTGGCCCGGGGTCCTGGACTCTCGATGCCGTGCACTTTCCTCGCCCGGCGACTCGCTATTGGGCAGAGACCCATCCCGCGGCCTGCAGACGAGGCACCAACGATTTCGCGCGCTATTACGGGATGCTCATCGACGGCCTCGAGATGGCGTACGTGAACGGGTTCGCCTACAGCACTATCAGGCCGGCTCCCGAGCAGGACATCGCCCAGCGTTTCGAGCGCGCCGAGGCCGTGTTCCAGGAGAAGCTGTGGCGGGAGCAGCTTCGAGAGTGGGACGAGACTGTCAAGCCATCTTCGATCGCGGCGCATAGGGCGATCCAAGCGGTCGAGCCGGACGCGCTTTCGGACGACGAGTTGGCCGCGTATCTGACGCGCGGCCGCGATCACCACGCCGCGATGATGGCCCAGCACATGCGGTTCACCGCAGCAGCGACGGTTCCGACCGGGGACTTCCTCGCTCAGGTGGGGGACTGGACCGGTCTTCCGTCCGCCGACCTGCTCGGCCTGATGCGTGGTGCGGCGTCTGTGTCCGCAGGCGGATCCGCCGAACTCGATCGGATGGTCACAGCGATCGGGCAGGATCCATTTGCCCTGAGCCTGTTCCGGTCACAGGACGCCCCCGCGAGCATTCTCACGTCGCTGCGCTCCCTCGACGGTGAAGCGGGTCTGGCCGTTTCCGGCTATCTCGATCTCGTCGGGTGCCGCCCTCTCGACGGTTTCGACATCTCCGAGCCCGCCGTGCTCGAGTTGCCTGCCGCCCTCCTCCGCGCGATCGGGGTCGCTGTCGCCGGGAGAGCGCCGGAGGACGCAGACGTGAATGATCGGATCGCGGAGGTCCGTCGCAAGGTTCCCGCGCAGCACAGGAGCGAGTTTGACGAGCTCGTTGGCGAAGCCCGGCTCACGTACCGGCTCCGCGACGAGCGCGGGATATACAGCGACATTTGGGCGTCAGGACTCATGCGGCGAGCAGTGCTCGCGGCTGGCCGCCGCCTTGCGACCCGACAGCGCATCCGCGAGCCCGAGCATTTGGTCGACGCTGGACTCGAGGAGATGTGCTCGCTGCTCCTTGGCTCGGAGGGTCCCTCTGCAGACGAGCTTGCGAGGCGGTTCGAGCGTCGCGGCGCTTCCAATGCCAAGGATGCGCCAGCGTTCATCGGCCCGCCCCCTCCTCCTCCGCCCGACCTATCCGGGCTGCCGCCAGCTACGGCACGGCTGACGCGCGCGATGGCTATCACCATGGCCGAGATGTTCGGAAGCTCTGAGGCGAGCCAGGGGGAGCGCCTCCTACGGGGACTGGCGGCAAGTCGGGGCGTCTACGAGGGCCCGGCGCGCCGCATCTCGGGTCCGTCGGAGTTCGGCCGTATCGTCCAGGGAGACGTCCTCGTGACCGAGGCGACGTCCGAGGCGTTCAACATCCTGCTGCCGCTGCTCGGGGCCCTCGTGACGGACAGCGGGGGTCTGCTGTCCCACTCGGCCATAGTCGCGCGTGAGTACGGGATACCGGGCGTGGTCGGCACGCGTCTGGCGACCGAGCGCATCCCAGATGGGACGCGGGTGCGCGTCGACGGAGACGCCGGCGAAGTGACCGTGCTCGGTTGAGAGAGGTCGTCCCGCTCGCCAACGCTCGCGAAACGGCGACCTTTGGGTCGAAGGCGGTCGGGCTGGGTGAAGCCGAGCGCGAGGGACTCCGCGTTCCGCCCGGCGTGGCGCTGTCCGGCTCGATCGTCGAGGCCGTCGCCGCAGGCGAGGAGCGCGCGATTGCCCTGGTCGCGAAGTCAGTCCGAGCACTGCGCGGGCCCCTTGCCGTGCGCTCCTCCGCTGCGGACGAGGATGGCGCCGCGGCCAGCTTCGCCGGCCAGCATCTGACGCTTCTCAACGTCCCGTCGGCCGACGAACTGCCAGCGGCACTGAGGGACGTCTGGTGGTCGGCGAATTCGGACTCGGCCATTACCTATCGACAGCATGTGGGCCTCTTCACTCGGCCGAGCGTCGGTGCTGTCGTCCAGAGCTTGCTCGATCCCGATGTGGCCGGAGTGATGTTCACGGAAAATCCGGTGACGACGGCAGATGAGCGAGTCATCGAAGCGAGCTGGGGACTAGGGGAGGCCGTGGTTGCTGGTCTTGTGATCCCGGACCACTTCCGGGTCGATCGCTCCGGCCAGGTACTCGAGCGCAGGCCGGGACGGAAGATGGTCGTGATACGACCCCTTCCCGGTGGAGGGACGGCGAAGAAGGAGATTCCTCCCGACCTAGCCGAGCAGCTCTGCGTCAACGACGACCAGCTCGACGAGCTGGCTCAGCTCGCCGCTCGGTGCGAGCAGGTCTACGGCCGTGCGCGCGACATCGAATGGGCGTTCGCAGGTGGGATGCTCTACCTGCTGCAGTGCAGGGCCGTCACGACGGGGCGATCGACGCCGCCGGGCTCCAAGTTCGGTCCGACGGTGAGCACGCCCGTCGAAGCGCTCGAGCGCGTGCCGCTCTTTGCCGAGCTCGACCGGAAAGAGCTTGAGCAGATCGCACGCTTGTGCAAGGAGCGCCGCTTTCGCGAAGGTGAAACGGTCGTCATGGAGGGTTCGGGCGGTGCCGCATTCTTCCTGATCGACTCCGGGGAGGCAGCGGTCTCGATCCGGGGGACGCAACTGGCAACCCTGGAGAGGGGTGATTACTTCGGCGAGATCGCACTGATCGACGAGGGGCCGCGAGCAGCGACTGTCACCGCCTTGAGCGAGCTCGTCTGCTATGGGCTCACCCTGTGGGAGTTCCGTCCGCTCGTGACGAGGAACGGCACGATCGGCTGGAAGCTGCTGCAGTCGATGGCGAGGAAGCTACGTGCCGCCGAGGCGGAATCGGCGTCAGATCTAGTTCCTGGTGGCGGCCAAGGCTGAGCGGACCGTGTCGGACGGCAAATCGCCCGCTAACGACCTCACCAGACGTGTGACACACCCGTCGCCTAAGCTGCCCAGCAGATCGAGCGGTCCCTCATCCGGCATGCCTCCGGCTTGTCCGGGACATTGAGACCCTCCAGAGAGCACTGCCATGCCTGGAGGGAATCACCGTGATAGCAGCCATTCCATCAGCCACCTTGCTCGGGGTGCAGGGTCGCAGGATCCTCGTCGAAGTGCACGTATCGAACGGATTGCCGGGATTCACGATCGTCGGTCTCCCCGACGCCGCCTGTCGAGAGGCCCGTGATCGCGTGCGGGCGGCACTGTTGTCGAGCGGCCTTGCGTGGCCGATGCGTCGAGTCACGGTGAACCTCGCGCCCTCGGGTATCCGCAAGGCGGGCGCGGGACTGGACCTACCCATCGCGGTTGGGCTGCTCGTCGCGAGTGGGGACATCGAACCCGCCGCCGTAGCGGGCTGTGGCTTTATCGGCGAGCTCGGCCTCGACGGGACGATCCGATCAGTCTCCGGCGTGCTGCCCATCGTGGCGTCCCTCGACACCGAGTCGGTCGTCGTTCCGTGGCGCGGTGTCCACGAAGCCCGCCTGGTCGGTGGACCGACCGTCCGGACCGCGAGATCGCTCGGCGAGCTTGTCGAAGTGCTGCGCGGTCGAGCGCCCTGGCCAGATATCGTCGACGCCACCAGATCGCCGTTGGGCGTTGTCGGCCGCGCGCCAGACATGGCGGACGTGCGTGGTCAGGTGGTCGGAAGGCGGGCTATCGAGGTGGCCGCCGCAGGAGGGCATCACCTCCTCATGTCGGGACCGCCAGGTGCAGGAAAGACGATGTTGGCAGAACGCGTTCCTGGCATCCTCCCGTCCCTCGATCGCTCGGCGATGATCGAGACCTGTCGGATCCATTCCTCTGCGGGACTTCCGCTCCCGGAACGCACGCTCGCAGGTGAGCCGCCATTTCGTGCTCCGCATCACTCGAGCACCGCCGTGGCGCTTCTTGGCGGGGGGACGTCATATCTTCGGCCCGGTGAGATCAGCCTGGCGACGAACGGCGTCCTCTTCTTGGACGAGCTTGCCGAGTTCCCCGCGGTGGTGCTCGATGCCCTGCGCCAGCCTCTGGAGGAGGGGGTCGTGCGCATAGCGCGGGCGAGAGCAACCCTCAGCCTGCCAGCCTCGTTCTTGCTGGTCGGTGCCATGAACCCGTGCCCCTGCGGTCCTGGCGGTGAGTCGTGCTCGTGCCAGTGCTCGCAGGCTCAGCTCGACAGGTACGCACGTAGGCTGTCAGGGCCGCTCCTCGATCGATTCGATCTGCACATTGCCATCGAACGTCTAGGCACGCGGGATCTATTTGGCGCCGTGGGCGGTGAGTCCACGGCGGTCGTGGCTGCACGTGTGGCGGCGGCCCGGGAGCTGGCGAGAAGCCGCGGCGTGCCGTGCAACGCAGCCATCCCGCACTACCGGCTCGACGATCTGGCACCGCTCGAACCAAAGGCGGAGGCATTGCTGCGCCGGCGGGTGAGCCAGAGTTCCCTTAGTGCGAGAGGTCTCGATCGGGTGCGGCGCGTCGCCCGCACGGTCGCAGACTTGCAGCAGATCGAGGGACCCGTGCCAGCCGAGGCTGCGGCAACTGCCCTGGAGCTCCGCGCGGGACGCCGCGCGATGCTCGGAGGGAGGTGGGCGGCATGAGAGGCGTGAGCGGCGCGGGAGGTGACCCGGGACTCCCGCGAGACCAAGACCACCTGCGTATCGATCCGTCGCGGGCCAGCTACTCGGGTCCCCGACCGGTGCGGCCTTTCGAAGTCACTCCTGCGGGCGGCCGCGGAGAGCTCCCAGACGTCGCCTTTGCCGTCGCCCTGGCGGCTCTGCAGGACATGACGCCAGCGCGCCTTCGCGCCGTGCTCGACGGCCGGCCCGCTCGCGAGACCTATGCCGAACTGCTCGATGGAGAGCGCGCCCTCGCCGAGCGGCTCGCGGCTGTGTGGGCGCGCACCACCGCTCGTGCGGATGATCCCACCCTCGAGACAGGCCAAGATCGAGGGCCACAAGGGGGCAATGCACTGATCGGAGCTCACGGGAGGTCTCGCGCGCACGCGCTCGAGGTTCTCGGACTGTGGCGCCGCCAGGCGGCTCTCACCGACGTTGCCCGCAGCTGGGCACAGCTGCAGGCGCGAGGTGTGAGCGTGGTCAGGCGGGGCGACCGTCACTACCCAGTCCGCCTCCTGCGGGCTCGCCAGGTCCCCGAGCTCATCTATTATCGTGGAAGCCTGGATCACGCCCGCGGACCTTGTGTCGGGATCGTCGGTACCAGGCGAGCGACCCACTACGGTCTCGAAATCGCCGCCGAGATCGGCCGCGGTCTGGCCGAAAGAGGGGTAGTCGTCGTCTCCGGGCTGGCGCGTGGCATCGATGCGGCCGCACATTGGGGTGCTCTCGCGGCACCGACAATGAGAGCCGGGCCGCTGGCGGTTGTCGGCGGCGGTGTTGACGTCGTCTATCCGAGGGAGAACCTCCGGCTCTCGGACGAAGTATTGCTCTCCGGCGGAATCATCTCGGAGGCACCGCCCGGTGCAGCCCCGGAGAGCTGGCGTTTCCCGTTGCGTAACCGGATAATCGCCGCCCTCAGCCAGGTGCTGGTTGTCGTGGAGTCGTCGCGCCAAGGTGGTGCCATGCACACGGTTCTTGCAGCAGATGCGTACGGTGTTCCTGTGCTTGCCGTGCCCGGATCGGTACGCAGCCCTCAGTCCGAGGGCACCAATGCCATCATCCAGGAGGGCGGAGCTGGCGTGGCCCTCGACGTCCACGACGTGCTCGCGGTCCTTGCTCTCGCCTGCGAGCACGATGGGACTGCGTGGCCGAGCTCGCCGTTACGAGCTCCCGACGAGGAGCCAAGGTCTGCTGGCAGCTCACCGCACGCGGGATCAGGCGACACGCACCGGCGCCCATCTCGCAACGAGTCCGACGAGTCGAGGGTCATGGTTCGAGACCCCGGCTCGCTCGAGCCTCCCCTCTCGACGTCTCGGTGCACTCCGACAGAGCTCGTCGTCCTCGCGGCGACCGACTACACGGCCACGCTCGTTGACGTGATCTGCTTGCGCACCAAGCTGGATCTCGGCGCGGTGGCACTTGCCGTTGACCGGCTCGCCGAGCTCGGCCTCCTACGTAGCGAGGGGCCGGCTTGGGTCCGCAAATGACAGGAAGGAGCCGTTATCGCCGCCCAGCGCCGGACGGACCGAGCCGTGTCACCTTTCGACAGGACTCCATTGGTCCCGATAGTGGCTGTCGATAGGGGCCCGCGAGCGGCCGCAGGCATTGACAGGACACGAGTAGTGGCGGAGAATTGCAACTCTCGATAGGAGTCTCATATGAAGATCTCCACGCTGCTCCAGGCCAAGGGCGCATCGGTGTTTACGATCGGCCCGGACGCCTCCGTCGCTCAGGCAGTCGACTCGCTCGGCGAGCACAACGTCGGGGCGCTCGTCGTTTCGACCGACGGCCGTGTGGTCAACGGGATCATGTCCGAGCGCGACATTGTGCGCGCAGTGAGGCGCCTGGGCTCCGAGGCGCTCGCGGCACCAGTATCGGCGATCATGTCGGTGGAGGTTCGCACCACGTCTCGCGACGACACGGTCGAGTCGTTGATGGCGACCATGACGCAGCACAGGATTCGCCATGTTCCGGTTCTCGAGAACGGAGCGCTCGCCGGGATGGTGAGCATCGGAGACATCGTCAAGAACCGGATGGAGGAACTCGAAAGCGATCGCAATGCGCTCGTCGACTACATAAACGCCAGGTGAGTGCTTTGCCGAGGTGAGCCAGCAGGATCTCGTCCGCCTCGAGAGACGACCGCTCAGCCGGCCAGCAACTCCAATGGGTTACCTACGTCGACACCGAGCGCCTCGGCAACGGCACCGTTCGTGCAGACGCCGCGCACGGTGTTGACCCCGCCGCGCAGGGCGGGGTCATGAGCTACTGCCTCGGCGGGACCCTGTTCGGCCAGGGCGACCACGTAGGGAAGGGTGGCATTGGTGAGCGCGTAGGTCGATGTGTGGGGGACAGCTGCGGGCATGTTGCCGACGGCGTAGTGGAGCACGTCATGGACGAAGTAGGTCGGATCCTCGTGCGTAGTCTCATGCGTCGACTCGATGCAGCCCCCCTGGTCCACCGCCACGTCGACGATGACCGAGCCGGGACGCATCCTTGCGACCATGTCGTCGCTCACCACGATAGGTGCGCGGCCCCCGGCTACGAGGACCGCTCCGATAAGGAGGTCAGCTTCCTTGAGGGCGCGCTCGATCGAGCCCCTGTTGGAGGCGAGCGTCATGATCCGGCCCTTGTGAATCTGGTCTACCCAACGCAGCCTGTCGAGGTTGCGGTCGAGCAGGAGCACCTCGGCTTCCATGCCCTGGGCTATCCATGCGGCGTTCCAACCTACGTGCCCGGCTCCGATCACGACTACGCGTGCCGCCCTCACGCCCGGAACACCTCCAAGCAGGATCCCCCTGGTGCCGTTTCGCTTCTCGAGCAGCGACGCTCCGACCTGGGTGGCGATCCGGCCCGCGACCTCACTCATGGGGGCGAGGAGCGGGAGGTCTCCGTTCGCGCTCTGCACAGTCTCATAGGCGATCCCGGTCGTGCCCGCCTCGAACAGGGCCCCGGCCACCTCTGGGTATGCGGCAAGGTGGAGGTAGGTGAAAAGGACCAGGTCGTCGCGCAGGTACCCGAACTCCGATCGCTGCGGTTCCTTCACCTTGCACACGATCTGCGATGCCCAAGCGTCGTCGACTCCGACCATCCGCGCCCCGGCGGATGCGAAGTCCGCGTCCGAAAATGACGACCCTGTACCTGCTCCCATCTGCACGCGGACCTCATGGCCGAGGGAGGTGAGTCCGCGCACGCCGTCAGGAGTCATGGCGACGCGGTTCTCCGCCGTCTTCACCTCGGCAGGGATGCCGATGATCATCTCGATGCTCCTCCCCGCGCGGAGCTTTCGGTAGCGACATGGGCTAGCAGCAGCCCAGAGATGAAGTGCCCCACCCCGTCACCGAGTATCCGCGCCATTGCGGTACCTCCGTTGTCGATATGACGCGACAGGCTAACCGCGCCAGTGCGCGACTGAAGGCGGCTTTGAGCGCGGTGGTCCACCCTCGCGCCCGATTGTGGCTCGATACGCGGTGCTGCCCCCCAGTGCGGTCGTCCCGGAGTAGCCTCTAGCCGCAAGGGTTGCAGGCCCGTAGCGTGCCACCCTGTCTCGACACGATGATCCTCGACCACATTGACACTCCCGCGGACCTGAGATCGCTCTCGCTTGGCGAGTGCGAAATTCTTGCCGCGGAGATCCGCGAGTTCCTCGTCGACTCTGTCTCGAGGACGGGAGGTCATCTCGGGTCGAACCTCGGCATCGTGGAGTTGACGATCGCGCTTCACCGCGTGTTCGATTCTCCGCACGACCTCCTCCTGTTCGACACCGGACACCAGGCATACGTTCACAAGCTGCTTACAGGGAGGCGAGGGGGTTTCGAGCGCCTCAAACAGGCCGGTGGCCTCTCGGGTTACCCGAAGCGAAGCGAGTCCCCCCACGACCTCGTGGAGAACTCGCATGCCTCCACTGCCCTGTCCTATGCATATGGGATCGCGTCCGCGTTGCAGCTCGAGGGCCGAGTGGACCAGACTGAGGGTGACCGGCGCGTAGTGGCCGTAGTAGGTGACGGTGCCCTCACCGGGGGCCTCGCTTACGAGGCGCTCAACAACCTCGGGCACTCCGGTGCCCGGGTACTGATCGTGCTCAACGACAACGGCCGTAGCTACGCGCCAACGATCTCGAAACTGTCGGGGTCTCTCACCCAGTTGCGCCTCGACCCACGGTACGTGCAGCTGCGCGAGCGAATTCGGACTCACCTCCGTGACCTCCCCTCGGGCGTCGGGTCGGTCGCATATGCGTCGATTCATGGACTCACGTCGGCTCTGCGCGAGGTGGTGGAACCACACGTCTTCTTCGAGGCGCTTGGAGTCCGGTACACAGGTCCGCTCGACGGCCACGACATCGCGGCTACCGAGCAGGCGATGCGCCGAGCCGCCGCGTGGCCGGGCCCGATCGTCCTCCATGTCCTTACGACCAAGGGTAAGGGTTACGGCCCAGCCGAGGACGACGAGATCCAAAAGCTCCACGACTTCCGGGCGGTGCCACAGCACGTTCCCCCGCTCTCGCAGCCTCCAAGTGGCTCCGCTGCGGTGCAGGGTCTCGGCTCCTTGCCGCGGGTGGGCGCTTCGACGGACGACCCGGGAGCCCTGGCGGCGCCGCGCCGCGTCGGCGAAAGCTATACCGAGGCATTCTCCAAGGCGCTCGTGAGCGCCGCCGAGGCAGACAGCCGGATCGTGGCGATCACTGCCGCGATGCCTGGGCCGACGGGCTTGCTCAGCTTCCAGGATCACTTCCCGGAGCGTTTCTTCGACGTGGGGATAGCAGAGCAGCATGCTCTCACCGCGGCCGCCGGGATGGCCATGGCCGGGCTGAGACCAGTCGTGGCGATCTACTCGACGTTTCTCGCCCGGGCGGTCGACCAGTGGAACCTGGACGTGGGCCTGCATGGTCTGAACGTCGTCGTGGCAGCGGATCGTGCCGGCATTACCGGTGACGATGGACCCTCCCACCATGGTCTATACGACATGGTGCAGGCCCTGCAGATCCCGAACCTCGCGATCTTTGCTCCTTCGGAGCCAGGCGAGATCGAGGGCGCGCTGACATCAGCCCTCGCGCACGAGGGTCCGTCTCTCGTTCGCTACCCAAAGACCCCGTCGCCCGGGCCCTTAGCACCGGCGGGCGCGGGAATGGAAGCGAGGAGTTTACGCGAGGGGTCGGGCGCTCTAGTGCTGGTCGGCATCGGCAAGCTCGCACGGGCCTGCCTCAAAGCGGCTGAAGAGCTCTCGGGCGAAGGACTCGACGTGACGGTGATAGATCCTCGCGTCGTCAGGCCGGCTCCTCCCGCACTCCTCGAGCTGATGGCGAGAGCCCGGCTGGTCGTGACAGCCGAGGATGGGCTGGCACACGGGGGTGCCGGCGCCTTCCTCTGCGGCGAAGCCGACATGCTTGCGAGAAGTCGTGGGCTGCCCGGGCCGAGGTGCTTGGTGCTTGGAGCACCCACCACCTATATCGCTCACGGCAAGCCTGACGAGATCCTGGCGCTCCTCGGGCTTGATCCGGACGGGATAGCCTCCTCGGTCCTCGCCGCGGCAAGAAGGTACGCGCTCGTCGGCGAATCCAAGTCGGCCAAGGCGTCACCGGCTGCGCCGCTGGCGCCCATCTCGCTCTGAGCGGGCTGCCGGCGCGCTCTCAGGTGGACGCGCGAAGCGGCGCCATGAGCTCGGGGCCATCTGCGCGGCCGCTGTTGACGGCCGGCGAGACCGGATACGACTGCAAGCAATCCGCCGGGACGGGCTTGAGCAGGGCGTCCAGCTCAGGACGGTCAAGTGGTTCCCGACTGAGCCACGACGCCCAATCTCCTCGTTGCAATATGACCGGCATTCGATCGTGTACCGGGGAAACTGACTCGTTAGCATCAGTAGTAATGACAGTACATGAAAGCAGCCAGTCGCCGTGCCACCCTGCTCCAGCGCGCGCAATCTCCGGAGTCGCTCCAGCCGCGGGCTTCCAGGCCTCCCACAGTCCGGCGAGCGCAAGCAGGTCGCCGTCGGCTGCCCTGAAGCACCACGGTTGGCGTCGCACGACCTTCCCGCCCGCTCCTGTGACCTTCTGCCACTCGTAGAATGCGTCAGCTGGAATCAAGCAGCGGCGCGCCTTGAGGGCGGCCCGGAAGCTCGGACGCTCGGACAGCGTCTCTGCGCGGGCATTGAACGCGCGGATACCGATACTTGGATCCTTGGCCCAAGGGGGGACCAGACCCCACCGGTAGCCGGTCAAGCGCCGCTGGGGTGCGGGCTCGTCTCCGGGGAGCCAAGCTGTCACCGCGGTGACGCCATCGGTCGGCGCGACGTTCCATCGAGGCACCATCAGCTCTGCAGGCACCTCGACGTCTCGAACGTCGAACGCGGCGGCAATGTCAGTGATCGGTCGAGTTGCGACGAACCGTCCGCACATTGGCGGAGAGCTCAGTGCCGCGTGGCGAGAATGAGCTCGCGCACCAGGGGAATGTCGTCAGGGTGCGTGAGGCCGACGCACCGCCCCTCGGTCTGCATGACTCGTACCCTGGCGAGCTCAGCGGCAACAAGATGGCCTACCACTTCCGGCAGGAGGAGCTCGGGAGGCTTGCCCCCCTCGCCGGGGGCTCGCTCCGCGTCGAAGACGCCGAGGGCCCTGCCGATGTCGTCGAAGATTCCCTCGGAGAAACCCCAGAGATTCATCGACACGACCTCGGCCCCGCTCAGCTCGTCAGTCTCCTGGGTCGCGCTCTGGCCGAGAACCCGACCGGTGAACCCTCCACCTCCCTCGCGGCGTTGCACGGTCTGTTCCCGCACGGCTCGGAGGTACCCGTCCGGCCCGGTGGCGCAGACGCCTCTCGTGACGGGCGCGTCCGTCAGGACGGTCCCGTCAAGGCGGTACCCGACGATGAGATGCTCATCGGGACCGAGGCTTTGCACCTGGTCCGCCAGCATTCTCATGGCCTGTGCCCCGTAAAGGTCGTCAGCATTGGCAACGCCGAATGATCCGTGGACCACGGGCTCTGCCGTCGCGACGGCCTGCGCCGTTCCCGCGACGGGACCCTGGATCAGCGCGCTCACTTGCAACTCTCGGGGCCAGCAGGCGCCGACGTGGTCCAATATTTCCGAGCGGATTTCCTCCCGCACGATGAGCACGACGTGGTCGAAACCCGCCGCGAGGGCATCCTTGGCCGTGTAATCCATCAGCGCCTCGCCGTTCGGTCCGACCGGCGCGAGCTGTTTTAAACCGCCGAAGCGACGACCGTGACCTGCTGCCATGACGACGAGTTGCACGAGGAAACTGTACGGTGTCCGTCTCTGCCTTCGTATCATCTGTGAGTGATGCACCGGCCCCGAAGCAACGAGGCGGTACCAAGGAGCAAGTCGTGTCACAGATCGAGGTCAGGAAATCGGACAGTGGCGATGGCAAACCCGGCCCAGCTCACAACAGCGACTCACAGCTCGACGAGGCAGAAAGGGCCGCGCGCAAGGCGGCTCTCGAGCAGCTGATGGACCTGATGCGGCCTGCGGTCCAGGAAGACGGGGGTGACCTCGTCCTCGTCGACGTCGACCTCGATCTCGGAGTCGTCGAGGTCCAGCTGCAGGGAGCATGTGGATCCTGTGCCATCTCCGGCCTAACCCTGCAGGGCGGCGTCGAGCGGCTGATGCGCCAGCGCCTGCCGTGGGTTACAGAGGTAAGAGGCAGCGTCGACGAGTCGATGGATTTCGTCGAAAGCTCGTCAATGGGCCGGGGTGGTTACGTTCCCCTCACCTAGCTGTCGAGCGCCGCGTAGTTCGGGCACGATCTCCTCGGCCGGCGCCGTCTCGGACACCTATGGCCCCAGAGGGCGGCACTCGGTCGCCGGTACCTCTGCCAGATCGCCAACTTCGACGCAAGTAGTCAGCTGATCCAGGCGTCTTATTGGGTAGGAACTCGAGACAGTTCGACTAGGACGTGCTGGAGGCGAAGGTGGGGAGTCAAGGCAGGCCGTCACGGGGCGCAAATGACAAGCCATCGACCAAGCCCGTCCTCGTGGTCTTGGGCTTGCTGATGTTGGCTGCGCTCGGAGCCGCTGTCACCACGACGTACCAGACGACGCCTGAGCCTCATCACCGCTCACCTGAAGCTGTCGTCGTGACCGAGGTCCATCGCGCGAGCGTCGGGAGGCCGAGAGTACCTAGCGGGACTCGCTGGAGCTGATGCGACACCACCGTCGGCATGCCGACGGTGGCCTGCTCGTGCTCGGCGTAGTCCCACTGCTTCGAAGTGCCCCGAGCTCACCCTCCAGCGGACCGCAGGTGTGCGGGCCGCCGTCGCCGCCAAGGCTGTGAGATCGCAGGTGGTTCCCACCCGGCGTCGGCGGGGTTCATATTGGTGCCCGGCGACACGATCTGATCGAGGCGATCAAGGGTTGCGTCGTCGAGCTCGAGGTCCACTCCGGAGAGGAGATCCTCGAGCTGCTCCATCGTCCTCGGGCCGATGATGGCCGCAGTGACGGTGGGGTGGGCGATGACGAAGGCGAGAGCGAGGTGGGTGAGAGAGGTGCCGCATCCTGCAGCCACCTCTTCCAGCTGGTCGATCAGGTCCATCTTGGCCTGGTTCTGAGCGATGCCCGGGTCGAAGCGCGCGGGCAGACGCGAGGCCCGGCCTGTCGTCATGTCGACTTCGTGGCCCTTCCGGTAGCGACCGGTGAGCCAACCGCCGCCCAGCGGGCTCCAGGCGATGACACCCATTCCGAAGCGCTCGCACGTCGGCAGGACTGCCGACTCGATGCCGCGGGCGAAGAGCGAGTAGGGGGGCTGCTCGCACCTGAAGGACTGGAATCCGCCGCGCTCAGCTGCCCACTGGGCCTCCACTATCTGCTCAGCCGGGAAGGTAGACGACCCGATCGCGCGCACTTTGCCCGAGCGCACGAGGTCCGAGAGAGCCGAGAGCGTCTCGCTGATGTCTGTCTTGGGGTCGGGGCGGTGAACCTGGTAGAGGTCGATGTACTCGGTCCCGAGACGCCGCAATGACTGCTCCACCTCGTGGAGGATCCACCGCCGTGAGTTGCCCTGCTGGTTGGGGTCGTGAGGGTTGTCGCCCATCTGACCGTGGACTTTCGTTGCCAGAACGACCGAGTCGCGGCGGCCCTTCAGCGCCTTGGCGACTATCTCCTCGGACTCGCCTTGGGAGTAGACGTCGGCGGTATCGACGAAATTGATGCCAGCTTCGAGGGCCCGGTGGATTATCCGTACCCCCTCCTCGTGATCCGTGTTGCCCCATGCTCCGAACATCATGGCCCCTAAGCAGTACGGGCTCACCTGGATGCCGGTGTTGCCTATCGTCCGGTAGCGCATAGCCGATAGCCTAGGTCGGGTTGCGCACAAGGCATCCTGCACCCCTTCGGCGCCCAAGTTGCACCCACGGAGCCGACCAGGAAGGCTTGGCGGCTAATGAGCGCTGATGCGGAGCGGCTTCGCGTCGCGTACCTCGTCTACCGTGGCAACCCACGTTGTGGCGGACAGGGTGTCTACACCCGCCACTTGACGAGTGAGCTTGCCAAGCTGGGCCACGAGGTGACGGTCTACTCCGGACAGCCGTACCCTGAGCTCGAGGACGGGGTGGGTTTCGTGCCTGTGCCCAGCCTCGACTTGTACCGCGAGCCGGACCCGTTCAGAGTCCCGCGACTTGCAGAGTTCAAGACCTCGGTAGACCTTCTCGAGTTCGGGATCATGTGCACGGCAGGGTTTCCCGAGCCCCGCACCTTCACGCTGCGCGCGCGCAAGCTGCTCGCCGGGCGGCGGGGTGATTTCGACCTCGTGCACGACAACCAGTCGCTCGGCAGCGGGCTGCTTGGAATGATGAGAGACGGGTGGCCGCTCCTGGGCACGATCCACCACCCGATCACGGTCGATCGCCAGCTCGATCTCTCGCACGCCACCTCTCTTGCGCGGCGAGTCGCCCTGCACCGCTGGTATGGCTTTGTCGGGATGCAAAAAAGGGTCGCTCGGCAGATCCCTCGCATCGTCACCGTGTCCGCCTCCTCATGTCTCGACATCGCCGAGCAGCTCGGCGTCGAGCTGGAGCGTATGGCAGTCGTGCCCGTTGGTGTCGACGACAAAGTGTTCCGGCCGCGGCCTGAGATTGCGCGAGTGCCAGGCAGGATGGTCACGACCGCCAGCGCGGACGTGCCGATGAAGGGTCTTGTCCCGCTGCTCGAAGCCCTCGCACGAGTGAGAGCGGAGCGAAGGGAGAGTCACCTCGTCGTGGTCGGGCGACTTAGGGATGGGAGCCTTGTGCCGGAGGTCTTGAAGAGGCTCGGCCTCGAGCCGGTGGTGCGGTTCGTTTCGGGCATTTCAGACGACGAGCTCTCTGCGCTTTACGGATCAGCCGAGGTCGCCGTGGTGCCTTCTCTCTACGAGGGTTTCTCGTTGCCTGCGATCGAGGCGATGGCGAGTGGCGTGGCCCTTGTGGCCACGACGGGGGGTGCCTTGCCCGAAGTGGTAGGCACCGACGGGACCACGGCGCTGCTGGTGGCGCCGAACGACCCTCGCTCTCTCGCGGACGGTCTCACGCGTGCTCTGGCCGACGCCGGTCTGCGGGCTCGGATCGGTGCGGCGGGCAGGAGGCGCGCGCTCGAGCGTTTTACCTGGCCCGTGACGGCCCGCCTCACCGTCGAGCAGTACCGCCTCCTGCTCGAAGACCATGCTCGGGCCGCGCGCGATGGATCGTGGCCAAGTCGGCCAGGTCCTCGCAAACTGGGGCGACTTGCCTCGGGCGGTGCACGAAGCCAAGGCACGGACTTAACTTCCTCCCTTTCATGCTGACGGTCGACTTCGAGCTCCTCGGGCTGAGACCTGGGGAGACGGTGCTCGATCTCGGCTGTGGTGGAGGGCGCCACGCATTTGAGTGCTACCGCCGGGGCGCCAGGCTCGTCGCACTTGATGCGGACTTGGTGGAGCTGAAGGCTGTCTCCGCGATGATGGCCGCGATGGCTGAGGCGGAAGAGAATCGAAATGGTGGCGCGAACCTTGAGGTGCAGGGGACCGCGTTTCGTCTGCCGTTTCCCGATGCCAGCTTCGACCGGGTGATCGCCGCAGAGGTGCTGGAGCACCTTGGCGACGACCGGTTGGCTCTGAGCGAGCTCGCGAGGGTGCTCAAGCCCTCAGGGCGCATGGCGGTGACGGTGCCCCGCTACGGCCCTGAGGTGATCAACTGGGTGCTTTCGGACGCGTATCACAACGTTCCCGGTGGCCACGTGCGGATCTACAAGCGCAGCCAGCTGCTGTCCCGCCTCGAGGCGTCTGGGTTGCGTCCGGTCGCCACTCACCACGCCCATGGACTGCATAGCCCGTACTGGTGGCTCAAGTGCCTGGTGGGTGTGACCAACGACGCGCACCCCGCAGTCCGTCTCGTCCACCAACTCCTCGTGTGGGACATCGTACGAAGACCGGCCATCACACGCTTCGCCGACAAGCTGCTGTCTCCGCTGATCGGCAAGAGCCTGGTGGTCTACGTCGAGCACGCTCCGTGATCGAGCCTCCCGCGGCCGTCTTGAGCAACGAAGAGATCTGCGCGACGGCCGAGTCGATCGAGCGGTGTCAGCTACCAAGCGGGATGGTCCCCTGGTTCGAGGGTGGACACTGCGATCCCTGGAACCACGTCGAGTCAGCCATGGCCCTGACTTCCGCCGGACGCTTGATTGCCGCCGAGCGAGCTTACGAATGGTTGCGAGCGACTCAGCTGAGCGACGGTGCCTGGTACAACTACTACCGGTCGGACGGTTCGATCGAGGATCCGAAGCGCGACACCAACGTCTGCTCCTATGTCGCTACTGGCATATGGCACCACTACCTTGCCACGGCCGACGTCGCCTTCGTCGAGTCATACTGGCCCGTCGTCGAGTCGGCGATCGACTTCGTTCTCTCCTGGCAGCGGCCCGGAGGCGAGGTGACCTGGTCGGTCGATGCCGACGGGCGTCCCGGCGACTTCGCCCTTCTGGCCGGTTCGTCCTCTTGCTATCTGAGCCTGCGATGCGCCATTGCATGCGCCGAGCAGGTCGGGCGCGACCGTCCTGACTGGGAGCTCGCGGCCGCACGGCTGGGCTACGCGGTCGCTTCTCGCGAGGCCTGCTTCGAGCCCAAGCGACGCTTTGCGATGGACTGGTACTACCCGGTCTTGTCGGGGGCCTTGTCGCGCTGGAGAGCGGCCGAGCGGATCGAGAGCCGCTGGGATGAGTTCGTCATCGAGGGAAGGGGTGTGCGCTGTGTGGCCGACCGCCCTTGGGTGACGGTTGCGGAGACAGCCGAGTGCGCGATGGCGTTGATTGCTCTTGGTCGTGTCCGTGCGGCGGCCGACCTGCTCTGCTGGGTCCAGGACCAGCGTTGCCCGGATGGTTCCTATATGACAGGACTCGTCTATCCAGAGCGTGTCAGCTTTCCCTCCGATGAGCGGAGTAGCTACAGCGCGGCGGCGATGATCCTGGCGGTCGACGCGCTCGGTGCGAACGGCCCTGCGTCTGGACTGTTCACGGACCGGTCAGTGCCGGCCCCGCCCTGCTCTGCCTCGACCCACCCTGCTCTGCCTCGACCCACCCTTTTGGCCTCAATCAGCGAACTGTGTGCAAAGGGTGACCGGCGAGGCCCTGTTTAGTCACGCCAGGCACGAGGTTGGCAGATTGGCGCGTCCGCGGGGCCCTCTCCAGTCACGCCAGGCACGAGGTTGGCAGATTGGCGCGTCCGCGGGGCCCTGTTTAGTCACGCCAGGCACGAGGTTGGCAGATTGGCGCGTCCGCGGGGC
>CAZAMA010000002.1:40381-58734 GCA_964485645.1 uncultured Acidimicrobiaceae bacterium | reverse complement strand
AGAGGGCGTCGTCTTCTGCCGCTGGGCGCTCGAGCGGTCGCCGGGCGCGGCGACATGTTCGATCCGGGGCCGTGCTTTTATATGGAGAAGATCGCAGTCGGTCCCGAGGGCAGAGGCGTCGTCGACCTCGAGGCGTCGCCGACCGACAACCTCCGAGCAGTCGCAGCGGCCAAGGGCACCTCTGTCCGAGACCTGACCGTCGTCATCTTGGACCGAGAGAGGCACCGGGACCTGATCAGCGAGGTTCGCGCCACGGGAGCCCGCATCCAGCTGATCACCGCCGGGGATATCGCTGGTGCCATCTCGACTGCATGGACCCAGTCAGGCGTGGACGTCCTCTACGGCATTGGTGGCACACCGGAAGGCATCATCGCCGCGGCTGCCCTCAAATGCATGGGAGGGGAGTTGCAGGGACGCCTGTGGCCCAGGCACGAGGGCGAGCGGCGGGCGGCGGAGGAAGCCGGGTACGACGTCTCGCGCGTTCTTGGCACAGACGATCTTGTCAAGGGCGACAACTGCTTCTTTGCCGCGACCGGGATCAGCGGCGGCGAGCTCCTACGGGGCGTGCGCTACGACAGCCACGGGGCTACGACACAGTCGCTGGTCATGCGTTCCAAGTCCGGCACGGTACGCCTGGTGGAGGCGAGGCACCGGCTGTCGAAGCTTCGCGCCTTCTCGGCCATCGAATTCGGTTGACACAGCGAATTCGGTTGACACAGCGAATTCGGTTGACACAGCGAATTCGGTGGACGTAGCCGGCGTGGCTCTCAAGCCGCCGGGGTTCCCTCTCTCATCGCCACCTTCGCCAGCGCGTCACGGAGATCCTCAGCTGCCCGCTCCGGCGAGATGACGTTGATAAGGACGCCGGTGCCGAGCTCGAAGCCCGCCCTCGTAGACAGCTTCGGGAACAGGTGCACGTGCCAGTGGAACACGCCCGTCGCTCTGTAGGGGGCGGAGTGGAAGACGATGTTGTACGCGATGTCACCGAGGTGCTCTGAAAGCACCTCGAGCGCTGTCCTCACAGCCTTGCCGACTGCCACGACCCGGCTCGTGGGCGCACGGTGGAGGTGAGACCCGTGCTCTCGGGGAACCACGATCAGCTCGTAGGGCGTGCCGCTCCAAAATGGGGCGAAGGTCACACACTCGTCCGAGGCCTCGAGGACCCGGTAGCCCGCTCGCTCCTCCGAGGTCGCTGCAGTGCACAGCAGGCATCCGCCGGCAAAGCGCGCGAAGCCGGCCTGCTCGTCGGTGAGCTCGCGCGGCACGAACGGGATACCCAGAAGCTGGCCGTGGGGATGGGCGATCGAAGCTCCGGCCTGGCGACCGTGGTTGACTATCACCTGGCTGTAGCGGAGCCCGTGAGTGCTCTGGTGCTCCTCCACGCGGTCTCGTATCGCCGCCATGACGAGTGAGAGCTGGTCGTCAGGGAGAGAGGCGAAGCTGCGCTCGTGATCCGGGGAGAGGATCAGAACCTCATGGATCCCGCTCGCCGGTGCCTCGGTGAACACCGGTCCGCGGTTCTCGACCACGAAGGGCGTATCGCCCTCGAAGGCCGGATAGCGGTTGGGGATGACGCGCACCATCCAGCTGCCCGAAGGTCCGTAGACCTCGAGCGCCGGTAGAGTGTCCCCCTCGTTGCCGGGACAGAACGGGCAGGAGGCGATGTCTTCCGCGTCCGGCGTGGGTTGCCTCGGCAGGAAGAGGCCGGGACGCTGTGAGCGCTCCGTCGACACCGTGATCCAACGGCTCGAGAGCGGGTTGAGGCGGAGCTGGTTCACTATCGGCCGATCTCCTCTCGCCTCGTTGCCCGCTTGTGGCTCACAGATCCAAGGCTACCTCCGAGCAGTCGTCTCCAACGCGCATCGTCGGGTGTAATTCCACCTGCAAAACTCTGCCGTCGTGAGCGTTCCTGCCTACGACATCCTGCTCGTCTGTCACGTAGTTGCGGGCCTGGTCGGTTTCGGCGCTCTCGCCGCTGCCGGACTGGCGGCGTCCTCTGCACGCCGATGCGCGGATCCCGAGCGCGACGAAGCTGTCCGCCGGTTCTTCCGGCGCGGTCCGGACTGGCCCGCGCGCGCCATCTTCCTCGTGCCGCTGCTCGGGCTCGCCCTCTTGCTCTGGGGAGATCGACCGGCCGTCCACGACTCATGGCCGTGGATCGGCATGACCTTGTGGGTGACAGCGGTTGGAGTGGCAACTGCCGTCTGCTGGCCGGCTGAACGCGATGCCCAGGTGGCCCTGGCAGATCTCCAGGGGGCGTCCTCGGACTCTCGCGAGATGCTTGTCCGAGGATTTCGGGACGCGTGCCGCAGGATGGAGCGGGCCGTGACGGCGATATCTCTCTGCTTCTTGGCGGCAGTCGCCGTGATGATCGTCAAGCCCTGACAGCTGCTGTCGGCGACCTGACCTCGACATCGAAACCCCCTCGATTAGATTCGTACACCGTGCCGACGGAAGAGGGTTCCTCTCGTCGTCGCCTGCCTGGTGGTTCTCACAGCTCCAGCGCCCCGGGGCGACGAGACATGGCGGCTCATCTGGAGAGGCGCCACCGACGAGTCTTGGAGAAGCGCGCGATCAGGCGTCGCCGCGTTGCCGCGGTCCTGTCGTCGCTCGTCGTGCTGGCGGGGATCGTCGCAGCTTGCAACGCTGTCACGCGGGCGAGTGGACGCGGCAGCGCGAGCACGCTGCCCAACACGAGCGCGAGCACGCTGCCCAACACGAGCACGAGCACGCTGCCCAACACGAGCACGAGCACGAGCACAACGACGACGACGACGACGACCATCGCAGTGCCCTCGTCTCCGAACGTCGGCATCCACACGTTTCATTGGGACGAGACGGGACCGGGAGTCACCCACGTCGGGCCGACGGGAGCGCCTATTGCAGGTCGAATTCTCACGACCGAGGTCCGGTATCCCACATTTGGAGGCTCCCCCGGTACCGAGACGACGAACGCGGCTCCCGCCAGACAGGGCGGCCCGTATCCGGTGATCGTGTTCGCCCATGGATTCATGACAGATCCGTCCACCTACGCGGCCCTGCTCGACACCTGGGTCAAGGCGGGCTTCGTAGTTGTCTCGCCGATCTTTCCCGACGAGAACCTGCAGGCGGTCATAGCTGCAGGCGGCATGACGAGCAGAACCATTGCCGACACCCTCGAAGATGACATCTACAACGAGCCGGGTGACATCGTCTATGTGCTCAAGCAGCTGCAGTCGCTCGCCGCGCAGCCGTGGGGTGGCCACCTCGTGGGCGTCATGGATCTGAACGACGTCGGTCTTGCGGGCCAGTCGGACGGCGCGAACGTCGTTGCAGCTCTCAGCTATGCCTCCGGCTTGAGCAGTCTGTACGACGAGCTGCCCTCGGCCCCCAAGGCCGTGGCGGTCCTCTCCGGCTACGCGTGGGACTACCTGCCCGGCGCCGGGATCGGCCAATACGCTGCCAACTCAGCCTCGCCCGCGCTCCTGCAGGTGCAAAGCGACGCGGATGGCTGCGTGTCGCCAGCGGCCGCCGAGGATCTCTTCTCGAGTGTGCAAAGCGGCCTGGCCTCGAAGTGGTTCGTCACGCTTCTCGGCGCTGACCACCTCGGTCCGTACCGGGGAGTCGCACCTTGGGCGGCAGTCGTCGACGCGGTCACGACGAAGTTCTTCGAGCTCGAGTTGAAGGGGCAGTCGTCGTCGGTCTCGGCCCAATCAATCGCGGCTGCCGGCACCGTCGCCGGTGCGTCCCAGATCACGACTTCGGTAAGTGGCTCGACGATGCCGCACGTGCCCTTGGTAGGCGGGTGCTGAGGGTGGCTCTTCGTCAGGCGATGCCGGCGATGCCAGGGGCCGAGCCGGGAGCCCTCGTGTATCTTGACAACGCCGCTGGGACGCCGCTGCGGCCGGAGGTGCACGAGGCCATGGCGCCCTGGTTGACGACGGCCTTCGGCAACGCGTCGGCTGGACACCGCATGGGGCGCGCCGCGCGGCGCGCGGTGGACGATGCCCGTGATGACCTGGCAGAGGTGCTCGGCGCGGAGCCGGCCGAGGTGGTCTTCACCAGCGGGGGTACGGAGGCGGACAACCTTGCGATCAGCGGTGTCGCCGCAGCGGCCCGTGAGCGAGGTCTCGACCGACCCTTGATCGGCTGTTCCGCGGTGGAGCATCCCGCCGTGTTGGAGCCGGTGCGAGCTGCCGGCGGAGCAGTCCTTTCCGTCGGCCGTGACGGAATTGTCGACCTCGAGCGACTCAAGGGCTGGCTCGGTGCAAATCCCGGCCGTGTCGTCGAGGTCTCGGTGATGCTCGTCAACAACGAGACGGGTGTCATTCAACCGATCGAGCTGGTCGAGCGTGTGACACGGGAGGTGGCCCCGGGCGCCCTCATCCATACAGACGCAGTACAGGCGCTCGGCTGGCTGGACGTGGCGTCACTTTGCGCAGGCGCCGATCTCGTGTCCGTGAGTGCTCACAAGATAGGCGGTCCGCAGGGAACAGGCGCCCTTGTGGTCCGTTCGCGGGCTCGTAGCCGGGTACATCCCCTGTTGCTCGGCGGTCCGCAGGAAGGCGAGCTACGAGCCGGCACTCACGACGTCGCCGGAGTCGTCGGGATGGCACGGGCCGCGCGACTTTGCGCCGAGGAGCGCGAGGAGACGTCCAGTCGGGTCACCGAGCTGGCCGAGACCCTGGTGGCCGGGGTCCTCCACGGTGTCTCAGGCTCAGCCCCGGCAGTACCCTGCGACATCCGGGTCGGAGCCATCTGCAGCATCTTCTTCGACGGTGTGGCTGGTGAGGAGCTCCTCATTGTCCTCGACGAGCTCGGAGTCTGCGCGTCGGGAGGTGCTGCATGCGCGACAGGCGCCGTGGAGCCTAGCCATGTGCTCTTGGCGATGGGCAGGACTGCCGAAGAGGCGAGGCGCCACGTCCGCCTTTCGCTCGGGTACTCGAGTACTGCACGAGACGTCGAAGTCGCAGTGGCGGCCATCATCGAGGCTGTCGCACGGCTGCGCGTCTGAGACACTAGTCAGGTGCGCGTTCTCGTTGCCCTCTCCGGCGGTGTCGACTCCTCCGTCGCAGCTGCCGTGCTGCGCGCGGATGGCCATGACGTGGTGGGCGCGACCATGAAGCTCTGGGGTGGCGCGTCGGACTCCGGCTGTTGCTCGGCTGCCGACGCGCAGGACGCTCGGCGGGTGGCGGATCGTCTCGGTATCGCGCACCACGTGTTCAACTTCACAGCTGAGTTCGACGAGCATGTCGTCGGGCCCTACGTGAGCGGGCACGCCGCGGGACTGACTCCTAACCCGTGCATCGAGTGCAACCGCCATCTCAAGTTCCAGAGCTTTCTCGAGCGCGCGCTGCGGCTCGGTTTTGACGCGGTGGCCACCGGCCACTATGCCCGTGTCGAGGAACGGGGATCCCGGTCCTGCCTGCTTCGAGCAGAAGACGCCGCCAAGGACCAGTCCTACGTGCTCTCCTGCCTCACCGAGCGCGAGCTCGGGAGGTTGGTCCTGCCGATCGGTGGTCTCACCAAGGCCGAAGTCCGTTCGGTCGCTTCTTCCCTCCGGCTCGTCACCGCAGCCAAGCCGGACAGTCAGGACGTCTGCTTCATCCTCGGCGGCTCGGGTGTCTCGGCTCGCGCGAGGTTCCTCTCGGACCGCTTGAGCCTGCACCCCGCCGAGGTGGTCGACGTCACCACTGGAGCAGTGGTAGGGAGCGTGCCTGCCGTCGAGCTCGTGACCGTCGGGCAGAGGCGCGGCCTCGGTTCCAGCACCGCGGCAAGGCGCTTTGCGCTCCGCGTGGACATCGAGGGCCGCAGAGTCGAGGTCGGTTCCGAGACCGACCTCCTAAGTCCAGGCGTGCGGTTGACGAGGCGGACCTGGATGCACGACGCGCTGGTGCCGGGAACGAGAGTCAGCGCCCAGACGAGCGCGCACGGCTGCAGCTTCGCGGCCGTTGTCACCGACGAGGGGCTCGCCTTCGCGGACCCACGTCGGCGAGTGGCCCCGGGCCAGACCGTGGCCCTCTACATCGGCGACGAGGTGGTCGGCTCAGGGGTCGCTCTCGGTGGTCAATATTGAGTCGGGAGCCGCACCCGTTCTCTCCTGAGGAGTCGCTCGAGCCTGCCGAGCGCGTCCGTCTGTTACGCGAGACCATCAGGCACCATGCCGAGAGGTATTACAACGATCCCGCAGGCTCCGAGATACCCGATGCGGATTACGACAGCCTTGTCGACGAGCTGACCCGCCTCGAGGAGCAGCACCCGGAGCTGGCCACGGGCGACTCACCGTCTGTCTCGGTGGGTGTCCCACCGGCCGGTCTGTACGCCGCGGCGCGTCATCAGGTAGCGATGATGAGCCTCGACAAGGCCGTCAGCCTCGACGAGATCCTTGCTTGGGGGAGTCGTACCCAACGGCTGCTGGGTCTAGACGGCGAGCTCTTTCGCGAACTCGCCTTTGTCTGCGAACCGAAGATCGACGGGCTCTCGATATCGCTCAGCTACGAGGACGGCCGGCTCTTTCGAGCTGCCACCCGGGGGGATGGACACGTCGGCGAGGACCTGACGGCCAATGTGGCCACGATCCAGTCTGTTCCGAAGCACCTTTTTGGCGGGGGAGGTGAGCTTTCCGGGAAGATCGAGATAAGGGGCGAGGTCTACCTTCCGCTTGCGGCATTCGAGGAGCTGAACCTCCGCCAGGCAGCCGACGGGATGAAGCTGTTCTCCAACCCGCGCAACGCGGCTGCAGGATCGCTGCGCCAGCGCGATCCGCAGGTCACTGCAGGCCGCGCGCTCTCCTTCTGGGCCTACCAGCTCGTGGTGGGTCCGGAGGGGTCAAGTGGAGGCCTTGCCCGCCCCATGCGCCACAGCGACTCGCTCGAGGTCCTACGGCGCGCCGGCCTGCCCGTGAACCCTGAGACCAGGTCGGTCAGGGGACTGCAAGCGGTGTACGAATTCTGTACCGACCTGCATGCTCGGCGGTACTCACTTGACTACGAGATCGACGGAGCAGTCGCCAAGGTCGACGACGTCCTTTTCCAGAGGCGACTCGGGGCAACCTCGCATGCCCCTCGTTGGGCGATCGCCTACAAGTTTCCCCCAGAGGAGCGGTCCACTCTTCTCGAGGAGATCCTGGTATCTATCGGCCGTACCGGGAGGGCGACCCCGTTCGCAAAGCTCGACCCGGTGCGCGTCGGCGGCTCGACGGTGGCCCTAGCGAGCCTCCACAACGAGGACCAGGTTGCCTTGAAGGATGTACGCCCCGGCGACACGGTCATCGTGCGCAAAGCGGGAGACGTGATTCCCGAGGTCGTCGGCCCTATCCTGTCTGCCCGTCCCGCGGGGCTCCCGCCCTGGCGGTTCCCGGTCCTCTGCCCTGCTTGTGGAAGCGAGCTCGTGCGATTGCCGGGCGAGTCCGATACCTACTGCCTCAACAGTGAGTGCACGGCTCAGCGGGTGCAGCGCGCAGCCCATTTCGCGTCGCGCTCAGCCATGGACATCGAGGGCCTGGGTGAGCAGCGAGTGACGCAGCTGCTCGACAGCGGGCTCATACGCGACGCAGCCGATTACTACGCGTTGGGGACCGAGCAGCTGGAGGTGCTCGAGGGCTTTGGTGCCGTCTCGGCGCGCAACATGGTGACAGCAATCGACGGCTCGCGAACGCGGCCGCTCGTGAACCTGCTGGTAGCGCTGGGCATACGGCACGTGGGGAGCACCGTTGCGAGCTCGCTCGCGGCTCGCTTCTTCGACCTCGACCAGGTCATGGAGGCAGGCGAGGACGCGCTTGGCGCCGTCGAGGGAGTTGGGCCGGTGATCGCGTCCAGCGTCGCCCGCTTCTTCTCCTTGCCCGAGAACCGGGCCTTCGTCGAGCGCTTGAGGAGAGCGGGTGTCTCGTTCGGAGCTCGATCGGGCCTCGAGGGGCCGCAGGTGCTGGCAGGCACGTCGATCGTCGTTACCGGCACGCTCTCGCGGTGGTCACGAGACGAGGCAGAAAAGGCCATAGCCGCTCGGGGCGGCAGGACACCGGGGTCGGTGTCCGCGCGCACCACGGCCGTCGTCGCGGGCGATGGACCTGGAGCCGCCAAGATCTCCAAGGCAGTGGAGCTGGGGCTCCCGATACTGGACGAGGAGGCATTCGCACGTCTGCTCGACACAGGTGAGCTTTCGTGACTGCCGGTCCGGTCGTGGCGTTACAGCGGCGGCGCCGCATCTCGGTCATCGTCGCGCTCTTCGGCGCCGCTTCTCTCGTGCTTGGGGCGACCGCCGTCATCATCTCGTCCCGCTCCACCCCGCAGCTGCAGGTGAGGACTGACGGGGGTGGCAGAGGGGGAGCGAGCCCGCTTGGCGGCGGCGCCCAGGTGCCTGCCAGCGACCTCGTCTCCGACCCGGTATTTGTGAGCTCGAGCATCGGTTTCGCCCTCGAGACGCCGGATCGGGGCAATCTCGCCATCGAGCGCCTGGCCAGCAGCGACGACGGCGGAAGGACCTGGCGGGTCACCGGGTCACCGTTCCCGGTCCAGTGGGGTTTCTCGGCCCTGCAGTTCACATCGCGCGACCGAGGGTACGTCTTCGGCACCTCAGGGCTGCTCGACACCTCTGACGGTGGACGATCGTGGCACCAGGTGACCGGCCTGAGTGGGGCTCTGGAGCGGGTCGTGCCCCTCGGAGCCGACGTCTGGGCGACTTATACCTCCTGTCCCGCGCCGGGGGTGCAAACTGCCTGTTCGGTGGGCGTAGCGATCTCCTCGGACGGCGGAGGTCGATGGCACGACGTCTCGCCGCCGGGGATCGCGCAGTCCCGCACCGGTGGCGACGTCCTCGCGCGCTGGAGCTTTGATGCCGCTTACGTGCTGTCCTACGGTCCAACTGGAGGCGGGCTCGCCTACACGAGCGACGACGGTCGTACTTGGGTGCACCTGGCCGATCCCTGCTCGGGGCCCTACGTGAGAGAGGACCTCGCCGCCCCGCCTGCCCCCCCGGGGTCGGCCTCTGGACTGTGGCTCGTGTGCGGGGCGATGACGAGGCCCGGTGAGGAGGGCCAACCGAAGCTCGTGTTCCGGTCGTACGACGGTGCCAGGCGGTGGGTCCTCGTAGCTGGTACCGGGTTTCTTCGTCCAAGGGCGAGCCCTGTAGGAGAGATCCCGCTCTCTGGCTGGGTCTCTCAGCTGGCAACCATCAGCTCCTACCAGGCGTGGCTCGGAATCCGCGGCCTCGGCGTCATCGTCAGCGGAGACTCAGGTGCCACCTGGGCGCCCGTCCTCGGCATCCCGCTGTCACAGCCAGCCACCGAGGTGGGGGTGACTTTCAACAACAGCCTGCTCGGGTGGGCCATCGTCTTTCGTCGCGGGGTCTGGCGCACCGACAACGCGATCTCATGGGCACTTATCGATGGGAGCTGAGTCGCCTCTGACCCTGACGAGCGGGCCAGGTGTCAGGCGGAGCACTCGGTCCTGCGGCGGCCGGCCCACCGTCCACCGGTTTGCCTCGACCAACGGGTACCTTGGTAAGCGATTGTCATGACGAGCATCGCAGAACAGGTCGGCCGTGTGGTCGGCGGCCGTTACCGGCTGCTCGCCCCGGTCGGGTCCGGCGCGTCCTCCCAGGTATACGTCGCGACTGACACGCGCCTCGCCCGGCGCGTCGCGGTGAAGGTGCTGCACCCCATGCTGGCCGCTGACAGGGCGTTTCTCCGGCGCTTCCGCGCCGAGGCACGCCTGGCCGCGTCCCTCGACCATCCGCACGTCATGCGGGTCTTCGACTGGGGGGAGGAAGCCGCAGGCCCCTACCTCGTGCTCGAGTTTCTCGGGGGTGGCAGCCTGCGGTCGCTGCTCGACACCGGGGCCCGTCTCAGCCACTCCCAGGTGGTCATGGTAGGCGCCCAGGCAGCCTCAGGCCTTGCCTACGCGCACCGGCGAGGTATCGTGCACCGGGACATCAAGCCGAGCAACCTCCTCTTCGACGATGAAGGGCACCTGCGGATCGCGGACTTCGGCGTCGCGAGAGCGCTCGCTGAGTCAGCGCTCACCGAGCCGCTCGGCGCCATCTTCGGAACTGCCAGGTACGCATCTCCAGAGCAGGCCGAGTCGCGCCCTCTTGACGACAGGACTGACGTCTACTCCCTGGCGCTCGTCCTATACGAGACCCTCACCGGACGAGTGCCTTTCAGCGGGGACACCATCACCGCCATGCTCATGGCCCGGGTCGGGTCGATCCTTCCCTGGACGTCCGAGCTCGGTCCGCTCGCGCCGATCATCGCCCAGGCGGCCATCTCGGAGCCCCTTGCCAGGTTGGATGCTGTCGCGCTCTTTTCGGACCTCGAGCTCTTAGGCCGCGAGCTACCGCCTGCCGCGCCGCTGCCCCTTGCCCGGACGCGAGGCGTGCCGCCGGCCCAGATCTGGCCCGACCGCGATCCGACGGCGGTCGACCGTGCCTTCGACGAGGCTGCACTCCCCGCGGAGACCGAGCTATCAGGTAGTGCCGGCTCCGAGCCGGGGGGCAGCCAAGCTGTTGCGTCTGCGGGCAGCGAGCAGGTCAGCCAGGCTCCTGCCAGCCCCGCGGCGGCCAGCCCCGCGCCGGCCAGCCCCGCGCCGGCCGGCAGAGCTGCTGAGAGTCCCGCGGCCGAGACGACCCGCCGTCCAGGTACGGGGCCGGGTGGGAGACCCAAGCGGCGCCGTCGGCTCGTGCTGTGGGCCGCGGTCGTCGTCATCCTGCTCGGGGCAGGGGGAGGAGCAGCGGCCGTCGCCGTCCACGATGCCATGTACGCCCATGTAGTGCCATCCCTGAAGGCGATGACCATCTCGAAGGCCGAGCGGACCGCGGCCAGAGACGGGCTGCTCGTACGGAAGATCTCGACGCCCTGGAATGCGCACGTGCCGGCTGGCGTAGTGATCAGCCAGTCGGTCGCGCCGGGTCGCCACGAGCGCGCTCACTTCGTGATCGGGCTCGTGGTCTCGCGGGGCGTCGAGCCGGTACCTGTCCCGAACCTGACCGGGAAGTCCTTCGTCGCGGCCGAGCGGGCGCTTACTGCCGGACACCTTCGGCACCGGCTCAGGTACTCCTACAACCAGACCGTCGCACGAGGCCAGGTCATCGGGTGGAACCCTCACGTGGCGAGCCTCGCGCCCGGGCGCGTCGTCGTAGTGACGGTCTCGGAGGGTCCAGCGCCGCGGCCGGTGCCGCCCATACCGCAGACCGACTCCTTCTCCGAGGCACGTAGCCTGCTTGCGAGCTATGGGTTCAAGGCGACGGAGGCGACCGCCTACAGCCTCTCGGTTGGTGCCGGCCTCGTGGTGTCTGTCTCGCCGGGTCCGAGCGCTGGTGACCAACCCTACGGTTCGACGGTCGCCGTGACCGTGTCGCTCGGTCCGGAGTCGTTCGCGATTCCCAATGTCGTCGGTGATTCCGTTGCTCGCGCACGGCAGATACTGGAGGGGCTGGGCTTCCAGGTTCAGGTCGAGGGAGCGGGGGGCGTAGTCATAGACACCTACCCTGCGCGCGGCAGCGTCGAGGTGCAGGGATCGAAGGTGTACATCTTCGTGGTTTGACCCAGCTCTTCGTTCCTGACAACGTGGCGGCCAGAGGCTGGAGAGGAAAACTCACAACGGCTTCTTGTCAATCAACGCCGAGGAGGGCACGACGGTCATGGGTGCGCTGGACGGGAAAGTCGCCATCGTCACCGGCGGAGGCAGGGGCATCGGGCGCGAGCATGCTCTGTTGTTCGCGCGCGAGGGCGCGCAAGTCGTCGTCAACGATCTCGGCGGTGCAGTGGACGGCTCGGGCGACGAGCGTTCGCCGGCCGACCAGGTCGTGGACGAGATCAAGGAGATGGGAGGAGAGGCGATAGCCAACTCCGACGACGTCGCAGACTGGGAAGGTGGCCAGCGTCTCGTCAACGCCGCGGTCGAGGCGTTCGGCGACCTGCACGTCCTTGTGAACAACGCCGGGATCCTTCGCGACCGGGTGGTGGTGAACATGACCGAGCAGGAGTGGGACGACGTCATCGAAGTGCATCTCCGCGGCCACTTCGTGCCGACTCGGTGGGCCGGCGCCTACTGGCGTGAGCAGTCCAAGGCGGGTAAGCAGGTGCGGGCAGCCGTCGTCAACACCTCCTCCACCTCCGGACTTCTCGGCAACCCGGGCCAGTCGAACTACGGTGCCGCCAAGGCCGGGATCGCCGCATTCACCATCATCACCGCCCAGGAGCTTTCCCGCTACGGCGTGCGCGTCAACGCGATCGCGCCGGCGGCTCGTACGCGGATGACAGAGTCGACGCCCGGGCTCTCCGATATCGTGCAGCCACCACCGGACCCGGAGGCCTTCGACGCGTGGGACCCAGCCAATGTCTCTCCGCTCGCCGCCTACCTCTCTAGTGATCTCTGCACCTTCACCGGCAAGGTGTTCTTCGTACAAGGCGGCAAGGTGCAGTACTTCCAGCCATGGACTCTCACCCACGAGATCGACAAGAGCGAGCGATGGACGGTTGCCGAGCTAGCCGACGCGCTACCGGGAATCGTGGACGGGTCGACCGCTCAGCTGTGACCTGTCACGCCAGATAGCGGTGGGCCAGATAGCGGTGGGCCCGTGCTGCTAAGCGGTGATCTCCCGCATCCGTTGGGCCATCTCGATGTGCACAGGGTCGGTCGGCGTGCTCTGCAGGGCAAGGAGCTTTGACATGTCGCCTTCCACGCGGATGCGGCCAGCCATGAAAGCCTGCATTCCCGCCTGTGGGTTCCCCTCGATGAGGATTGCCTTGGCCGTCTCGTAGTCGACCGTAACCTTCAGGTCGGCATCTTCGAGATGCCCGGTATCAAGGATCAGCTCACCATCGGTCGTGTCGAGGTGGGCGTCTATGGGCCTATCGCTGAAGGGAACCTCGTTGACAACGAGGTTCATGCGCACCGTCACCGGAGACGCGGGTGCGCGGTTCGCGAACTCGGCGCGAAGCCTGCGGGCCTCTTCGGTCCATTTCGGGCTCAGGAACTCGTAAGCGACCATGGGGCACTCCCTCTGTCTAGCTCGTGAAACTGGCCGGCAGACTACAAGCCACCGTCCCCGATCAAAGTTGCCAGTGCCCACACGGACCGTCAAGACCAGGTATTACGATAGGCCAATGTCCACCTGCAGCTTGCCGGCCCGCGCCAGTTTGGCACCGGAAGCCTAGATGACACCTTCCCGCGAGACCATATCGCTCGGCGAAGTTCGCCACGTCGCCAAGCTCGCGCGCCTCGAGCTGACCCCTGAGGAGCTAGCGACCTTGCAGTCAGAGCTCTCGGCGCTCTTGGACCACGTCGACAAGATCCGCCGGTTGGACACCCGCGACGTGGAACCGACCGCGCACCCACTGCCGCTCGGGAACGTCTTGCGTACAGACGAGGTGCGTCCGGGACTCGACCGAGAAGAGGTGCTGGCTGCCGCTCCCGCCGTCGAGGCTCACCGCTTCCTCGTCCCTTCGATTCTCGGTGAGGCTCCGTGAGCGGTCGTGGCGCGGGGCACCTTCTCGATGCGGGGGTGCTGGCCATCGCCGGTGCGGTCCGTTCGGGGCAGGCGACAGCGGTCAGCGTGGTCGAAGAGGCGCTCAAGCGCGTGGCCATCGCCGACGGGCGGCTCCACTGCTTCAACTGCGTCACAGCTGAGAGTGCCCTCGAGGCTGCTGCGAAGATCGACGAGTTGGTCCGGCGCGGCCTGGACCCGGGCCCCCTGGCCGGCGTGCCCGTGGCGATCAAGGACAACCTCTGCACTCGGGGAGTTGTGACGACGTGCTCGTCGAAGATCCTGGACGGCTGGAGACCTCCCTATGACGCCACTGTCGTCGCCCGGATGCGCGAGGCAGGTGCCGTCTCGGTAGGCAAGACGAATCTCGACGAGTTCGCTATGGGCTCGTCCACCGAGAACTCGGTCTCGGGTCCTACCCACAATCCCTGGAATCTCGCCAGAGTCCCCGGCGGTTCCTCCGGAGGCTCGGCCGCGGCCGTCGCCGCCGGCCTGGTTGCCGCGAGCCTCGGGTCTGACACCGGCGGATCCATACGGCAGCCGGCGTCGTTGTGCGGCGTGGTCGGGATCAAACCGACCTACGGGCTCGTCTCTCGCTACGGCCTCATCGCCTTTGCCAGCTCTCTCGATCAGGTAGGGACGTTCGCCCCAACCGTAGGGGACGCGGCAGCCGCACTCGAGGCGATCGCAGGGCACGACCCGGCCGACTCCACCTCCCTCGACAGGCCTGCGCCGGAGCTCCTGCGGGGGCTCTATGACGGTGTGGGCGGACTCCGGGTGGGACTGATCTCCGACTTTCTCGCCGAGGTCTCGGCACCTTGTGCGACCGCAGCTGCCGACGCGGCCGAGGCGCTGTCGCTTGCAGGCGCCGCGGTCGAAGAGGTGTCTATCCCCGAGATGCTGCTCGGCCTTCCCGCCTACTACATCATCGCCCCGGCGGAGGCGTCGTCCAACCTTGCCCGTTATGACGGCGTCCGATACGGACTCAGAGTTGACGGGCCTGACGTCGAGACGATGAACGCGCGGACCAGGGCACAGGGCTTTGGGTCCGAAGTCCGCCGCCGGATCATGATCGGCACCTACGCTTTGTCGTCTGGGTATTACGACGCCTACTATGCCCAGGCGCAGAAGGCCAGGACTCTCGTGATCACGGCGTTCGCGGGCGCCTACGAGCGCTTCGACGTGCTGCTCGCGCCGACCACGCCATCGGCGGCCTTCGAGCTCGGCTCCAAGACTTCGGACCCGCTCGAGATGTACCTCTCCGATCTGTGCACGATACCGTCCAACCTCTCCGGGCACCCGGCCGTCTCGGTGCCGTTCGCCCTTGACCCTGACGGCCTGCCTGTCGGGGTGCAGGTACTGGCACCGGCGCTGGCCGAGGATGTCATGTTGAGGGTTGCCGCCGTCCTCGAGGGCGTCGCGCCCGCATCGGCGCGCGGCCCGGTCGCGCTCGGTCAGGTTGCCCAACGTGTCTGAGGTCTCCTACGAGATGGTCGTCGGGCTCGAGGTGCACTGCGAGCTGTTGACCGAGACAAAGCTCTTCTGTTCCTGCGCCAACCACTTCGGCTCCGAACCGAACACGAACATCTGCCCTGTATGTCTGGGTCTGCCCGGCTCCCTGCCGGTGCTCAACAGGCGGGCGGTCGAGCTCGCCATCCGCATCGGGGAAGCGCTCTCGTGCACAGTGGAGCCGTCGATATTCCACCGGAAGAACTACTTCTATCCCGACATGCCGAAGGACTACCAGATCAGCCAGTACGACTCGCCGATAAATGTAGATGGGGCGCTGGATCTGCCTGACGGATCGCGTGTCGGCATCGTGCGCGCACACATCGAAGAGGACACGGGCAAGACGACGCACATGGGCGGCGGTGGTGGGCGAATCCACGGTGCCAGCTACTCACTCGTGGACTACAACCGGGCGGGGGTCCCGCTGGTGGAGATCGTGTCGGCACCAGACATCCACTCGGCTGCGCAGGCTCGGGCCTATGTGGCAGAGCTGAGAGCGATAGTGGTGGCCGCGGGAGCGTCAGACGGGCGCATGGAGGAGGGCTCTCTCCGAGTCGACGCCAACGTCTCGGTCCGCCCTCGGGGGACCGAGGAGCTTGGAACGCGCTGTGAGGTGAAGAACCTCAACTCGCTCCGCTCGCTGGTTCGGGCGATCGAGCATGAGTCCGCGCGCCAGATCGCGCTCGTATCCTCCGGGGAGGCCGTCGCCCAGGAGACCAGACACTTCGACGAGAGCACGGGACTCACGCACTCGCTGCGCTCCAAGGAGGAGGCCTACGACTACAGGTACTTTCCCGAGCCTGACCTTGTTCCGGTCGTCCCCGACGCCGAGCTGCTGCGAGCGGCACGTACCGGCATCGGTCCGATGCCGGTCGAGCGGCGCAGGCGTCTCGCCGAGCTCGTGGGCGTGGACGGGACCGCCGAGCAGATTCAGACAGTCATAGAGCTGGACCTCGATTCACTCGTGGTCGCGGCGGTGGGAGCCGGTGCGGATGCCCGGCTCACCTTGGCGCGTGCAGCAAACGAAGCCGCCGCGCGGGCCGAAGGGGCACGGTCGCTCGACCCGTTGGCCTTCTCGACCCTGGTGGGGATGGAAGTCGCGGGGCGACTCTCGGCGACCCAGGCCAAGAGCGTGCTCGCGGTGCTCATCGACTCCGGGGGGGATCCGGGCGAGATCGCCCGTCGCTTGGGTTTCGAGGCGATGGAGTCGAGCGAGGTCGACTCTCTCGTCGAGGAGCTGATTGCCACTCACCCGGAGGAGTGGGAGCGGTACCGTGCCGGCGACACCAAGGTGGCGTCCTTTCTCATGGGCCAGGTGATGAGGGCGACGAAGGGCCGTGCGAACGGACGTCTCGTGACCGAGGCGCTCGAAGCTCGCAGGTAGCAGCTGGCACCTGCCAGCGAACGCGGCCTCCCGCGCGGGGCCGGCACCGCGGGCTTTGCGGCTCGCCTAGCCTTTGGCCTATGTCAGAACCGACGCCGACTCCCGTCAAGATCCACAGCCAGGACGTGACCGAGGGGCCACGACGTGCTCCGGCCAGGGCAATGCTACGCGCCGTCGGGCTCGAAGACGATGACTTCGCCAAGCCACAGATCGGCGTCGCGTCGACCTGGAACGAGGTGACGCCTTGCAACATGCCGCTCGCGAGGCTGGCCCAACGAGCCAAGGCCGGTGTACGTGAGGCGGGCGGGTATCCCTTCGAGTTCGTTGCGATCGCCGTCTCCGACGGCATCTCCATGGGTCACGAGGGGATGCGGGCGTCGCTCGTCAGCCGTGAGGTGATCACCGACTCTGTCGAGGTGGTGATGCACGCCGAGCGTTTCGACGGCTTCGTCGGCCTGGCGGGATGCGACAAGTCACTCCCGGCGATGATGATGGCGGCAGCGCGCCTCGATCTCCCGATGGTGTTCGTCTATGCCGGGTCGATCCTGCCGGGACAGCTCGACGGGCGCGCTCTTGACATCGTCTCGGTGTTCGAGGCCGTCGGGGCCTACGCCGCGGGGCAGTGCTCGGCCGCGGAGCTGGACGCCATCGAGCGCCATGCCTGCCCGGGAGAGGGTGCTTGCGCCGGCATGTTCACGGCCAACACGATGGCGTCGATATCGGAGGCGATCGGCTTGGCCCTGCCGGGCAGCGCGTCGATCCCGGCTGTGGATCCCCGCCGCGACGATGTCGCCGCGGAGAGCGGCCGCGCCGTGGTGCACCTGCTCGAGCGCGGTATCCGCGCGAGGCAGATCCTCACGAAGGGGGCCTTCGAGAACGCGATTGCGGTCGCGATGGCGCTTGGCGGCTCGACCAACGCCGTGCTTCACCTGTTGGCCATTGCCAACGAGGCCCGAGTCGAGCTGTCGATCGACGACTTCTCGCGCATCGGCAAGCGCGTCCCCCATCTCGCCGACATGAAACCCCACGGCCGCTTCCACATGGTCGACCTCGACGCGGTAGGCGGTGTGCCGATGGTCATGAAGACGCTGCTCGACGCGGGGCTCCTCGACGGCGACTGCCTGACCGTTACCGGGCACAGCGTGGCGGAGAACCTGGAGGCGCTGTCGCCTCCCGCTCCAGATGGGTCGGTCACGCGCCCGATCGCGGATCCCATTCACGCCGATGGGGGACTTGCGATCTTGCGGGGCTCGCTCGCGCCCGAGGGTGCCGTGGTGAAAGTCGCGGGCCTGGATGCGCCGAGCTTCGCGGGGACCGCACGCGTCTTTGACGGGGAGGACGCCGCGATGGATGCGATCCTTGCCGGTTCGATCACGGCGGGCACCGTCGTCGTGATCCGTTACGAGGGACCCAAGGGCGGACCGGGCATGCGAGAGATGCTGGCCGTGACCGGGGCCATGAAGGGGGCAGGGCGAGGAGCGGACTGCGCCCTTGTGACCGACGGACGCTTCAGCGGCGGTACCCACGGCTTCTGTGTCGGTCACGTGGCGCCGGAGGCGACCGTCGGCGGACCGATCGCTCTCGTGGCCGACGGCGATCGCATCGTGCTCGACACGCGCACCGGGCGACTCGACGTCCTCGTGGAGGCGGCCGAGCTGGAGCGGCGCCGCGCCGGCTGGAAGCCGCTCGCGCCCCGGTACACGACCGGAGTTCTCGCCAAGTACGCGCGCCTCGTCACAGGGGCCGAGCGCGGTGCGGTCACCGAGCCATGAGCTCGGGGCGGGCTGAGGCGCTCTTGCGGAAGTCGCCTTGGTCGGCCATACTTGTTCGGGTGAGCCCTACTTCCCGAGTCCTCGTACTTATCCTCTAGCGCACGACGCCTGCTCGCGTCCGTGCGCATCGACCTCCCCGGTAGGGGAGGTCGTTTTGTTTTAAGGAGCCGTACCTCTCTGCAGGGATCCGAGCCGATCGAAGCGAGCAGTCCCGGCACCGCAAGAAA
>CAZAMA010000002.1:0-40371 GCA_964485645.1 uncultured Acidimicrobiaceae bacterium | reverse complement strand
CAATGAGCCTCCCAACCGCCCGCCCGCCCCGCCCCCCGCACCCGAGAGGAGCCGCACGACCATGCAACTGACCGGAGCACAAGCGCTAGTCAAGAGTCTCGAGTCACAGGGAGTAGAGGTCATGTTCGGCCTTCCCGGGGGTGCCATCCTCCCGGTGTACGACCCCATCATCGACTCGTCGATCCGGCACATCCTTGTCCGCCACGAGCAGGGGGCGGGACACATGGCCGAGGGCTACGCGCACGTGACCGGACGCCCCGGTGTTGCGATAGTCACGAGCGGCCCAGGCGCGACGAACATCGTTACTGCGCTGTGCGACGCGTACATGGACTCGATCCCGATCGTCGTCATCACCGGCCAGGTCGCCACTGCGGCGATAGGGACGGATGCTTTTCAGGAGGCGGATATCACCGGCATCACCATGGGCGTGACCAAGCACAACTGGTTGGTCACCGACGCAGCAGACATCCCCCGCGTCGTCGCAGAGGCCTTCCACGTCGCCACCACCGGGCGACCCGGTCCGGTCCTCGTGGACGTCCCCAAAGACGTCTCCCTGCAGACGATGGAGTGGTACTGGCCCGACACTCTCGACATGCCGGGCTACCGGCCGCCTTCGAAGCCCGAGCCGGCCCTGATCGCCGATGCGGCCGAGCTGATCCTCGCGGCTCGCCGTCCCGTCATCTATGCGGGCGGGGGTGTCATCAAGTCCTCAGGTTCTCCAGCCCTTGCTCGTCTGGCCGAGCTGACCGGTATACCCGTCGTCACTACTCTCATGGCGAGGGGGGCCCTTCCTGACAGTCACCCACTCTGCCTCGGGATGCCGGGGATGCACGGCAACTACACGGCGGTGACGGCGATGCAGCAGGCCGACCTCCTCATCGCCCTCGGGAGCCGGTTCGATGACCGCGTCACTGGCAAGGTTGCGGCCTTCGCTCCGCACGCGAAGGTGATACACGTCGATATCGACAAGGCCGAGATCGGCAAGGTCAGGTGTCCCGAGGTCGGTATCGTCGCGGACGCGCGGCTCGCGACAGAGGCGCTGATATCGGCTCTCGAACCACGTACCGCCACCGGCGAGCTCAGATCCGACCGTCTCGAGGACTGGATGGGGCAGCTGCGCCGGTGGCAGGAGCGCTTTCCACTTGCCTATGACCCGCCAGCTGAGCCCGAGGTGTCGGGGGCCGGCGGCCGTCTCCCGTTGCTGAAGCCGCAGTTCGTCATCGAGACCCTCCGGGCAAGTACCCCCGATGACACGATCCTCGTCTCCGGCGTGGGACAGCACCAGATGTGGGCGTCGCAGTACTGGCAGTTCGAGCACCCGAACACTTGGGTAAACTCCGGCGGGCTCGGGACGATGGGTTTTGCTGTGCCTGCTGCCATCGGGGCCAAGGTCGGGCGCCCCGACGCGATGGTGTGGGCTGTCGACGGCGACGGCTGCTTCCAGATGACGGCTCAGGAGCTGGTGACGGCGAGTGCGGAGCGCATCCCGGTGAAGGTGGCGATCTTGAACAACGCCTACCTCGGGATGGTCCGCCAGTGGCAGCACATGTTCTACGAGGAGCGCTACTCCGAGGTCTACCTGTCTGCCGATCTGCCTGACTACGTCGGTTGGGCGGAGTCGATGGGCTGTGTCGGCCTCAGGGTCGAGACGCCGGAGGAGGTCGGGCCCGCGATCGAGAAGGCGAATCAGATCGACGACCGCCCTGTGGTGATCGACTTTCGCACCGACTCGATGGAGCAGGTCTATCCCATGGTGCCGGCGGGGGCTTCCAACGACGACATCGTGGTCCACCCATCGCAGGCCGCCCGTCTGGCGGCGTCATGAGCGAACCCAGGCACCACCTGCTCTCGGTGCTTGTCGAGAACAAGGCTGGGGTTCTCGTCCGAGTCGCGAGCCTGTTTGCCCGGCGCGGCTACAACATCTTCTCGCTCGCGGTCGCTCCCACCGACGATGTGCGCTTCTCGCGCATCTCGATAGTCGTCGACGTCGAGTCGTCACCCCTCGAACAGGTGATTGCCCAGCTCGACAAGCTCATCAACGTCGTCCAGATCTCCGAGCTGCATCCCGCCGAGGCCCGTGAGGCCGAGCTCTTGCTGGTCACCGTCTCGGTCGACGCCGATCGTCGCGCGCAGGTGGTCCAGCTGGCCGGCGTGTTCGGCGCCTCTGTCATCGACGTCGGTACCGACGCCCTGACCGTCATGCTCGCGGGGCAACCCGCGGCTCTCGACGACTTCGAGAACGTGATCGCGACCTACGGGATCGTCGAGCTGCAACGCACAGGACGCGTGGCGCTCCCTAGACTGGGGGCAAGCCGCGGCCCAAGCGTGGCCGGACTTTCTGCCTTGGCCAACTGAAGCCGACCGACCCCCATCCCCTATACCGCCGGCGTATCCGGCACCGACGATGACACAGGAGAGTAACTCAATGGTGGCAAATCTTTTCTACGAGAAGGACGCAGATCAGTCCCTTGTTCGTTCCCGCAAGGTGGCGATCATCGGTTACGGGTCGCAGGGTCATGCCCACGCGCTCAACTTGCGCGACTCGGGGATCGACGTCCGCGTCGGTCTGCGAGAAGGCTCGACGTCGTGGGCCAAGGCAGTTGCGGCAGGGCTGCGAGTCGTGCCGGTCGCCCAAGCGGCATCGGAGGCCGACCTTGTGATGATGCTCATGCCTGACACCGAGCAGGCCGGGGTCTATGAATCCGACATCGCCGCGAATCTCGGTGATGGGGATGCGCTCTTCTTCGCGCACGGCTTCAACATCCGCTTCGGCCTAATCAACCCGGCGCCTGGAGTGGACGTCGCAATGGTTGCCCCGAAAGGGCCGGGTCACCTCGTTCGGCGGACATACACAGAAGGAGGCGGTGTCCCCTCCCTCATAGCGGTCTCCGAGGACGCTTCCGGAAAGGCCATGCATCTGGCGCTGTCCTACGCGGATGCCCTCGGTGCTACCCGTGCCGGTGTCCTGGAGACGACCTTCGAGGAAGAGACCGAGACGGACTTGTTCGGGGAGCAGGTGGTGTTGTGCGGCGGCGTCACAGCACTTGTGTCCGCCGGCTTCGAGACACTCGTCGAGGCCGGCTACCAGCCGGAGTCCGCCTACTTCGAGTGCCTGCACGAGCTCAAGCTTATCGTCGACCTCATGTACGAGCAGGGGATATCGGGTATGCGCTTCTCCGTCTCCGACACCGCCGAGTACGGCGACATGACGCGCGGGCCGCGAATCATCGACGACCATGTCCGTGCCGAGATGAAAGCGATACTCGCTGAGATCCGCGATGGGCGCTTTGCGGCGGAGTGGGTGGCAGAGAATGCCAACGGAAGGCCCCGCTACAAAGAGTTGCGGGAGCACGGTCGTCAGCACCAGATCGAGCAGGTAGGGGCTCAGCTGCGGGAGATGATGCCGTTCGTATCTGCGGGCCGCCAGCGGCTCGAGGACGTGTCCGGGGGCTGAGAGCGGGCTCGGCTGCGACCTGTCCGGCCGTTGGCAGACCCGCGGGTAGCCTCCACAGATGAGTCGGCGCGCAGCGATCTCGCGATGACCGAGAAGCGCGGCGGCGCGCGCCCGGCCCTGGTGCTCGTCGTCGACTTCGGTGCCCAGTATGCCCAGCTGATCGCCCGGCGGGTTCGCGAAGCCCACGTGTACAGCGAGATAGTCCCGCACGAGATGCCGGTGCCGGAGATTCTCGCGAAGCATCCGGCCGCGGTCATCCTCTCGGGCGGACCTGCGAGCATCTATGAAGAGGGTGCTCCCGGTATCGACCGGGCGCTGCTCGACTCCGGCGTTGCCGTGCTCGGAGTCTGCTACGGGTTCCATGTGATGGCGCAGGCTCTCGGCGGTCGCGTCGAGCACAGCGACATAGCCGAGTTCGGACGCACCGACGTCAAGGTCTTGCCGTCGGGTGCGCTGTTCGCGGGCCAGCCGTCAGAGCAGGTGGTCTGGATGTCGCATCGGGACGTAGTGGTCGACGCGCCCCCCGGGTGTCGGGCGACTGCCTTCTCCGCGGCCGCGCGCGTCACCGCCTTCGAGAGTCTCGACGCACCTTTGTTCGGCGTCCAGTGGCACCCAGAGGTCGCCCACACCGCGTACGGCCAAGAGCTGCTGGAGCGGTTCCTCTACGACCGCGCCGGCATCGAGCCGTCCTGGACTCCAGCCTCCATCGTCGAGGACACCGTCGCGTCAATCCGTGCCCAGGTCGGTGACCACCACGTGATATGCGGCCTTTCCGGGGGAGTCGACTCGGCTGTCGCGGCTGCCCTCGTCCATGAGGCAGTCGGCGATCAGCTGACCTGTGTCTTTGTCGATCACGGCCTGCTGCGCGAGGGCGAGCGAGAGCAGGTCGAGAAGGACTATGTCGCGGCTACTGGTATCCGCCTCAAGACCGTCGATGCCCGCGGGAAGTTCCTTGCAGCCCTTGCCGGCGTGTCGGATCCCGAGACCAAGCGCAAGATCGTCGGCCGCGAGTTCATCGCCGCCTTCGAGGAGGCGGCTGCCGAGGTCGTGACCGAGCAGGGAGGCGCCTCCGCCGAATTCCTCGTGCAGGGCACGCTCTATCCCGACGTGGTCGAGTCAGGAGGAGGAGCGGGGACTGCGGTGATCAAGAGCCACCACAACGTGGGCGGACTGCCGCAGGACATGCGCTTCTCGCTTGTCGAGCCGCTCCGGTCGCTGTTCAAGGACGAGGTCCGCCAGCTCGGCGTCGAGCTGGGCCTGCCCGAGGCGATCGTGTGGAGGCACCCGTTCCCGGGACCCGGCCTCGCGATCAGAATCCTCGGGGAAGTGACAGCTGAGCGCCTCGAGGTCTTGCGCAAAGCCGACGCGATCGCGCGTGAGGAGCTGGCTCTTTCCGGGCTGGAGCGCAGTGTCTGGCAGTTCCCCGTGATCCTGCTGGCCGATATCCGCTCTGTGGGCGTGCAGGGAGATGGCCGGAGCTACGGCCACCCGATCGTTTTGCGGCCGGTGACGAGCGAAGACGCCATGACCGCAGACTGGGGCCGGTTGCCCGCCGAGTTGCTGGCCCGAATGTCGACGCGCATCACCAACGAAGTGGACGGAGTCAACCGAGTCGTGTTGGACGTGACGAGCAAGCCTCCGGGCTCGATCGAGTGGGAGTGAGCTCCCCGGGGCGTGCGGCTTCGCGCCGGCGAGGTCGGCCCCGCGCCGGCGAGGTCGGCGCCGCGCCGGCGATCAACTGATCTTCCCCACGACGTAGTCGATACAGGCCGTGAGCGCCTCGATATCCTCGGGATCGATCGCGGGGAACATGGCGACGCGCACCTGATTGCGGCCGAGCTTGCGGTAAGGCTCGGTGTCGACGATCCCGTTCGAGCGAAGGATTTTGGACACTCCGAGCGCGTCGATCGAGCTGTCGAAGTCGATTGTCGCCACTACGTGGGAGCGATCCGCCTCCTTGGCCACGAAAGGCGCCGCGAAGCGCGACTCCTCGGCCCAGCCGTAGATCGTCCGCGCTGAGCGATCGCACCGGGACGCCGCGAACTCGAGGCCCCCGTTGTCGTTGAACCAGTCGATCTGGCTGGCCAGCAGGTGGAGAGTGGCGAGGGCGGGGGTGTTGTAGGTCTGATCGAGTCGGGAGTTGTCGAGGGCGACCTTTAGGTCGAGCGAAGCCGGTACCCACCGCTGCGACGTCAGCCGCGCGATGCGGTCCGTCGCCGCGGGCGAGACCGCCGCGCACCACAGGCCGCCGTCTGACCCGAAGCACTTCTGCGGGGCGAAGTAGTAGCAGTCGAATTGCTCCGGCTCGACCCTGAGCCCGCCTGCCGCCGAGGTTGCATCGACGAGGACCAGCCCGGAGGCCGCCCTGCGGTCCGCGCCCAAGGGGCGCGCGATGTGCATCTGGACTCCAGTCGAGGTCTCGTTATGGGTGAGGGCGTATGTGTCGATGGCTGGGTCGGCGACAGCCAGGGGGTGGGTGCCGACCTCGGACCTGATCACGTCGGGCTCCGCGAGAAAGGGCGCGGCCTCGGCGGCGGCGGCAAATTTCGCCGAGAACTCCCCGAAGGACAGGTGCTGGCTCTGGCGCTCGACGAGGCAGAAGGTGGCTGCGTCCCAAAAGACCGTGGTGCCTCCGTTGCCGAGAATTACCTCGTAACCCTCCGGCAGCTTCAAAAGGGCTGTCAGCCCTTCGCGGATCCGGCCGACGACGCGCTTGACGCCCGCCTGACGGTGGCTGGTCCCGAGAAAGGTCGGAGCGGCTTCGACGAGGCGAGAGATGGCCTCGGGGCGGATCTTGGAAGGCCCAGAGCCGAAGCGACCGTCTCTAGGTTGCAACTGGAGCGGGATCTTGATATCGGCCATCTCGCCAGCATTACATGACCTCCGAGCTCATCCCGCATTTGGTTGTGGGGGCTCGCTCCACCTGGATCCGCGGCTCCTTCCCCATGTGCGAGCATGGACCATGGCCCCGACGACAGCGATTGCGACCAGTCAGTCACGCATCTCCCGCCGCATCGCGGCGGTCAAGCCCTCTGCCACTCTGGCCATCGACGCTAAGGCCAAGGCACTCAAGGCCGCAGGTGTCGACGTTGTCGGCTTCGGAGCGGGCGAACCCGACTTCCCGACTCCGGCGACAATCGTCGAAGCCGCAGTCGCCGCGTGCAGGGACCCGAAGAACCACCGCTACACCCCGACAGCGGGTCTGCCCGAGCTGCGAGAAGCCATTGCCGACAAGACCCGGCGCGACTCGGGCCTCGGGGTCACCTCGGATCAGGTAGTGGTCACCAACGGCGGGAAGCAGGCGGTGGCGAGCACTTTTGAGTGCCTCCTCGACCCCGGCGACGAGGTGCTGCTGCTTGCACCCTACTGGACGACCTACCCAGAGGCGATCATGCTGGGCGGCGGGTCACCTGTGGTCGTCCCGGCCGGGATCGAGACAGGCTTCAAGGTGACGGCCGAGCAGCTCGCGGCGGCGGCCACCGAGCGCACCAAGGTCCTGTTGTTCGTGTCGCCGTCGAACCCGACAGGAGCGGTCTACAGCCGCGAGGCGATCGAGGAGATCGGCACCTTGGCCGCCGAGCGCGGCTGGTGGGTGGTGACCGACGAGATATACGAGCACCTCGTATATGGCGGAGCCGAGCACCACTCGATGCCGGTTCTCGTGCCCGAGCTGGCTGACCGCTGCGTCGTCCTCAACGGTGTGGCCAAGACATATGCCATGACCGGCTGGCGGGTCGGCTGGATGATCGCTCCGCGCGACATCGCTGATGCCGCATCGAACTTGCAGTCTCACGTGACCTCGAACGTGAACAACGTCGCGCAGCGGGCCGCCCTCGCGGCCGTGTCGGGTGACCTGTCAGCGGTGGCCGCGATGCGGTCCGCATTCGACCGCCGGCGCAAGACCATCCACCGGCTCTTGAACGAGGTACCGGGTGTCACGTGCTTCGACCCCGAGGGCGCCTTCTACGCGTTCCCCCATCTCGAAGGTCTCCTCGGACGGCCCATCAACGGCCGGACAGCCACTTCGACGCTCGAGCTCGCAGAGATAATCCTCGAGGAAGCCAACGTGGCCTTCGTGCCGGGGGAGGCCTTTGGGGCTCCAGGGTATGGGCGCTTCTCCTACGCTCTCTCCGACGCGGATCTCGAGCGCGGCATCGGGCGGATCGCGGCCGTCGTGACCGGCCAGGCGATCCCTTGAGCATGGCACGAGTGCTGGTGACAGAGACGCTCTCAGAGAGCGGCCTCGAGCTACTGCGCGCGGCGGGTCATGCTGTCGATGTCCAGACCGGACTGGAGCCCGAGCAGCTCTTCGAAGCGATTCGTGGTGCCGAGGCCCTCGTCATCAGGTCGGCGACGAAGGTCAGCGCCGAGCTCCTAGACGCCGGTCGTGGCCTCGTCGTGGTCGGACGTGCAGGCGTCGGGCTCGACAATGTCGACGTCGCGGCTGCAACCGCGCGCGGTGTCATGGTCGTGAACGCTCCCCAGTCGAACATCGTCTCGGCGGCCGAGCACGCCATGGCCCTCATGCTGGCGCAGGCTCGCAACATCCCCCAGGCGCACGCTGCGCTCGTCGCGGGCCGCTGGGAGCGCTCCCGCTTCGAAGGCGTGGAGCTTCACGGCAAGACGCTCGGCATCGTCGGGCTCGGCCGGATCGGAGCCCTCGTCGCGCAGCGGGCACACGGCTTCGGGATGCGCATAGTCGCCCATGACCCCTATGTCTCCGACGAGCGGGCCAAGAAGATCGGCGTCGAGCTTTTCTCGCTCGAGGATCTCGTCGCCCAGTGCGACTTCCTCACGATTCACCTGCCGAAGAACAAGGAGACGGCAAACCTCGTCGGCAAGGATCTTCTTGCCAAGGCAAAGCGGGGCATGAGGATCGTGAACGCCTCCCGCGGCGGCGTGCTCGACGAGGAGGCATTGGCGCAGGCGATCGAGACGGGTCAGGTTGGCGGAGCGGCGCTCGACGTCTTTGCGAGCGAGCCCTGCACACGCTCGCCCCTGTTCGAGCTGCCAGGTGTCGTAGTGACCCCTCACCTGGGTGCGAGCACCGGCGAAGCCCAGGACAGGGCCGGGGAGCAGATAGCCGAGCAGGTGGTGCTTGCGCTCGCCGGCGACTTCGTGCCCTATGCGGTGAACATCGCGGCCCGGTCGGCGTCTGAGGCCGTCCGTCCCTACCTGAGCCTTGCCGAGCGATTGGGCCACGTCATCGCCGCCTTGAGCGAGGGTCTGCCGGACAGATTGGAGGTCGTCGTCGAAGGTGCTCTGTTCGGCGAGGACCTGGGAATCCTGACTCTTGCCGCGCTGAAGGGAGTCCTGGCCGAGGGAAGCGACGAGCCGGTCTCCTACGTGAATGCTCCTCGCCTTGCGAGCGAGCGCGGGCTCGAGGTGCGAGAGACGTCGACCTCAGCCACGATCGAGTACGTGAGCCTAGTTACCCTGCGCAGTAGCGCGCATGCCGTGTCGGGCACCCTTGCCGGACGCAACGCCACGGAGCGCATCGTCATGATCGACGATCACGGCGTCGAGCTCCCCTTTGCCGAGAATCTGCTCGTAGTTAGAAACGACGACCGGCCCGGCATGATCGGTGTCGTCGGGCTTGCCTGCGGTGATGCGGGCGTGAGCATCTCGTCGATGGCCGTGGGGCAGACCGCCGGCGGGGCCAGGACTGCGCTCATGGCCGTCGCCACAGATTCTCCGGTTCCCGACGGAGTCATCCGCGCGCTCCGTTCGACGGCGGGGATACTCGACGTCCACCGCGTCCACGGCGGCGGCCCGGCGGAGCGCTGAGAGCGCTCGTGGGATAGGGATCCCGACCCGGATGAAGCCGCAGCCCGAACCGGCTGGGAGCGCCAATGTAGTTGGGCCCGCGCAAGGCATCACCGGCGATGACTCGGTAGCAGGAGATCTGTTCCGCGCCGTTCTCGGTCACGTGCCGACGAGTGTGGCCATTGTCGCAGGCGTCGTCACCGACACGGCGCGCGGACTGAGTGTCGGGACGTTTGTGCCGGTGTCGCTGTCACCCCCCCTCGTAGGCTTCTTTGTCGATCGAGCCTCGACGAGCTGGCCCGCGATCGCGAGGCAAGGCAGGTTCGCGGTGAGCGTGCTGAGCGCCGAGCAGGCCGAGCTCTCGCGCCGCTTTGCCGTGTCCCAGTCCGACAAGTTCGCCGGCGTTGCCTGGCACGAGTCACCCTCCGGCCACCCGGTGATCGAGGGGTCTGTGGCGTGGGTGGACTGTGAGCTCGATTCGGAGACCCAGGCCGGAGATCACGTGTTCGTGCTTGCACGGGTGCTCGATCTCGGTGTCGAGACCGGCGGCACTCCCCTCCTGCACCATCGCGGCGGGTACCGCAAGGCCCATGACCTCGATCCCTGAGCCCAACCCCCCGAGCCCAACCCCCCCGAGCCCAACCCCCCCGGAGCCGAACCCCCCTTGGGCCTGGCAGCGGCAACCGTGCCCGGCCTTCGAGCGTTGCCCGGCTTGACTGTCGGCTCGCGAGCGGTCAGACTTGGATCCGAGATGAACCGTTCCTGGAACCTCCTTCTTACCTGAGGGCAAGCGCCCCTCGCGCTTGCCTCTGCCTCCTGTGCCCATGCGGCCAGGAGGTTTTTTGTTGGCCCGAAGCGGCTCTGATCCATTCCGGGAAGGCACACCTCACCCATCCGAGCAAGAATCTGACAGGAAGGCTCCAGCAATGACTGAGGCCAACAGAGACAAGAACGAGAGGGTCGTGATCTTCGACACGACCCTTCGGGACGGCGAGCAGTCCCCAGGCATCTCGCTCGATGCGGGCGAGAAGCTCGAGATAGCCGAGCAGCTCGCCCGCCTCGGTGTCGACTACATAGAGGCCGGCTTTCCCGTCGCGAGCGAGGGTGACTTCGCGGCCGTGCGTGAGATCGCGCGGACGGTGGAGGGCCCGGTGATTGCCGGCCTCTCCCGGACGCAGCTGTCCGACGTCGACCGTTGCTACGAGGCGCTTCGCGACGCCGAGCGGTCCCGGATACACGTCTTCATCTCCACGAGTCCGAGCCACATGGAGCACATGTTGAAGATGACGCCGGCCCAAGTGCTGGCAGAGGTACGACAAGGAGTAGCCCGTGCCCGCGAGCATACCGATGACGTCGAGTTCTCTCCCCAGGACGCCACGAGGACCCCGCTCGACTTCATGCTCGAGGTCTTGGCCGCGTCGGTGGACTCCGGGGCCACCACCCTCAACATCCCCGACACCGTCGGTTACGGGATACCTTGGGATTTCGGCGATCTGATCGCCCATATCCGGCGGGAGATCCCCGGCGACTACGTCTTGTCAACGCACTGCCATAACGATCTCGGGCTGGCCGTTGCCAACAGCCTTGCCGGTGTGCAGGCCGGTGCCCGCCAGGTCGAGGTCTGCGTCAACGGCCTCGGGGAACGTGCCGGCAACGCGGCTCTCGAAGAGGTCGTGATGGCGCTTCGGATCCGTCCCGACATGTTCGACGCGACGACGGCGGTGCGCACCGAGGAGCTTGCACGCACTAGCCGACTCGTCTCGCGCCTCACCGGCTATCAAGTGCAGTGGAACAAGGCGGTCGTCGGCAGGAATGCCTTCGCGCACGAGTCGGGCATCCACCAGCACGGGGTCCTCGCGGAGCGTTCCACCTATGAGATCATCGATGCCGCCTCCGTTGGTCAGATCGGAAGCCAGATAGTGCTGGGCAAGCACTCCGGACGTCATGCCTTTGCCGAAACGCTCGCCAAGCTCGGCATCACCGTCCGTGGTGACGCCCTCAATGCGGCGTTCGTGCGCTTCAAGGAGCTGGCAGATCGCAAGGTGCAGCTGACAGATGCCGATCTCGAGGCGATCGTGGCTGAAGAGCTGGGAACCGCCGTCGAGGCGGGCTACGCCCTCGAAGTCCTCGAAGTCCACGGCGGCACCGTCGGCGTGCCGAAAGCCCATGTCGTCGTGACGCGCGACGGACGGCGCTGCGAGGCTAGCGCCGAGGGCGACGGGATGATCGATGCAGCCTGCCGGGCGATAAAGGAAGCGACGGGAATCGAAGCAAGGCTCACCGACTTCAACGTGTCGTCGGTGACCGGCGGGATCGACGCCCTCGGCGACGTTGTCGTGCAACTCGAGTCAGAAGGAGTAAGAGTGTCGGGCCGTGGACTCTCTACAGATGTCGTCGAAGCTGCCGCCCGTGCCTACCTCGCGGCGGCAAACCGGATCGTGCGTGCCCGCGCGGCGGCGCTCGCCAGCCCTCGAGCCGAGGTCGGTCCCTGAGGAGGCGCTGAGTTGAACCGTCGTCGGCTACCTGCAACTCTCCTGGTGGTGCTCGCCACCGTGCTGTCCGGGTGCGCCAGCCGGAGTGCCGCCGCGAGTCGAGTCGCGTCGCAAGGGCCGGCACACAAGGCGCCAGCAGGGTTTCTTTCCGCGTCGCAGATGGCGTCTGTCGTCGCCGAGACGATGGCGACGAACAACAGGGCGAACGCCTCGCTCGACCTGTCGCTTCTCAAGACCTACGAGGCAGGCTCTGCGCTCGCGATCGACGCGGCCTCCTATGCCGAGGCGGCGAAGGTGAAGGCGATCTCGTGCGCCTACGCTCCCTTCGGCTTGAAAGTGCTGCAGGCGGCGACACTCGGCTCCGGGTCGTATCCGCAGCGTTTCGTCGTTCTCGGTACCACCTACGAGCTGCCTTTGCGCAAGGGGTGCACGAGCGTGAAGTCTGCCTGCCCGAGGCCAGACTCTCTTTTCGAGTTCGAGCGCAGCGGACCGGCAAGCCACTGGAGGATAGCTCTCGAGCCGTCGGCCGACTCTGGAAGGATTGTCGATCTCGCGACGAATGGGCCGGCTGCAAGGTCTCTTACGGCCGTACAGGGCGCGGCAGTCAAGCGCATCCCGCGCGGGGCGGCCGCGGCCCTGCAGAGCTATGGCGCGACCGGTCGCTTGGGTCCCCTCGGTGCGGCCGAGTTCACATCGAAGTGCTGGACGCTCCCCAATCCCCGAGCTGCCTTCGAGCAGTATGCCAAGAGCGGGGTCAGCGAGAGCCAGATCTACTCACCGATCGCCGGCGAGGCGTCGCTTCCCCTCGCCGGCGGGGCAGCGCTCGCGATCTTCGCGCTCGGCTTCAAATCCACCCTCGTGCCTGCTTCTTCGGGCAGCTCGATCGACTGGATCTCCGATCCTGCCGTAGATCCGGTGACGGCTCTGCTCCCAAGCGGCCAGTACGGGCGCATTGTCGAGCGGGGTCAGCTGGAGCTTTGCGCCGTTACCGCGTCGCGCGGGGGTTTCCGGATCATCGGCGCCTACGCGGGCGTGACCTCGATTACGGGGGTCAAGGGATCGAGCGCCGGCGGCTCGGGCGGTGGTGGAGTGCTCGTCTCCTACCCTATTGGCTGACAGTCGACTGCCATGTGCCCGCCGCCACCTCAGCCGGGAGCAAGACTGGGTAACCATTCGGGCCGGCCAGCCTCGAAGGCGTCGATCTCGCCCACGTGCTGGAGCGTCACTCCGACGTCGTCCAAGCCGGCGAGGAGCCTGTGGCGCGCATCGTCGTCGAGCCCGAACGGGAACGTCCACCCGAGCGCAGGCACCTCGATGGTGCGCCGCTCGACGTCGACCGTGAGTTCCACCGCGGAGTCGGCCGCGACCGCGGCCATAAGCTTGCGGCCATCAGCGGCGTCGACCTCGGCGGGAACCAGACCTGATCGCGTGGCGTTGTTGCGGAAGATGTCGCCGAATCTCGGACTTACCACCACCCGAAACCCGTAGTCGACGAGTGCCCAGACGGCGTGCTCTCTCGAGGAGCCTGTGCCGAAGTTGGGGCCGGCTACGAGGATCGTCGCGCCCGCGTGCTCAGCCCGGTTGAGGACGAAACCCGGCTCGTCTCGCCACTCGGCAAACAACCCGGCCCCGAATCCCGTCCGCTCGATCCTCTTCAACCACTCGCTCGGGATGATCTGGTCGGTATCGACGTCCGAACGATCGAGCGGCACGGCACGGCCTGAGACGATGTGAACTGGCTCCATCACGCCAGCTCCTCCGGAGTGCCGAATCGTCCGAGGACTGCGGTGGCAGCCGCGACCGCAGGCGACACGAGATGCGTGCGGCCCCCGCGGCCCTGGCGCCCCTCGAAATTGCGGTTGGAGGTGGAGGCGCAACGCTCACCGACGACGAGCTGGTCCGGGTTCATGCCAAGGCACATCGAGCACCCGGGCTCGCGCCACTCAAAGCCGGCCGAGGTGAATATCTTGTCGAGCCCTTCTGCCTCGGCCGCGGCCTTGACCTGGTGAGACCCTGGGACGACGAGCACGCGGACGCCGGCTTTGGTGTGGCGGCCATCGAGGACAGCGGCGGCAGCTCGCAGGTCCTCGAGGCGCGAGTTGGTGCACGACCCTATGAACACCGTGTCGATCGCGATGTCACGAACGGCCGTGCCAGCCTGCAGTCCCATATAGGACAGAGAGCGCTTGGCGGCTTCCCGCTCGGCCGAGGTGGCGAGATCCTCCGGGTGAGGAACGACGCCGTCGATTGCCACGACCTGCGCCGGGTTGGTGCCCCAGGACACGTGTGGTTGCAGGGTGTCTCCGTCGAGGCTGATCTCGGTGTCGAACGCGGCTTCATCATCGGTCCGAAGCGAGCGCCAGATATCGAGGGCGAGCTCCCAGTCCCTGCCCTTGGGGGCGTGGGGCCGGCCCTCGAGGTACGCGAAAGTCGTGTCGTCCGGGGCGACCATGCCGGCGCGGGCGCCCGCCTCGATCGACATGTTGCAAACGGTCATACGACCTTCCATCGAGAGCGAGGTGATCGCCGAGCCACGGTACTCGACGACATGGCCCACACCACCGGTAGTGCCGAGACGGCCGACGATGGCGAGCACGAGGTCCTTCGCGGTGACCCCGGGCGGCAGGCTCCCCTCCACGGTGACAGACATCGTCCTCGGGCGCTTCTGTGGCAGCGTCTGGCTGGCGAGCACATGCTCGACTTCCGAGGTGCCGATCCCGAAGGCGAGTGCTCCGAAAGCGCCGTGGGTGGAGGTATGGCTGTCTCCACAGACGATCGTCATGCCCGGTTGGCTCAGACCCTGCTCGGGGCCGATCACATGGACGATCCCCTGATTCCTGTGGCCCATCGGCCAGCATGTGATCCCGAATTCGCGGCAGTTGTCCTCGAGCGCCTCCAGCTGGCGACGCGACACCGGGTCGGCGATCACGCCGTCGGCCGAACGGGTCGTGGGTACGTTGTGGTCGGCGGTTGCCACGGTGAGATCTGGCCGACGGACCGGTCGACCAGCCATGCGCAGACCCTCGAAGGCTTGGGGCGAGGTCACCTCGTGGACGAGATGAAGATCTATGTAGAGCAGATCAGGCTCCCCGCCACGGCCAGCGCGGACTACGTGGCGATCCCAGACTTTCTCGGCAAGAGTCGGCATCAGGCCCCGATCGAGACGATCTCAGCGGTGAGCACGCCGCTTGGGGCTTCGTATTCGACTCGCTCGCCAGGACTGCGCCCGATCAGGGCTTTGCCGAGAGGTGAGCCGGGCGAGATCACGGACACTCCCTCCCTCCGCTCCTCTATAGAGCCCACGAGGTAACGCTCGGTCTCGTCGTCGCCCTCGTAACGAATCTCCACGACTACGCCCGGGTTGACCACGCCCTTCTCCCCGACAGCGGCGTCGACGATCACGGCGTCCGCGAGCATGGCCTGGAGCTGGCGGATCCTTGACTCCATCTTCCCTTGGGCGTCCTTGGCTGCGTGGTAGTCGCCGTTCTCGGACAGGTCCCCGAGCATCCGTGCGGCTTCGATCTGCCGGGCGATCTCGACGCGTCCGCGAGTCGTCAGATCCTCGAGCTCAGCGGCGAGGCGAGCGTGCGTTCCTTCGGTCAACTGCGTTTCAGTCATTGGCTGCAAGGCTAGTTGGTCTTCTCGGCCACCTTGTCATCGCTGCGGTCGCTCCTACGCGGCGAGCAGGTCGAGCAAGAGCGCTGTATCGACGAAGGCGAAGCGCACCGAGGAGTCGCTGACGCCATATGGCAGGAGCAGCTCGTTCCCATAGGCCATGGCGCCGCAAGAGTAGAGGACGTTTGGGACGTAGCCGTCCCGCTCGTCCTCTTGGGCGACCATCAAAGGTCGAGGGAGCGCAGAGATCACTCGGCGGGGATCGTCCAGGTCGAGAAGTATGGCCGACAGCGCGTACTCGCGCATCGGGCCGACGCCGTGGGTGAGGACGAGCCAGCCAGACGGCGTCTCGATTGGCGAGCCGGCATTACCGAGCTGGATGAGCTCCCAAGGGTGCCGAGGCGAGTGAAGCGTAGTCGGGCTGCCCCAGATGCGGCCGTCTTCTGACGTCGCGATCGCGCTGCTCTCGCGGTCCCATCGCGACATCGCGACGAAGCGCCCGCCGATTTTGCGGGGGAACAACGCCATCCCCTTGTTCTTGGCGGCGGGACCGGCCAGCTGGCTCATCTTGAAGTGACGGAAATCCGCCGTCTCGATGAGCTGAGGCTGCACCTGGGATCCGTCGAAGGCCGTATAGGTGGCCATGTAGGACTCATCGCCAGAGTCGTCGTGGAATCGGACGAAGCGGGCATCCTCGATGCCGTGTGTCTCCGAGGGGGCATAGGGCCACAGGACGCGTTCGGAGAGCCGAGAGGCCGGCAGGAAGTCGACTTCGTAGCTGCATGCGGCGATGCGTCTTGCCAGCGCATCGGTCCGCGTGGCGCCATGGCGCGTGACCCGTTGGCCCGCCAGGGCTAGGAGCGCCTCCTGCAGGGCAGCTTCGTCGAAGGTCGCGGGCAGGCGGCGCATGAGGAAGGACGAGCTCTCGGCGTCTGCCCCGGCAGCGGTCAGCTTGGCGCGAAAGAGCTCTCGATTGTGGGTGGCGCTCCGGTGCTCGCCAGCTTCGAGGAACTGCCCAGGCTCGTCGACGCTGAGCTCGTGACCGGGGCCCACTACGCCCGAGCGGAACTCCACGCTCGAGATGTGACCCTCTCCGACGGCACGCAGGCTGAGGACGAAGCGGACTGCACCGGGCGCGAGCCCGGACTGGTCGGGGTGGGCCACCACCGAAGGGTTGAACAGCGCCGCCGCCTCGACGGAGTACTCGTTCGTGAAGCAGGCACCGATGAGCAGGCTCCGCCTTGGCGACACCTCGACGCCTTCCGGCACCCGGTGGGCAACCTTCTCATAGTTCGCCCCGAGGACGGCTCGAAGGTCGCGGTGCCGGCCCCCGTAGCGCTCCAGGACCACCTCGAGGGTGCCGACAACCGTCTCCTCGGAGAGCGCGAGGATGCGGCTCAGCACACCTGTGACACGCGATTCGGTATCAAGAGCGAGCTCCTGGCCCGGCACGAACAGTCTGGCCAGCACGCGGGAGGAATCGGGGCCGAGGCGTAGTCCCACCCGGGTTGTCAGCTGCCGGCCGAACCCGCTCACCGGCGCGTCCCGGCCGGCTCGCGCGTCCCGGCCGGCTCGGTGGCGACGGGTATCTGGCGACCCCGCTGCAGCGTCGAGAGCAAAGCAAGAGTCGACTCGGCGCCCTGATTCTCGTTGCGCCCGAAACGCTCGAGCCCGTCACAGCCGCCCCCGCTCTCGGGGTCGTACAAGCATGTGCCCGAGTCGTTGGAGCCAAGGAACCAGCCCACCGCAAGCTCGACACCACACAGCCAGCGGGCCTCGCCAGTAGCGTTGTAGGCCCGGGTGCATGCGTCCGCGAGCGCCGCGGCCTCTATCGGCTGCTGGTCGAAACCGGGCGCGCGATCGGATGGAGCGCGCCCTCCCACCGGTGTGAGGGACAGGTGGCCGTCGAGGGTCTCTTGACCGAGCAGCCACTCAAGGAGCAGGAGGCCATCGGCCAGGATCTGCTCGTCGCCGAGCGCGACGCCGGCGGCGACGAGAGCGTCGGGTAGCACCGCGTTGGCGTATGCGAGGCGTTCCTCGGGCCACGGCCACGACTGAGACGACGACGGCTGACCGATCACCTCGGCCGCGGCTGCGATGAGCGCGCGCGCACCTAAGTGATCGGGAAGATCATGGAGAACCTCTGCTGCGCCGAGGGCGGCAAAGGCCATTGACCGGGGCCAGCGGGACCGCTGGCTCGACCCGAGGGTGAAGGCAGCGAGCGCAGCCGGGAGGGATGCTGGCAACAGCGAGGAGGAGATCAATGTCCCAAGTCCCCAAAGTGCACGTCCCCAGCAGTCGTCCACTCCGGGTTGGTCCTCCCAGGAACCATCGAGGCCGAGCCGGTTGCGGAAGCGCCCGTCGCCCACTTGGGCCCCGAGCAGCAAGCCCAGGTACACCCCGGCCATCTCCTCGAGGCTCGGCGCCCCCGGCTGATCTCGAGGGCTGGCCCCAGCCATCGGTTCTCGACTGACCACGACGAGGGCACGGGCGGCGTCATCGACGCAGTAGCCACCTTCGCGACGGGCATGAATGCCCTGAGCGTGCTCGAACACACCCTTGTGGTCGGTAAGGCGGCGGAGGTGGGCAAAGCCGGGGGACGGGACGTTCATGAAGCGGCGACGAGAGAGCCGGCTGGACTGGGACCGGCGACGAGAGAGCCGGCTGGGCTGGGACCGGCGACGAGAGAGCCGGCTGTGACAGGTCGCGCGGCGACGGGCCGACTCGCAACAGGCCGGGCCGTGACAGGTCGTGCGGCGACGAGGCAGTCGGCGAGGGTGCGGTAGCGCTGCGCCACGGCGCTCCACACGAGTGATGGCGCCTGGCTCGCAGCCACACCCGCCATCTGCTCGGCCAGTCCCGGTTCGCTGAGGACACGCCGCAGGGCGACGGCAAGGGCCCGCGCGTCCTTCTGACCGACGATCAGGCCCGCTCCGCTTGACAGCAATTCGACCGCATGAGGGAACCCTGTCGATATGACCGGCCGGCCGGCCGCGACCGCCTCGATCAGCACTCCCGAAGTCACCTGGTCCGGGGAGTCGTACGGCAGCAACACGACATCGGCCGCGGCGACCAGGTTTGCAAGCTCCGACAGATCTAGGTAGCTGGCATTGATGTCGACCATGTCGGTGACACGACGTCGGATCACCCTGTTCTCCAGGTGGAGCCGGTACTGCTCACCCTCGTGCTCGAGCACCTTTGGGTGGGTCTTGCCGATGACGAGGTATCGCGGCATCAGGTCGCGCAGATCGGGCATGGCATCGATCGCCCACTCGATTCCCTTTCCCGGTCCGAGCAGGCCCCAGGTGAGGATCAGCGGCCGAGCGGTGGCAGCGTGGTGGGTTTGGAGGCTGCGGTGGTCGATCGCACCGTGCGGGATCACCGTGACGCGCGACGGCTCCACGCCGTAGTGCTCGACGAGCCGGCGCCGTGCCGTCTCGGCCATGGTCACGACGACGCCGGCGCCAATGACGAGCTGCTCCAGGATCGAGCGCTGGTGCGGCGTCGGGTCCGTGAGGACAGTGTGGAGAACGACGATCGTCGGTACCGTGAGGGCGGCGACGAGGTCGAGAACCTCGTCGCCGTCGGTACCGCCGTAGATGCCGTACTCGTGCTGCACGATCACGACATCGAAGGAGTTCAGCGTGAGCGCTGTGGCGGCGAGGCTCGAGCGCGAGCCGTTCAGCAAGTGCGCGACGACTTCCTTGCCATGGAGGCCGTCGCAAGGGCCGTCGAGAACCCTTGCGATGCCGACCTTGCCAGACTCCTGGTCCAGCTGCTCGTAGAGCGCTGCGGTGAAGGTGGCCAGCCCGCACTGAGTCGGGGGGTAGGTGCTCAACAACGCGATGGCTGGACGGGTCATAGCTCCGGTGTCGGGTGGTCATGTCGTTGGCTCCGCAATCTGCAGCGCCCGGTCGTCGACATTCCTGCCGTCGCGAGATACGAGTCTCCACGTTGCTCGCGGTCAGAAATCCCCGGACGTCAGGTGTCGACCGTGAACCCACTGGCTTAACCGCACACGACGCTAACCGGCGTTGCGCCCCTACCAGGTCCGTAACGGCACGAGTCCAGCGGGCTGCGCCGGCCAGCCGACCGTCCGCCCGCCTTCGAGCAGGGCCGGGGTTGACGGCGGCCACTCGCCGGGCCAGACTCTGCACCATGGCATTGGCCGCAGCGTCGAACGAACGCGGAAACGTAATTCTCAATTAGGCGCGCTCCTCCACAGAGCGTGTCCAGGGCCGTCCACCAGGTGGGCGGCCTTTTGCTTTGCCAAGGTCGCCGAACCGCCAGAGTCCCCCAGCAGAAGGAAACCGAGAAGGTGAGCGAGAACGAAAGCCCAGACCGCCCCGAGGCACGCGAAGTTGCTCGAACACACCGGGTAGCGGTCATCGGTGGCGATGGGATCGGCCCAGAGGTCCTGGCCGAGGCGCTGAAGGTGGTCTCTGCAGCAGGTGTCGAGCTCTCGACGACCTACTACGACCTCGGAGCAGATCATTATCTCTCCACGGGTGAGGTCCTCGACGACGAGACCCTCGAGCGGCTGAAGGGCGAAGACGCGATCCTGCTCGGTGCCGTCGGTCCCCCGATTGGGTCGAGCGCGGTGCCTTCGGGACTGCTGGAGCGCGGCCTTTTGTTGCGGCTGCGATTTGAGCTCGATCTTTACGTCAACCTCCGCCCCTTTGTCGGCACGCCCGGTTCGGTCGCTCCCCTGTCCGAGTTCGCCGTGGTGCGTGAGAACACCGAGGGGCCTTACGCGGGCGAGGGCGGTTTCTTGAGGAAGGGAACACCGCAGGAGGTGGCGACCCAGGGGTCCGTCAACACGCGCCACGGTGTCGAGCGATGCGTGCGTTATGCATTCGCACTGGCCGAGTCGCGCCCGCGACGCCACGTGACGCTCGTGCACAAGACAAACGTCCTCCAGTTCTCCGGAGACCTGTGGTCGAGAGCCTTCGCGGCCGTGGCAGCCGATTACCCAGACGTCGAGACCTCATATCAGCACGTCGACGCGGCCTGTATCTACCTTGTGGAGCGGGCGGACCGCTTCGGGGTCATAGTCACCGACAACCTGTTCGGCGACATTCTCACCGACCTCGCCGGAGCGCTCACGGGGGGCATCGGTCTCGCGGCATCTGCGAACTTGAACCCTGCCCGGACCACCCCGTCGCTGTTCGAGCCGGTTCACGGGGCTGCTCACGACATCGCCGGGACCGGTGCCGCCAACCCTCTTGCCGCGATCCGGTCGGCAGCAATGATGCTCGAGTACTTGAACGAAGCCGCAGCGGCCAAGCGAATCGAGACTTCCGTGCTCGACCTGCAGGCCGACACGACCTACTGGAGCAGGACCTGGAGCACCGCCGGAGTTGGCGATGCCATTGCAGAGAGGGTTTGATCGTGGCACTGACACCGACGCAGAAGATCTGGATGGATGGCGAGCTGGTCGACTGGGGCGAGGCAAAGGTCCACGTCCTCACGCACAGCTTGCACTACGGACTCGGAGTGTTCGAAGGGATCCGGGCATATCCGACTTCGCAGGGCGTGGCAGTGTTCAGATTGTCCGATCACGTCGCCCGCCTTTTCAGCGGCGCGCACATCCTCGGGCTGAAGGTGCCCTTCAGCCACGAGGAGGTGGTCGACGCGGTGAAGACCGTCGTCGCGGTCAACGGACTCGACGCTTGCTACATCCGGCCAATCGTCTACCTGGGCTACGGCGAGATGGGACTCAATCCCATTCCGTGCCGGGTCAATGTCGCGGTCGCGTGCTGGTCCTGGGGCTCCTATCTCGGAGATGACGGAGTCGCCAACGGGATCAGGCTGAAAGTCTCCTCCTGGGCGCGCCATGACCCCCGCGCCATGCCGACGGCGGCCAAGGGGACCGGGATGTACATCAACTCCTCTCTCGCCAAGGTCGAGGCGGTGCTCGCCGGCTACGACGAGGCGGTGCTCCTCACTACGGACGGGCAGGTGTCCGAGGGCACCGGCGAGAACATTTTCGTGGTTCGGCGAGGTCGGATTCTCACGCCGCCGGCATCGAGCGTCGGCGCGCTCGAGGGCATCACCGCCGACTCCATCCGCACGATCGCGGCCGATCTCGGATACGAGGTGTCCGAGTCACACCTGCGAAGGACCGATCTGTACATGGCCGAGGAGGTGTGGCTCACCGGGACCGCTGCCGAGGTCGTCCCTGTCACCTCCGTCGACGACCGCGTCGTCGGTTCGGGATCGCCGGGGCCGGTCACCCGAGCCATACAGGAGCGGTTCTTCCTCGCGGTGCGCGGCGAGCTTGACCGCTACAAGGACTGGGTCGAGCATGTCACTTGACGGCGCCGCTGGTGACGTCCCCGGCGGTCGTCATCTCGAGTGGCACTCGCCCGCGCTGCCCGAGGAGGTCCAGGTCTACGACACGACACTTCGCGACGGCACCCAGCAGGAGGGAATCTCCCTCACCGTCGAGGACAAGCTCCGGGTCGCCGAGCAGCTCGATCACCTCGGAGTGTCGTTCATCGAGGGCGGGTGGCCCGGTGCCAACCCGAAAGACGAGGAGTTCTTCCGCCGGGCTCGCTCGGAGCTGAACCTGGCTCATGCCACTCTCGTTGCCTTTGGCTCGACGCGCCGGCCAGGGACGGCGGCCCGAGATGACGAGGTCCTACGCCACCTGGTCGATGCCGGCACCCCGGCGGTCTGCATAGTCGCCAAGGCGTCTGATCTGCACGTGACCGAGGCTCTTCGGACGAGCCTCGAAGAGGCCGTGGCAATGGCAGCTGACTCGGTCGCATTCCTCAGATCTGCGGGTCTGCGGGTGTTCTTCGATGCCGAGCACTTCTTCGACGGGTACCGCCGGGATCCTGGCTTTGCCACCCGGGTTCTCGAGGCAGCAGAGCAAGCCGGGGCCGAGGCGCTCGTGCTCTGTGACACCAACGGCGGGACCCTGCCCGACGAGGTGGAGAGAGTCGTCGCCGAGATCCGGCGCCGTACCTCGGCTGTGCTCGGTGGCCACTTCCACAACGACGCGGGGTGCGCCGTGGCGAACACCCTCGCGTCGGTACGCCAGGGTGTCACCCAGGTGCAGGGATGCGTGAACGGCTACGGGGAACGAGCAGGTAACGCCGACCTGTCCGCGACGATTGCGAACCTAAGCCTGAAGATGGGCGTTCGGACGATCCCACCGGACCGTCTCGAGCGGCTGACCGCCGTGGCCCATCACGTCGCAGAGCTCGTCAACGTGACGCTCGATCCCCAGCGCCCTTACGTCGGAACCGCGGCCTTCGCTCACAAGGCGGGACTTCACACGAGCGCCCTGATCCGGCGGTCCGACGCCTACGAGCACATAAAGCCCGACTTGGTGGGCAACGGCACCCGCGTCGTCGTGAGCGAGCTCGCCGGCCGTTCCACCCTGCAGATGAAGGCGGCTCAGATGGGACTGTCGCTCGATTCTCCCGCACTGCAGCGCGTCCTTGAGACCCTCAAGCGCCTCGAGCACGCCGGGTACCACTTCGAAGCCGCCGACGGCTCCCTGGAGCTCTTGATGCGCTCGGCGGCCGGCGACTCCGACGGCCTGCAGCCGTTTCGGATCGAGTCGTACAGGGTCATTACCGACTGGCGGGCAAACCAGGCGACGGGCGAAGCCGAGGCAACGACGAGTCTCGTTCACCCGTGGTCGTCCGATGGCGAGCTCACCACCGAGGCCACTGTGAAGATTCACGTCGGCGACAAGCGCATCGTGTCGACAGCCGAGGGAAACGGCCCGGTCAACGCCCTCGATGCCGCGCTCCGGCGGGCCGTCGAGCCACACTTCGCGGCTCTGCAGAACGTGCATCTGACGGACTATCGGGTCCGCGTGCTCTCGAGCGAGCGAGCCACGGGATCTGTCACCCGAGTGCTCCTGGACACATCGGATGCCGATGGCACCTGGTCGACCATCGGTGTGTCGGAGAACATCATCGAGGCTTCGTGGCAGGCGCTCGTCGACTCGGTCGTGCTTGGCCTCGCGCGCGCGGCGGCCCCGCTACCATCGCCCTAGCCGGGCTCTTTGCCATCCGAGCCCGGGCGCCCTGGTGCGACGAGGACAGGAACGAGCCTGATGACCCAACCGAAGTTCGCCCCCATCACCGATCGGGCCGGGGTCCGCGGGGCCTTCAAGCTGCCGGGTGCGTCGGTGTGGTACTCGCACCGGCCGGCTGATTACAGATCGCGGCCCGGTTTGGTTCACGGCCCGAACATGGGCAATCACGGCCCCGACCAGGGCTACGCCCTCCTGCTCGCCGGGCGCCTCCGCGCTCGCCTGCACCTGGCCGAGCCAGAGCATGCAGACGACGTCCTGGCAGGCGTAGTCGCTATCGCCCTGCGAAGGGCTTCGATCGTGGGTCGTGCTCCGATGATGGGCGACCTCGAGCTCGCGGCAATGCTGTTCGGCTATCTCGATGATGCCCCGGAGCCCCTCGTCGAGGAACGTGCGCGACTATTCGACGGCATTTCCCATGACTACTGTCAGCAGCGAGATCTTGCCGACTTGATCCCGGAATCGACCCTGCGCCTCTCGACGCAGGCCGTTCGTGAGCGCCTAGCCGCAGGGCCGGACGCCTGGAGGCAGCTCACCGGTACGAGCAGCTGAGCGCTGGCTGCATCGGTGAGCGAGCAGCGCGAAAGTCCGTCGATGGCCTGCTTCGACCTGACCGACTACCAGCGCGAGTTCCGCCACGTGTTGCGCCGCTTTGTCGAGGACAAGATCGCGCCCAACGCCGCCCGCTACGACGAGACCGAGGAGTACCCGCTCGACAGCTTCCGGGCATGTGTGGACATGGCGCTCCCGTCGCTCTGGGTCCCGGAGGAATACGGGGGTCAGGGAGCCGACCTCGTCACCCAGGCAGTCGCGATCGAGGAGGTGGCCCGCGCCTGTGCTTCAACCGCTGTCACCTTGCTCATCTCCAAGCTCGGCATGCTCCCGGTCATGAATTTCGCGAGCGAGCAGACGAGGCGAGAGTACCTGCCGAGGATCGCCTCGGGAGAGTCACAGGCGAGCTACTGCCTGTCGGAGCCCGACGCGGGATCTGACGTCGCCTCGATGACGACTCGGGCGGTTCGCGACGGCGAGCACTACGTCGTCTCGGGTACGAAGTGCTGGATCACCAACGCAGGTGTCTCCGACCTCTATACCGTGTTCGCCAAGACAGACCCGACCGCGGGCCACCGCGGCATCAGCTGTTTTGTCGTCGAGAAGGACTGGGGCATAAGGGTCACCAAGCTCGAGCACAAGATGGGGCTGCGGGCCAGCCCTACCGGCGAAGTCGTCTTCGACGACATTCGCATTCCGGTCGCGAATCTCGTGGGCCAAGAGGGCCAGGGTTTCTACATCGCCATGCACACACTCGACCGCAGCCGTCCGACGATCGGGGCGCAGGCAGTCGGTATTGCCCAGGGCGCCCTCGACTACGCCGCCGGCTATCTGAGAAAGCGCCGGCAGTTCGGGCGGCCTCTCGCCGATCTCCAGGGTCTCCAGTTCATGCTCGCCGACATGGCGATGCGCGTCGAGGCGGCGCGAGGACTCGTGTACAGGGCGTGCGCGGCTGTCGATGCAGGTGATCCCTACGGCGAGCTCACTTCCCTCGGCGCGATGGCGAAGTGCTTCGCGTCCGATGCAGCCATGCAGGTGACCACCGACGCGGTCCAGCTGTTGGGGGGCTACGGATATTCGCGGGAGTTCCCGATGGAACGCTCCATGAGAGACGCGAAGATCACCCAGATCTACGAGGGCACGAACCAGATCCAGCGCGTCGTCATCTCGAAACGACTGCTCAGTGGTTAGCCGCTCGGTCGGTTGCTGTAGAGCCGTGTCGGGGTCACGAGCACGACGGTTCTCCGCTGCTCGGCCATCTCCGCGTCGTAGGCATCCCAGTTTTCGTGGTTACCGCCTGCCGCGACGAAGACCTCGCGCAAGAGCAGCCGGAGACGTTCGCCGTCGACGCCCTCTTTCGGGTCGTCGGGTCCGATCAGCTCGGCGACTCCCTCCACAGATGCCCACGCCCAGCCCGAGCGGTAGGTGAGCGTGACTTGTGGCCTGACACGGAGGTTTCGCAGCTTGGAGCGGCCGTAGGTCACGAAACCCAGCACCTCCTTCCCACCGCCGAGCGGATTGGCCAGCGTGCCGGCATTGACGACAGAGGACTGAATGGTCGAGTCCTCTCGCAGCGTGGCGACCACCGCCAGATAGTGCTCACGTCCGGCGAGCTCGGCGACCTCTAGCAGCGTCATCATCGGTCCTTGCCTCCTTCGAGCCCCCGGGCGAGGGCACTTCTCCACGAGCCGCAGGGTTCCCCAGGTTGTATCACGGTCGAAACCCTCCGTTCACAACACTTATGTACCTTCTGACCATGACGCGTTATGTGGCCGTGCGGGTGTACGTAGTCTTCCGTGTGTGGCTCGCCGACCGCCCGGGATCGCTCGGCCAGCTCGCCAGCGAGATCGGAAAGTTCGGCGCCGACCTCGTCGGTATCGACATTCTCGAGCGTGACGGCGCTCGCGCGGTAGACGAGCTGACGGTCGAGCTGCCGGAAGGCTCGAGCGCAGAGGCTCTGGCCGAGGCGCTTTCCCTCCTGCCGGGCGTAGAAGTGGAAGATCTGAGGCATCTCGTCTCCCGGGTGCCGTACTCCGGCAGGGATCCGCTCGACGCGGCCGTTCTCATCGCCGATGCGCCCGGATACTCGGAGCTCCTGCAGCTTCTCGTCGAGGGAGTCTGCACGGCGTTTGCCTGCGACTGGTCGGCGGTGCTCGACATGAGCGGCACTACGGCAGAGTCGCTCGCCGCAGCCGGGGAGCCTCCCGGAACGCCGTGGCTCGGCGCTTTCGTCGCCGGTGCGCGGGCAGGGCTCTCGCTTTCCCCTGCGGGCGCTGTCGTACTCGTCGGGCCGCGTGACATCGCGTGGGCGCCGTTGGGGTCGTCCGAGCTGGTCGTGGTGACAGGGCGCGACGGCCCCCCGTTTCGCAGCAGGGAACGGCAGCAGCTACAGCAGTTGTCCCGCGTGGCTGATGCCAGGCGAAGGGACTTCGTGGCCGACGAGCCTACGGCGGTCGGCCACTTTGAGGTCGAGGAGCCCGGTAGCTCTCGGCTCATAGCCTCCTGAGCAAGGTGCGAGAGCTACGCCGCGGGCCTTGACCCGCAGACCAGCACGGTGGACGCGAGCTGCCTGCGGCACGCGCTGGCGTGACAGGAGGTGGCACGCGCGCTCCCGTGCCGGGAGCTAGCGTCTCTTCCCGGCGAGAGGAGAACGTCATGGGTTTTATGGACAAGGTCAAGGCTCAAGCCGATGTCTTGGCTCAAAAGGCCCAAGAGGGAGCCAAGGCCGGGCAGGACAAGCTGTCTGCGCTGCAGGCAAAGCGGCAGGCTGACTCGATGCTGGAGGAGCTCGGCGGGATCATCTACTGCCAGCGTGCCGGCCGCTCGGGGGTGCCCGGGGAAGACCGTGTGGAAGACTTGATCGCTCAGCTGCAGGCATACGAGGCCGAGCACGGACCGATCACGCCGGCCGCTGCAGACGCACCGACCAATCCGGCGGGGAGTGGGCCGCCAGCGGCTGCGCCCGGCGGCGGCGGTTTCATTCCCTCGAGCGGGGGCTGAGCGCGAGGCTTTCAGCCGACGAGCCGGAGCACCGAAGTGGTGTGCGGTGCGAGATCCTCGCCGTTGACCGATATCTCGAGCTCGGCCACGAGGGCCCCCTCTTCGATCCGCAGAGTCCGGCGGCAGGCGGTCACGTGCTCGGTCGTCGGCGTGCGTCCGATGGCCACCGACCTGAGGACGATCGAAAGTTCGGCCGGTCTTCCCACGAGCACCTCGGTGATCCCCGAGGGCTCAGCCACGGTCACGTGCACCTCGCCGTTTGGCTGCGCCACGAGATACCCGCACTCCGAATGGGACGGCCGTCCCTCTGGGCCCGTGGTCAGCTGCGCGTAGCGAAGGATCGGGCGGCCATCGTGAGCAAAGGTCATGGAGTCGCTGAAGGCGAAGCCACCCGGCCACAAGCCTTCACCCCGTCCCTGCCACCTTCCGACGAGGAAGGCAAGGGGTCGAAGCAGCTCGTGCATCTCGGGGGTGCCGTCGGCCACGCTAAGCGAGGGTACTCGAAGCGAGCGCCGCCAGCGCCGCCAGCGCCGCCAGCGCCGCCAGCGCCGCCAGCGCCGTGAGCGTCGTAGCGCGCGAGGGCGGCGAGCCCGGCCGCAGCCGTGACGCAGCCGGGGACTATCCCGCGTTCGGACACAGCGACCGCGTAGGCTGGCGGCGATGGCTCGCAGTACTGGTTCTGATCAGCTGGCACTCGTGTTTCCCTCGTCCGACGTGGCAGCCACGCGCCCTTCGGTCGTGGCCAAGGTTCCCGGGAGCGCCCGCCTGGGCCTGGCGCCGCGCCGCTCTCTTGCCGTCGCGAAGAGCGAGGCCGCGGAATCCCTGCAGCGTTTCGTCCGCCAGGAGTACTGGAACGACCTCGCCGCCGGAGATGTCGTCAGAGTTGCCGGACATGTCGCCAGGGGGCGGCACTGGCGCTTTCGGGCCCATGTGACCAATACGAGCAATGGCGCCACTTGGGTAGAGGTCGCTCTGGTCGAGGGTCCCGCACCCTCCAGGCGGCAGCCGGCGGACCCCGCCGAAGTGGCCGCCGGTGGGCCGCCGGTCGTCGAGCTACCACGCGTCGAGAAGGTTCGGTCGTTCGAACCGGCGCTCGTCACTGCGAGGTGGCGGTCCCGGAGCCGCCCGCGCCGGCTCGGTCGAAGCCGAGGCGGACAGATCTCGGAGAACTCGGTCGGGCCAGGCGCTGATCAACCGAGGTTGTTCTGAGAGCACCCTCGTCTTTGCGCGCTTACCGGGCGCCGCGAGGGCGGCGGGCGCTCGGTAGGGAGAGCTAGGGATCGCCGGAGTGCCCGAAAATGGTAATCCGAAACCGTCGCCGCAACGAATAAATGACGACGTGAGAGCTGACCTCAAAGACGCGAGCGACGATCGGCTCGTGCTGGCTATCGCCCGTTGGCGCGACGACGCGCTCGCCGAGGTGTACCGACGTCATTCCGGACCGGCCTTCGCCCTGGCCAAGCGGCTTGTCTGGGACGCGGGCATGGCGGAGGAGGTCGTCCAGGAAGTCTTCGTAAAGCTCTGGAACGATCCGGAACGCTTTGAGCCTGCACGCGGAACCCTGCGCTCGTTCCTCCTGGCACAGGTCCACAGCCGGGCTGTCGACCTCCTGCGCTCGGAGACGGCCCGGCGGCGGCGCGAGGAGCGAGAGGCCACCATGACGGCCGAGTCAGGCTATGACCTCGAGCACGAGGTCGGGGACATCATGCTGGCAGAGCACGTCAGAGACGCGCTGAGCGGCATCCCCGCCACCGAGCGCAAGCCGATCGAGCTCGCTTACTTCGGCGGGCGCAGCTACCGGGAGGTGGCGTTGCTGCTCGGTGAGCCGGAAGGTACCGTGAAGAGCAGAATTCGGGCTGGCTTGAAGAGGATGCACGGGTCTCTCTCGGCCGCAGGTGTACTGGTCGGAGGTGACCTGTGACGCACGCGGACATCGCCGAGATGCTTGGCGCGTACGCGCTGGATGCCGTGGACCCCGACGAGGCCACCGAGATCGAGAGACACTTGGCCGAGTGTCCGCGTTGTCGAGCTGAGGTTGCGGCCTTTCACGACGTGGCCGGGGCTCTCGGCAACCTCGGGGGAGCGGCACCCCCTGGGCTCTGGGAGCGAATTGCTGCAGAGATTGCCCCTGAGGCAGAGGCCGAGCCGCACCGCCCGGCCGCCGAGCCATATCTGGCCGTCCCGAGAGAGATCGCTCGCACTCCCTCGTCCGCGACAGCCTTGGCACGAAGCGGCACTTTTGCTCGAGGCGGCACTTTTGCTCGAGGCGGCACCTTGCGGCGGCTCGGCACCGCTCGCCGGCGCTCCGTCGTGCTCGGATCGGTCGCCGCCCTTGCGGCGGCCCTTGCCATAGTCGTCGGCGTGTTGGCGAGCAAGGTGGTGAACCTCGACAACCAGGTGAGCGCGCTTTCGGCAGGAGTCGTCGCCGGAGGTGTGAAGGCCCAGGTGGCCGCGGCCGAGCTCGATCCGCGCCATGTCACTTTGAGCCTCGTGAGCGCGAACAGGGCCTGGTCGGCGTCCGTCGTGGCGGTACCCGACGGGCAGGCCTTCATCGTGCCAGGAAAGATGCCGGCTCTCCCTGCGGGAAAGACCTTTCAGGCCTGGGCTGTTGTCGACGGACGGTATATCTCGCTCGGAGTTCTCGGTCGAACTCCTGGTGATGTCGCGCTGCAGCTGCAGCCGGGCATGTCGTCGGTACTCGTCAACACCGAGCCTCAAGGTGGTGCCCCGCAACCGACGACGGCAGCTCTGATCTCGGCTTCGATCCCGGGTTCTATTTGAAGCGAGCCCTCGCCCGACCGCCGGGTCAGTGCTCAGCCGAGGAACTCACGTGCGAGGTCCTCGAACATCGACGCCGACATCTGCAGGGGCTCGACATCGTCGCGTTCGTCGTCACCGTGGAACCTGAGGGAGAATTGCTCGAAGCGCAACCTCTCCGAGAACATCGCAAAACCGTAGGCAATCGTGCCAAGGGGCCTGAAGTAACGTGCGTCGGTCGCGCCGACGCTGAAGAACGGGACGAGAGAGGCTCCTGGGTGAAAGGCGCTGGCCACCCTGCCCATCGCCTTCCACAGCGGCGTTCCTGACCGGATTCGGCCGAGCCGTCGTTGACGCAGCGGTTGTGGATCATCGCCTGGGTCAGCTCGACGACTCCGAGCTCCTGTCTCATGCTCCTGTCTCTTCAGCTTCAGCTTCAGCCTCGACGATGCGCCACATCACGATGTGGGGAATGCCTGCGATATCGAACTCCTCGCTGCAGCCTGTCAGCCCACCGCGCTCGTAGAACCGTCTCGCTGTCAGCCTGGCATTGCACCACAGCACCCCGCCTCCTTGCCTGGAGACGTGGCTCACACAGGCGCCGAGGACCATGGAGCCGACACCTTGGCCGCGGCGCTCCTTCCTGGTGGCCATCGCCCGCAGACGCCAGTGAGCTGCGATGGGGGAGGAGGCAACGCTGTCAGGGAGCCCGAGCGGCGCAGGCTCGGGACGCACGCTGGCCGTGCCCACGAGGTCACCGGTCGAAAGGTCGATCGCGCCGAATACGGCGGCGCCAGAGCCGTCCCTGTCGAAAACGTCCATGTCCTCGACTGTCTGGGTGGGCCGGAGCGCATCTCTCCGCAGCTGGTAGGTGACGGGAGGGTCAACCAGCTTTACGGCTATGGGCCCCGGCACGATCGCGATCGTAACGGGACCGCGGCCAGCAGTGCGGTCCTCGGGCCGGAGCAGGGTGGCGCAGTGCGGTCCTCGGGCCGGAGCAGGGTGGCGCAGTGCGGTCCTCGGGCCGGAGCGACCAGTCGGACCGGCTCCTAGCCCAAGTGGGCTGGCACACAAAGCGTGGAGCCCGCTCGGTACTCGGCGCGCCCGCCGTCGCGGTCGAGGATCCAGGCCGACTGGCGCCCGGCAACTGCGAAACAGCGCTTCTTGCCGGCTTGATCGCCAGCTCCGCCGGGAGCGGTGACGATGGCCGTGTCCTCGTCGATCCCGACGACGGTCACCCCCGCAGGGGTGCGGTCGATGTACCTGCCGGCGAGGTCGGGGGACCAACGCTGCATCCGGTCGAAGTGGGGGATGACGGCAACTTCGGGGATTGCGGCGAGGCCGGTTGGCCGGGACATCGGCGGCTCCGAGACGCGCGGCTCGGCACGGATACCCGTCCTGGGCGTGGCGCGGACGTCGTCTGCCGCGTAGCTGAGAGCGCACGCACCGGCTGAGCATCCGGCCAAGGCGGCGCCAGCTTGCCACGCCATCTTGATCGCCGCCCAGACCACGCTGTCGCGCAGGACCGATGCGAGGTAGCCGGGGTTCCCTCCCGACAGGTAGATGAGGCCCGCTCCGGCCACGACGGCCGCAAGGTCCTGGCGGTTCGCGTCGTCCGGCGTGAGCACCCTGAGCGGCACAGGTTCGACACCCAAGCGCGTGAAATGGCGCGCGCCGAGCTCGAGCCAGTGCTGCACGGTCGCTTCGCCCTCCTCTGCGGCCGCCGTGGGCAGGAGAACAGCACGTGGGTTGCGTCCGGCCATGAGACCAATGTCGACCTCGGCCATCACGTCCAGGTACTCGCCGCTGCCTACCAAGGCGACGGGCCCCTCCTGCGCAAGGGGGCCATTCTGTCCGGAAGGGTCGGTCATCGGCTTTAGGGTACAGAGCGATCACCATGTTGACAGTCACAGATCTCGAGCTCGTCGTCGCGGGTCGGCAGCTTCTCCAGCCAGTGAGCTTTCAGGTCGCGCCCGGGGACAGGGTCGGGCTGGTGGGCCGCAACGGCGCTGGCAAGACGACGCTCGCGAAGGTGCTCGCCGGCGAGGGGCTGCCTGCCACGGGCCAGGTTCGATGCTCAGGAGTTGTCGCCTACCTGCCACAGGATCCGCGCACGGGGGATCTCGAGGTGAAAGCGATGGACCGTGTGCTCGGCGCGCGGGGCCTCGACCACGTCGTCGGGCAGCTGGAAGCCGCACGTGAGGCCATGTCCGACGGTGATCGGGCCCGCCAGGACGAGGCCATGCGGAAGTACTCGCGCCTCGAGGAGCGGTTCCATCTTCTCGGCGGCTGGACCGCAGAAGCCGAGGCAGCTTCGATCGCCTCCAGCCTCGGCCTGCCCGAGAGGGTCCTTGGACAGCGTCTCGGCACGCTCTCAGGTGGACAGCGGCGCCGTGTCGAGCTCTCCCGGGTGCTTTTCTCCGAGGCACCGACCCTCGTGCTCGACGAGCCGACCAACCACCTGGATGCTGACTCGATCGCGTGGCTGAAGAACTACTTGAAGTCCCATGACGGCGGCTTGATCGTCATCAGCCACGACGCCTCCCTGCTCGAGTCGGTTGTGAACCGGGTCTTCCATCTCGATGCAACTCGCTGCGAGCTGGACATCTACCGTCTCGGCTGGAAGGCCTACCTCGAGCAGCTTGCGACCGACGAGCACCGTCGCCGTCGGGAGCGTCAAAACGCCGAGCGCAAGGTAGTGGCACTGCGCTCGCAGGCCGACAGGATGCGAGCCAAGGCCACCAAAGCCCGGATGGCGCACAACCTCGACCGCCGCGCCGCTCGCCTCGAATCGGGTATCGAGCAGGTGCGACAGTCGGACAAGGTTGCCAAGCTGCGGTTCCCCAAGCCAAGCCCGTGCGGCCGCACCCCCCTCGCGGCGAGCGACCTGATGAAGTCCTACGGTTCGCTCGAGGTATTCTGCGGAGTCGACCTGGCCGTCGACCGCGGTAGCCGCGTCGTCATTCTCGGCCTCAACGGAGCCGGTAAGACCACGTTGCTCCGCCTCCTCGGCGGCATCGAAACCCCGGACGCCGGTGAGGTCCATCACGGCCACGGCCTCAAGCTCGGGTACTACGCGCAGGAGCACGAGACCCTCGTGGCGGCCAATTCCGTCTGGGACAACGTCCGCCACACTGCGCCACCCGAGGTCACCGATACCGAGCTCAGGCGGATGCTCGGCTCGTTTCTCTTCGGCGGTGACCGGATCGAGCAACCGGCCGGAACACTGTCGGGGGGAGAGAAGACGCGGCTCGCCCTCGCCACCCTCGTGGTCTCCTCGGCGAACGTCCTTTTGCTCGACGAGCCGACGAACAACCTCGATCCAGCAAGCCGAGCCGAGGTGCTGAAGGCGCTTCGGACCTATGAGGGCGCCATCGTCCTCGTCACCCACGACCCCGGCGCCGTCGAGGCTCTCTCGCCAGATCGTGTCATCCTCATGCCAGAAGGCGTCGAGGACTCCTGGAGCAACGACCTCGAGGACCTGGTTGCTCTTGCGTGAGCAGGCTCAGGTGAGCGGGCGCCGGTAGCGGACCTCGACGGCCTGGCTGCCGCCGCGCTCGAAGATGGCGGTGGCGCCGTCCAGGACCCACCCGAACCTCTCATAGAAACCCCTCGCTCTCGTGTTCGCCTCGAACACCCACAGCGTCGCCTCGGCGTACCCTTCGCCGGAGAGCCGTTCGATGGCTGCGGTCATGAGGGCACCCCCGATGCCGGCTCGCCAGAGATCGGGGTGGACGTAGAGCGCCCATATCTCTCCCAGCCGCGCGTCGCGGTCGTCGTCGCGGCTCGGGCCGGCGCACAGCCAGCCGGCAACGTGGCCTTCGTACTCACCTACTAGGTTGAACGCTCGCGGATCGTCGGGCGCGGCAATGCTCACGCGCCGACGGTTGGTACTGCCCGAGATCTCCGTAGATAGCTCGTCGAGGTAGCGGTCGCCCATGATGCCCCGATAGGCCTGCTGCCAGGCGGCAACCTGGGCGTGGGTGATGGCCTTGGCATCACGCACCGTGGCATCACGCACCGTGGCTTCACGGGCCTTTATCGGCGGCGCGGTCGGTGAAGGATCGGAGATGTTTGCCGGCTCCATCAGATCGCCCCGAGGGGACTGGCGGCTTCAGCCGTCAGAGAAGTCACGACCGATTCTTGCCGATTGGGAACCGGTGTGGTCATGCAGCCTTGACCCTATGGACGACCGACCGTCTTGGCAGTGGCGAACTCATGTTCGTATACTTCCATGATGACCATGACGTCGGCAGCCTCAGCCGAGGCTGCCGCGCGAGCAGGCGGAGTCCCGGATCGCTCTGAATTGCAACGTCTCGGGACGCGGCTCCGGCCGAGTTGCCTTGCAGGTGAGCACCTGCTGCCGATCACTGCGGCACTGCAAGGTGTCCTGCCGGTCGGGGGTCTCATGCGTGGCTCGACCGTCTTGGTCGATGCGCAGCGGGCCGCAGGGGCGACGACGCTTGCCCTCGAGCTGCTCGCAGGTCCTTCTCAGGGGGGTTACTGGTGCGCCCTGGCCGGGGCCGCGAAAGTGGGGTGCCTGGCAGTGGCCGAGCGCGGGATCGATTTTTCCCAGCTCGTCATAGTGCCGTCGCTCGGGGCCGCGGACCGTTGGATGCAGGTGCTCGCCACCCTCTTTGACTCGGTGGATGCCGTGCTGTTTGCTCCTAAGACGGCAGTCAGGCCGGCGGATGCCAGGCGCCTGGCCGCCCGGTCACGCGATCGCGGTTCGGTACTCGTCGTGCTCGACCACGAGAAGAGCTGGCCCGGGCCGAGTGATCTGCACTGCACCGTGACCAGCTCAGTGTGGTCTGGGTTGTCGCGTGGCCACGGGCTCTTGTCATCACGGAGCTATCAGCTGGAGGTGAGCGGGCGGGGAGCGGCCGCCCGCCCCCTGCTGGCGTCACTGCAGCTACCGGCGTGAGCTCTTTCGATGATCCGTACCCTTGTGGTTCGGTGCCCTGACTGGCCCGTCGTCGCAGCCGGGCTCGCCGATCGCCCCGCAGCGGTGTTGAGGGGCAACATGATCGTGGCCTGCTCGCCGCCAGCACGGGCAGAGGGGGTTCGTCTCCACCAGCGCCGCCGGGAGGCCGAAGCGGCCTGCCCGGAGCTCGTGTTCGTCGCCGAGGATGTGGGGCGGGATGTACGGGCCTTCGAATCGGTTGTCTCGACCATTGCCGGTTTCACCACAGGTGTGGAGGTGAGCAGGCCAGGGGTGTGCTCGTTGGCGGTGAGAGGGCCGGCACGGTACTTCGGCGGGGAGCCGTCCCTGGCTGTGCAGCTGACCCAGGCGGTGGCAGGAGTTGTGTCGCCCCTAAAGGGCCCATCCTGCCGGATCGGGATCGCCGATTCCCCCTTTGTCGCCCGCCTCGCGGCCCATGTCGCTGGTGAATCGTCTGCAGGTGCTTCAGATCCTGGATGGTCCACCGATGGCGTCCCGGCCCGTGTGTTGATCATCCCGCCTGGAGGGTCGGCCACATGGCTGGCAGCTCTACCTGTGGGCTTGCTTGGCAACCGAGAGCTCGCCGATCTCCTCGGCCGGCTTGGCATCCGGCGGATCGGCGAGCTCGCAGCGATGGACGAGGGGCTGGTGGGGGGGCGTTTCGGAGCAGAGGGCCTGCGTGCTCATCGACTGGCACGGGGGATTGACGACCACGCTCTTGCCCCCTCTGAGGCGTCGCCCGATCTCACGGTCGGCTGCGAGCTCGAGTCGCCGATCGATCAAGTCGACACAGTGGCGTTCGTCGCCTCTGGCATTGCCGAGGAGTTGATGAGTCGTCTCGCTCCCCACGGACTTGGCTGCACCCGCCTTCTCGTCGAGGCAGCCACAGAGCAAGGTGAGAAGCTGAGTCGGTGGTGGAGGACGGACCAGCCCTTTACGGCGAAAGCGATGGTGGACAGGGTGCGGTGGCAGCTCGAAGGGTGGATGTCCTCTCCCGGTGAGGTTCCGAGTGCTGGCATCACGTTCGTTCGCTTGACCGCAGGCGAGGTCGGGCAGGACTGTGGACGCCAACTCGATCTCTTTGCGGCACCCCTTGAGGCAGGCAGGAGAGTCGAGCGCGGAGTCGCACGCATCCAGGGCCTCCTTGGGCACGCCAGCGTTGTCAGGCCTGTCCTGGCAGGTGGGAGGAGTCCGTTGGAGCAGGTGGCCCTTGTCCCATGGGGCGATCCAAGGGAAGGACATGGCAAGGATCGCTTCCCCTGGCCAGGACGCGTCCCGTCCCCGGCGCCTGCGGTCGTGTATGCAGAGCATCTGGCTGTCGAGCTGCTCTCGGCAACCGGCGATCCAGTCGCTGTCACCGGCCGTGGCCAGCCGAGTGCTCCACCGGCGCGGATGCGCCGGTTACCCTCTGACCGCTTTGCCGAGGTCGTTGCCTGGGCCGGGCCATGGCCTGTCGACGAGCGGTGGTGGGATCTGAATGCCCGCCGCCGGCACGCACGCATGCAACTGCTTCTCGAGGACGGGACTGCTCACCTCCTCGTGATCGAAGGCGGCAAGTGGGCGCTCGAGGCAACCTACGACTGAGTCGGATTACCAGGACGGCGCGATCCGGGCCTGCACTGCCTCTACGCTTAGCCGGTCACATAGCCCGAGACGGAACGTCTCTCGACTAATTCTCTCAGCTAATTATCAGGACAGCCGCAGCTCAGACACAGCCGGGCCCGCCATGATGGCTACGTGCCCGACCAGGAACCCCCCCTTGCCTGGAAGGGTGAAGGTGGGCGGGATCGCTCCCGGCCACCTGAGGTCCTGATGTGCATGCCAAAGGTGAGCACCCATGGACGAAGGAAACGACGGCGTCGCGGATCTCGGGTCGGAGGGAACTGTCTCCCCTCCGATCCCTGTCCCCGCTAGTTCGTTGCAGCGGCCCGCCTACTCCCCCTTAGGCGGGCCGGCTGCACCCTTCCCCCCGTCTCCCATGGCTCCGACAAAAAGGCACCGCTCTACCTGGAGGTCTCCTCGCTTAGCTGCCGGAGGACTGGCCGCCCTCGCCGCCCTCGCCGCCTTCGCCGTGGCGGTGTTCCCCTGGGGTCCTAAGTCACACCGACCGGCGGTCCGCACCTTTCTCGTGCCCGTGAACTCGACAAGGGCTGTGATGTTCCCGCCAAAGAGCGCGAGCGCGATCGCGCGCATGGTGGACCCGGTAGTCGTCGACATCGACACGGTCAACCAGACAGACACCGGTTATGCCATTGCGGCAGCTACCGGACTGGTCGTGTCGAGCGATGGCTACATCGTCACGAACAACCACGTCGTCCAGCGCGCCACGACCATCAAGGTGAGGATTGACGGGCGCGGAGAGCTCTACCGAGCGTCGTTCGTCGGCGCTGACCCAGCGGCAGATGTGGCGGTGATCAAAGTGGACGTGCCCGGATCCCTGCGGGCGGTCCATCTCTCGAGATTGCCGAAGATAGCAATCGGCGAGCCCATCTTCGCCATCGGCAACGCCTTAGGGCGCGGGGGTGCTCCCGCGGTCTCAAGCGGTCGGATCTCGGCGCTCGGTCGTTCGATCTCGGCTGGTGATGTGCTCAGCTCGAGTCCCGAGCAGCTGAGCGGACTCATCGTGACGAGCGCGCGCACGAGGCCTGGAAATTCAGGTGGGCCCCTCGTCAACGGTCAGGGCCAGGTGATAGGCATGAACACTGCGACCTCGAGGAGCGGCACTCTCGGCTACGCGCTCCCGGTGAGCCGGGTCACAGCCATAGTGAGCGCCATCGAGAGCGGGCGCCCAGGCGACGGCGTGGTGCTCGGACTGCGGGCGTTTCTTGGGGTAGTCGTACGGCCGCCGAGGTCGGCCGCGACAGCGACCGGGGTGCTCGTCACGCGGATCGTCCTTGGCGATCCTGCTGCCGAGGCCGGTATCGAGCCGGGCGACACGATCGTCAGCTTCGACGGCAGGCCGACGCCGACGGTTTCGGTCCTGTCTGGTCTTGTGAAGCGCGAGCAGCCCGGGGAGAGCGCGACGGTCACCTTCGACGCGCCTTTCGGCCGGCGGACCGTCGCCGTCCGCCTCATCGAGGGTCCGGCACCGTGAGGATGAAGTGCCCGAGAGCGTTCCATGGGAACGGTATGCCCGTCGAGCTGCCGACGATTCTCCGGATAACCACAGTATTCTCACAGCCTTTTCTGTCAGATTGGACCGATGGTGTTCGCTGAAGGCCCAGATAGTGGCCGTCGTGTGCTCGTCGTGGACGACGAGGAGTCGATCACCGAGCTGGTGGCGATGGCGTTGCGCTACGAGGGGTTCGCCGTCGAGACCGCGAATGCCGGCTACCCGGCGCTCCAGCGTCTGGAAGAGTTCCGCCCGGACCTGTTGATTCTCGACGTCATGCTGCCCGATGTCGACGGCTTCAGCATCGCCGAGCGGGTGCGGCGGGACCGCCGCGGCGTGCCGGTCTTGTTTCTCACGGCCCGCGACGCCACCGAGGACAAGGTGCGTGGTCTCACCATCGGCGGGGATGACTATGTCACCAAGCCCTTCAGCGTTGCGGAGCTCGTCGCTCGCGTGCATGCGGTACTGCGGCGTGCCGGGCACGGAGGAGCATCCCATAGCCTCGTGCTCGCCGATCTCGAGATGGATGACGACGCGCACGAGGTTCGCCGCGCCGGTCAGCTGATCGATTTGACTGCGACCGAGTACCGGCTGCTCCACTACATGCTCGTGAACGCGAGGCGGGTCCTTACGCGAGCACAGCTGCTCGACCATGTCTGGAGCTACGACTTTGGCGGAGACGCCGGAGTGCTCGAGACCTATGTGAGCTACCTTCGCAAGAAGGTCGATTTCATGGAACCGCATCTCATCCAGACCGTCCGAGGCGTAGGCTACGTCCTTCGGCCACCACGGGAATGAGCAGCCGGGAAGAGCTCTAGATGCCGCTTCGCGTAAGGCTCGTCGTCATTCTCGTGCTCCTCGTCGCAGCGGCGCTGGCGGCGATCGAGCCCATCACCTATACGACGACCCGTAACTCCTTAGTCCAGAAGGTCGAAGCTCAGATGGCGAGCTCGGTCTCGGTTTGGACCCAGTACTTCGACTACCTGGCTGGCGTGCGAGTAGAGCCCGCGTTCCAGTCCGTGCAGTCGGACACCTATGCAGCTTTGTACGAGCCTAACGGGAGTCTCGTCCCGTTCCCTGCTACACAGTCAGGAGGTAAGTCCGGCAACCCAGCGGCTCTTCAGTGCGGGACCTGCAAGGCCATCCCGGAGGTCACGGCGAACTGGGTCAGACAGGTCGCGACGTCGCCCAGCAGCGATGTCTTCAGATCGGTCAGCGGATCGGGGGGCGTCAGCAGCTTCGAGCTCCTGGGCACGACCACCCAGATCCATACGATCGGTGCCTTCGGGCCCGGTGACCTCGTCCTCGTCGTCGCCTTTCCGCTCACAGGAGTGGACTCGACGATGCGCCAGATTCTTGTGCTCGAGCTCATCATCGGGTTGGGCATATTGATTGCACTGGCAGCAGTCTCGTGGTTTCTCGTGCGACTCGGCCTGCGCCCGCTCGAGGAGATGGCCTCGACGGCGAGCGAGATCGCCGCGGGGGATCTGACAAGGCGCGTCGAGGACACAGATGAACGCACCGAGGTTGGACAGCTCGGTGCCGCCCTCAACTTGATGCTGACCCAGATCGAGCGGGCTTTCCGGGAGCGGGAGGCATCCGAGGCACGGCTGCGACGTTTCGTGGGTGACGCATCCCATGAGCTGCGAACTCCCCTGACGTCGATTCGCGGATACGCGGAGCTGTTCAAGGATGGGGCTGGCGGCAGGCCCGAGGATCTTGCCGCCGCCTTACGGAGAATCGAAAGCGAGTCCACGCGTATGGCGGGTCTCGTGGACGATCTCCTACTGCTCGCTCGCCTGGACCAGGGTCGCCCGCTCGGCCATGACATGGTCGACCTGGCCCAGCTCGCTGCTGACGCCATCCAGGATGCAGGAGTCGTGGATCCGTCAAGGTCGATTCGGCTTATCTCGACCGGACCCTGTGAAGTCACCGGCGACGAGCAGCGCTTAAGACAGGTTCTCGGCAATCTCATCACCAACGCTATGGCGTATGCCCCGCCGGGAACGCCGATCGAGGTGGCAATCCAAGTCACCCGAGGTGCGGTGGATATATCGGGGCTGCCCGGCGTGCGGGCAATCCCCGCGTTCGGCATGTTCGGGCGGCTGACGCGCTCGGGCAGATCCTTCGGAGGCACCGAGCTTCCGACGGTACCGGCTCAGCCACTTGGCGCCGAAGATCTAGTCGTCGGCGGAGACGCCCTTTCGGTCGTAGGCAGACGGGAGGAAGGCAGCGTCAACGGTCGCGACACCGGCAGCGAGGTAGTGGGTGAGGACACCCTGACCAGCCCCGACAGCTCGTGGCTGGCGGGCGCGCGGGCGACCATCGCCGTGATCGATCACGGCCCTGGCATCGCGCCTGAGGACATGGATCATGTGTTCGAGCGTTTCTGGCGTGCCGACCAGTCCCGCCACCGCTCCAAAGGGGGCACGGGTCTTGGGCTGTCGATAGTCGCCGCCGTCGTGGCAGCCCACGGGGGACAGGTGGCGGTTCGAGAGACGCCCGGCGGAGGAGCGACCTTTGTGGTCGAGCTGCCAGTCGCGCCTGCCGGCGCGCCCGGCGCTGCCGGCCCGCCCGGCGCTGGCGGCCCTACCGTGCCAGCAAGCTCGCCAGGGACGGCTATGG
>CAZAMA010000001.1:50333-74493 GCA_964485645.1 uncultured Acidimicrobiaceae bacterium | reverse complement strand
ATTTTTCTTGGCACGGTAGTGCCACTCGTTGCTTCCACGCTGCTGCTTATCCGCCCTAAGACTGGCGCTCCCGTCGCTCGGTTGGAGATCGCGGCGGTCGCGAAGTGGCCGAGCCCGTGCAGCGGGGCGAGCCAGCACCGCCGGGTACGACGGCTCTCCTGCTGGCAGCCGCGCTGTACGGCTTCACCTCGTATTCAGTGGGTTTCCCGGTGCTCACAGCGGCGCAGGGAGGACATGGCGCACGAGTCGGGGTGGTGGCCTTTCTCCTGTTCCAGGCAGTCTCGGCACTGACCGGATACGCAGCCGGTGGACGCCTTGGCAAAGGGGTGGTTGCGAGCTTTTCCTAGCTCGGCCTGCTCGGCTCCCAGTGGTCATATGCCTATGCGGCGGCCGTCGCCGTGGCTGCCGCAGCCATCGTCGTCCGGGCCACGCCAAGCCTGCGACGTTCTGCTCCCGACCTTGAGGTCAGGTGAATTGCGGCACTGCGTCAACCTGGGAACTCGAAGCAGAAGTGTCAGTGCGCAAAAAGGTGCCAGCCGGTGAAAGTCCATGCGGCGATGACTACCAGCCGGGTGGGCACAGGGCGCGAGACGAGCTCGAGGACCTGCAAGAAGTCCGGGATCCGCTCGTGCGAATGACGAGCGGCGGTCTCGATGAGAGCGGAGCAGAGGGCAACCCCCACCCAGAAGGCGACACCCACTGCACGGCTGCGACCGAGGAGAAGCGCCAAGACGGCGGTCCGATGTGAGAGATCGGGCCCGAGGACGAGCCGGTACTGGCTCGCGGCCCGTTCGCTCCATCCACCGAGTAGGCCGGCGACCACCCCAGACCCGCTCAGATCTCCGGACGTCCTCGCGTGACCGGGTATGCCGGCCGTTGCGATGGCATAGCCGATGCCAACCGCCACCCATACCGCGAGCAGGGCTGCGTGCAGGGCGCGAAACGCCTGCGATAAAGCGCTGATCGTGAGATGGGGCGCGTGGGTGCCGGTATCGATGCCGAGCGCCTCCCAAGTGAGGATGACGAAGCCGAGGAGTAGCCACGGCGAGAGTCGGAGGAGAGCCTTCGACACCCCAACAGGGTCGCCCGGGCCGACCTTCTCCGTGACCTGCCATCTCGCGAGGGCGGGGACCTCGAGCCCAAGGCTAAGCCCGCGCCGCCCACGCGAGATGGCGACGTAGGCTGCCAGGACGAAGAGCAACGAGGCGAGCCAGGTCGTCCAGCTCTGCCAGGTCGAGAGTCTGTACGCGCTCGCCCACCCGCACCAGGCGCACAGAGCGACAAAGCCCACCAGGACGACAAGTTCGCGGCGCTCGCCCAAGACCAGATCATCGCGCCACGCACTCGTGCGGGGTCGGCGCGCGATGGGCCCAACCGGCTGTGCACACGCCCGAGGGCGAGATCTGGGCCTCCAGGAAGCAACGCGTTACGCGCCCGCGACTACCACGCGTGGCAGGATGGAAACAGATCATCACTCAGCGTGAGAAGATTGAGGTCGTGAAACCCGCAAGGAGTGGCGTTGTGACTGAAGATTCGCGGCTGGACCTCGAAGCGATAGCGGAGGCCGCATCATCCCAGGTGGCTGCTGTCGCGTCGGAGTCCGCGCCCCAGCTCGATGTTCGTCGGGTTCTCGAGGGTGGCTCCATACACATGGCCTTCCAGCCGATCGTGAGCCTCGACACGCGCGAATGCATCGGTTACGAGGCGCTCGCGCGCTTTCCCGGGGAGCAGATCGTCTCACCACAGAGCTGGTTCACCGCGGCTGCGGCCCAAGGCCTCGCGTACGAGCTCGAGATCGCGGCTGTCTCCTCGGCTCTCTCCCAGCTCGGTGACCTGCCCGCCGACGCCTTCGTCTCTCTCAACGTCTCTCCGATAACCGCAGGATCCCCCGAGCTGCAAGAGCTCATCGAGCTTGGCCGGCGTACCCGCGTCGTGTTCGAGATCAAGGAGGACGCCGCCGTCGAGGACTATCAGCGCTTCACCGGAGCCATCGACGAGCTGAGGTCGACCGGCGTCCGCATAGCAGTCGACGACGCCGGTCTCGCTGACGTGAGCTTGCGTCACATGCTCGATATCCGGCCGGACTTCATAAAGATCGACACAGACGTGACCCGCGGGGTCGACCATGACGCGGTGAGGCAGGCAATCGTCATGGCGTTCCGCTCGCTTGCAACGCAGGCTGGGGCGCTGAGCCTGGCGGAGGGAATCGAGACCGAGGAGGAGCTCGAGATGTTGAGATCCCTCAAGATCGACCTCGGTCAGGGCTACCTCCTTGGCCGCCCCGCGTATCTCGAAAACCTCGGAAAGACGTCCTGACCGGCGCCGTTCGAATGGGCTGGCCCGCTGACACGCGGTGCCAGGCCAGCCTTCACGGGATATAGGCGCCTAAGAAGGTCAAGAGGGCGTATCCAGCCAAGGCGGCGCCGGAGAGTGCGAAGGCCGCGATGCAGACTGCTCGTCGTTCGGTCAAGGTGGCGAGAGCGAGCGAGAACGGGAAGCACGCAAGCGCGTAGCGCTCGAGCGAGGTGAGGTTCGGAGCCGTGAGCGTCACCGCCAGTGTCACCAACGCATAAGCGCCATAGCAGATGGGCCAGCGCCGCAGCGCGACGATAGCCAGCAACACGAGCAGCACCGCCCACGGGGCATGAAGCGCAGTGCCGAGGTGCTTGCCGTGAACGAGGTAAGAGACGTCGTGGGCGATCGTGGCGAACGGATCCGCCACCCCGCCGCGGTTCTGGCGCGAGATCTGGGAAGACAGCGGCAGGAAGAAGTTGCCGTCGTGGAGCTTCGACCAAGCCAGGAAGCAGCCAGCGCCTACGGGTGCGGAGGCCACCGCGGCGATGCGGCGCCACCAGCCGCGCCGCGCGACGGCACGCCAGTCGCGCGCAGCCTCCACCAGGGCGGGCACTGCGAGCAGGAGCCCTACCGGCCTGCTCGCGCCGGCAAGCAGACCGGCGAGGGCCGCGGTGGCGAAGTGGCGTGTCCTCAGAGCGAGGAACACTGCCAGGCTCGTGGCCAACAAAAGCGAGTCCGCATAGCCCATCGAGAGCACGAAGGAGACCGGGAACAGCGCCAGCCAGAACGCAGAGCGCGAGGCCAGTGCCTCGTCGCTCGTCTCGATCAGCACAAGGCGGTAGATGAGGGCCAAGGCTATGAATCCTGACAAGTTCGCGATGATCAGCAGCGCGGCATCGGTGCTCACTTCGGGCACGCGCGATAAAGCTCGAGCTGCGAGGGGATAGAGCGGGAAGAAGCGCAGAGAGCTGAGTCCGGCACGCGTGTAACCCAGCGCCGCGATTCGCCTGTACCAGTTCGCGTCCCATGCGAGCAGTCCAGCATGGGCTGCCACAATGGCGGCATGAGAGCGGGGGCGCACCGCGGTGACGAGGAAGCGGGCGAGCAGGAGCGCGCCGACAACGACTGCGCGCGACGAAAGGAAAGGCAAGAGCGCGGCACGTCCAGCCCCGAATGACGCCACCCGCAATCCAGAGGCGCGGCGCTGGTGCCGGCGGGTCTCCCTTTCAGGCATTTCGAGGAGCTGCCTGGGACGACGTAGCGCCCCTCACCCTTGCCAGGTGGTCGACTCGACGAGCGAGCGCGCCGCTCGTGCCGATGTCGCGACGGTGGCGCACGTCGCCAGCCACGCAGGACGCGCCGCGTTCGGCAGTGCTTTCGGCCTCGGCGAGGGTACTGCCAATACCGACGAATGCTACGGCCCTCGATCCCGTCATCCTTACTGTCGAATCGTCACCGAGCTCAGCGGCGGCCCAGTAGCGGCGGAGGCCCGGTCCGAGGAGAGATTCGTCGGTGGCAATCGGCGCGCCGGATCCGCCGTCGTCGGGGTAGGCGTCCGGTACCACGTACTTGCACACGGTCGCGCGCGGCGAGAAGGCCACGTCGAGCGTACCGAGGCGACCCTTCGCCGTCGCCCAGAGTAGATCGAGGAGACCGTCCTGCATCAGCGGTAGGACGTTCATCGCCTCCGGATCGCCAAAACGTGCGTTGTACTCGACAAGAGCCACGCCGCCCGCTATCGCCATGAAGCCGCCGTAAAGGACGCCACGGTAGGGCTGGCCGACCTCCCTCCCGAGGCTGTGCACCACAGCCTCGTTGATCAGGCGTGCTGCCGACACATCGGCATCGGAGAGGAACGGCAGCGACCCATCGGGACAGGAGTACGACCCCATGCCTCCAGTGTTCGGCCCCGTGTCTCCCTCGAAAGCGCGCTTGTGGTCCTGGGCGATGGGGCAGTGAACGAAGGCCTCGCCGTCGGTGATGGTCTGGAGGCTGAACTCCTCGCCGTCGAGCCTCTCCTCGATGACGACGGCTCCGCCGGCCTCGAGGAGAGCCAGGCCGTACGCGAGGGCTTCCTCGGCGGAGGCGAGTTGCTCGCCCTGCACCTTGACTCCCTTTCCTCCAGTGAGCCCGTCCGGTTTGACGACGACGGTGCCGAGCTCGTCCAAGTACTCCCGGAGGCCACGAGCGTGCCGGAAGGTCCGGTGGCGCGGGTTGCCTGCGATCTCGTGCCGGTCCAAGAGAGCGCGCGTCCAGGATTTGCTCGTCTCGATGCGGGCTAGCTGCTGGTTCGGTCCGAAGCAGGCGACGTCGAGTGCCGCGACCGCGTCGACGAGACCGACCGCGAGAGGGTCCTCGGGTCCCACGACGACTAGATCCGGGCGGGCCTGGCGGGCGAGGCTCACCATCGCGCCCAGATCGGTGAGTGAGGCTGTGGCGAAGTGATCCGCCTTGGCCACGAGCCCCGGGCTCGCGAACGGCGCGCAGATCGAGAGCTCACAGCTCGTCACTGAAGAGCGGATCCCTTCCGCGAGGGCGTCTGTCCGGCCGTCTTTGCCAAAGAGGAGGACCCTTAAAGGCCTGTCGGTCATCATCGGAACCGTACTTGGCATCTCGGGCTGCATCCTCCATCTCCGGTGCCCTATCGTCGTTCCATGGCTGACGTCGCGCCCTACGGCTCCTGGAAGTCGCCGCTCACCGCCGATCGGGTAGTCGAGGAAGCGGTGAGCTTGTCATACCCAGCTGTCGAGGCAGGTGCGGTCTACTGGGTCGAGGGGCGTCCCGCGGAGGGCGGACGTCTGGCGATTCTCAGGCGCCGGGCCGAGGGGACCATCGAGGAGGTACTGCCTCCAGGCTATTCGGCAAGGACGCTTGCCCATGAGTACGGGGGCTTTTGCTACGTGGTGGACCGAGACACGGTCTATTTCTCCAACTTCGCCGACCAGCGTCTTTACCGGGTGGGCAAAGGCACAGTGCCCGAGCCGATCACGGCCGAGCCGCCGAGCCCTGCCTCGGTCCGCTACGCCGCGCCCGTCCTTAGCCGGGACGGCGGCAGCCTGTACTGCGTACGGGAGAGACACGGCACGCCCGGGGTGGCGACAGAGGTGGTGAACGACATCGTGATCGTTCCTGCCGACGGCAGCTCTGAACCTCGGGTAGTCACCGGCGGCCACGACTTCTTTGCCTTTCCGACGGTTTCGCCCGATGGCAAGCGGCTGGCCTGGACGTCATGGGACCATCCCAACATGGCCTGGGACGGTACCGAGCTGTGGGAGGCGGAGCTCGGCAGCGACGGCCTGGCTGTCGGAGAGCGTCTCGTGGCCGGAGGGGAGTCCGAGTCCGTGACCCAACCGCGGTACTCCCCCGACGGCAGGCTGCACTTTATTTCCGACCGGACCGGCTGGTGGAACATCTACGTCGATGACGAGAGCGGAGCAAGACCCCTTGCACCAGCTGCGGCCGAGTTTGCCGAGCCGGACTGGGTGTTCGGCCAATCCACTTACTGCTTCATCGACGGCGGCGCGATTGTGGCGGTGTCATCTCGCGCAGGCTCCGACGTGATGAGCGTGATACAAGCCGGTGGCTCGGCCGAGGTTGCCCTGCCCTACACCCATCTTGCCGGAGTCGTGCCCCGTGGCGATGGCGTGGTAGCCGTCGCCGGCTCTCCGCTGCGAGCCACCGGAATCGTCTCGCTGGACTTGCCCTCGGGAAAGCTCACGACGCTCAAGTCGGCTCAGAAAGCCGTGGTCGACGAGTCGTACCTCTCAGAGCCGGAACCGATCGAGTTCCCCACCGAAGGGTCACTCGTCGCCCACGGGCTCTATTACCCGCCGAAGAACCCTGACTATGTTGCGCCGGCCGGAGAGCTGCCCCCGCTCATCGTCTCCAGTCACGGGGGACCGACGTCAGCCGCGTCGTTGTCGCTCAATTACGGCATCCAGTACTGGACGTCGCGGGGCATCGGAGTCGTCGACGTCAACTACGGCGGAAGCTCGGGCTATGGCCGCGAGTACCGCCAGCGGTTGCGGGGGCGGTGGGGGATCGTCGACCTCGACGACTGCGTGAACGCTGCCAGGTATCTGGCGGCCGCAGGGCGCGTTGACGGGGACCGCCTTCTTATCCACGGAGGTAGCGCCGGAGGCTACACAACCCTGTGCGCCCTCACGTTTCGGGATGTCTTTGCTGCTGGGGCCAGCTATTTCGGCGTCGCCGACGCCGGGGCTCTTGCCCGGCACACCCACAAGTTCGAGTCGAGATACCTCGACGGCCTCATAGGTCCCTGGCCCGAGTCGGCGGCTCTTTACGAGCAACGCTCGCCGCTTTTTCACACCGAGCTCCTCCGGACTCCCCTCATCCTGTTTCAGGGTCTCGAGGACAAGATCGTGCCTCCGGCGCAGAGTGAGGCGCTCGCGCAGGCTCTGCGCGAGAGAGGCGTGCCGTTCGCCTACCTTGCCTACGAGGGCGAGCAGCATGGTTTCCGCAAGGTGGAGAACATCAAGGCCACTTTGGAGGCTGAGCTCTACTTCTTCGGCCGGGTCGTCGGCTTCGAGCCGGCTGACGAGCTCGAGGAGATCGAGATAGAGAACGCGGGAGCGCTAGCGCCGCGCCCGCGGACGCGGACGGAGGAGGTCGGGCCGGTGCCAAAGGCTGAGGATTTTCTCGAGAGCTTCTCGAGCCGACTCGGGCTCGAGCCTCCCGACGCGGCGACGGTCGGTCTCCTGCTCGCGGTCGCCGGTGTCGCGGCCCATTGCTCTGAGCGGACGGCGGCTCCGATCGCGGCGTTTCTTGTCGGGCGAGCCGGGCTAGCGCCGGCCGAAGCCCTCGTACACGCCGAGGCAGTTGCCGCCGAACTGGCCGGCACAGGCGCGCGGGATGAAGACGCGCCCTGAAGCCGGCCAGGGCCACCTCTCGCGACCCACCGTAGGCGGTCTCTTGCTGACGGGCGGTCGCAGCCTGAGGATGGGTCGTGACAAGGCGACGCTGGATGTCGGCGGCGAACCGCTTGCGGTGCGCCTCGGCCGCCTGCTGGCAGAGGTTGCCCGCCCGGCCCTGGAGGTGGGTCCGGGATGGTCCGGACTCGTGACGACACGGCCGGACCCAGGCGAGGGACCGCTGGCAGCCATCGCATCGGGCTGGCTCTCGCTGCGGGAGCGGGGCACCGTCAGTGGCGTGATCGTGATTGCCACCGATCTGCCGTGGCTCACAGGAGAGCTCCTCGCCTGGATCGCCGCGAGGCAGGAATCGAGCTCTGTGGTACCGGTCGTCGACGGTCGTATCCAGCCGCTGTGCGCTCGGTGGTCGCCGGCCGACCTCGACGGCGCGCTCGCTCTGGTCGATAGCGGCGAGAGGGCGGTGTCCTCGGCTCTGGGCCGGGAGACGGCGTATCTGGACGAGACCGAGTGGGGGAGAGTGGCGGGTTCGCTCAGCTTTGCCGATGTCGACAGCCCCGCGGACCTGGACCGGCACCCCCTTGCATAGGAAGCGGTCGCTTCACAGCCCGTAGAAGCGCTTCTCAGCGACGCGCCGCGCACGTCTCGTCACTCGCCGGTAGGCCTCTCGAAGCTCGGTAGGCGAGGTGCCGAGGGATCGAGCGAGCCTGGACAGGGCGTGCCTGTCCGATGGCAGGGAGTCAGAGCCGAGCCTGCTCACGATGCCTCCCGCACCTGCGATGAAGCTGCCCACGAGGTGCCAGCGGTTCCTAGTAGCGGTCAAGAAACGGTAAGCCTCGCCGAGCACGGTTCCCTCACCTTCGCTCAGGTGGCCGCCGTCGACGAGGAGCCGGATCGCGGCAACGGTGCTCGTCGCGGCAATGCGGTGCTCGAGCTGAAGGAGCTGCACCGTCCATTCGACGTCCGACAGTGAGCCTTTGCCGAGCTTGAAGTGGAACTGGGGATCCTCACCGGCCGGAATCCTCTCCCGCTCGATACGTGCCTTCATGGACCTGATCGCCCTTGTCTCCTCGGCGCCGAAAGAGCCCGAGAATGCCGCGTCATGGGCGAGCGCCATGAAGGCTTGCAGGACGTCACGGTCCCCGGCCACGGGTCGGGCTCGCAGGAGGGCCTGTCTTTCCCAGGTGTCTATCCGCCGCCTGTTGTACTCGGCGTAAGCGTCAAGACTGCGGGCGAGAGCCCCATGGCGGCCCTCGGGGCGCAGAGAGGCGTCCACCGTCAAGATGCGTTCCGCCGGCGTCGCACCGTTCAGCAGCCGGAAGATCTCAGCGGTGGCTCTGGCCGCCAGAGCGGCATCCCTGCCGCCTGAGCCTTCGTACACGACGAGGACGTCGAGGTCGCTTCCATAAGCGATCTCCGCTCCCCCAAGGCGGCCCATAGCCACCAATGCCAGCGGCACCTGAGGTGCGGCGGCATGAAGCGCGGCGGCTAGGGTGGCGTCACCGAGAGCCGCCAGGGCTTCGGAGGCGCCAGAAGCCGGCCCGCCCAGCAGCAAGTCACCCGCGATTATGCGCAGCGTTGTCGACTCGACCATCCGGCGTAGCGCCCGCGGGCCGCGCACGGCGCCCTGGTCCACTGCCAGCACGGCGCGCTCGCATAGCTCCGCGCCTGAGGGGTGGGAGAGCTCAGCGTCGTCGTCCAACCGGGTGGTCGTCTCGGGGTTGCGCGCCACGAGCTGACCGATCTGCCTGCCCGTCCCAAGGAGGGTGCAGAGCCGCCGGGCCAGCTCGGGTGACTCGCGCCAGGAGGCCACGAGGAGGTCACGTCGGTGCCCGGCCGACACGAGAGACCGCAGGCTCAACAGCCCCTGGTCGGGGTCGGGAGTATCGGAGAGCCATCCAAGGAGCACCGGGAGGAGCTGCTGCATGAGACGCGAGGAGCGCGTGAGGCCCCGCGTGAGCTCCGCGAGGGCCTGGCGAGTGCGGTCGGTCTGCCTGAAGCCGAGGGCCTCGAGCCGGCTCTCGGCGGCCGCGATGCTCCAGCGACTGCCTCCGCTCTCACCAGCCTCCCGAGAGAAGACTTCCAGCAGTGGTCTGAAGAACAGTCGTTCGTGGATCGCCCGGGCGGAGGCCTGGTAGCGGCCGACCACGGTGTCCATTCGCTCAGCGCTGCTGACCGCGCCCCGCGACCGCATCTTCTCGCCGCGGCGAGACGCCGAGAAACCCAAGACCGTGGCGAGCGCATCCCGCGCTTCGCTCCCGGCGGGGAGTGCATGGACCTGAGCTTCCTCCACCAGCTGGAGCCGGTGCTCGACGGTTCTGAAGAAGCGGTAAGCGAGCGCGAGCGCACAGGCATCGCCCCGGTCCACGTAGCCGGCATCGGCAAGCTGGTCGAGGGCGTTGAGCGTCGATGGTTGGCGTATGAGTGGATCCGCGGCCCCGTGGACGAGTTGGAGGAGCTGCACCGAGAACTCGATGTCGCGTATGCCGCCGCGGCCGTGCTTGATCTCGCGGTCCGAGAGGCCCTTGCGAGAGACGATCTGCTCCGAGCGACCCTTCATCGAGCGGAGCTCGGCGAGGTCGTCGGCGTCGAGACGCCGGCCCCAGATCGCGCTGCTAGCGGCCTGTTCGAAGGCGGCTCCGATCTTGGCATCGCCGGCGGCAAAACGTGCCTTGAGGAGGGCTTGGAACTCCCATGGACGGGCCCAGCGCGCCCAGTAGCTCGCGAACGAGTCGAGCGATCTGACAAGGGCGCCGTTTCGGCCCTCCGGGCGCAGGTCGGTGTCGACGCGAAAGGCTCCACTTGCAATCGCGAGGACTCTCCTGGCGAGGCCGCCGGGGTCGGCTCCGACGAACATGACGTCCACGTCGCTCGCGTAGTTGAGCTCCAGCGCACCGTGCTTGCCCATGGCGATCACGGAGAGCCCGGTGCACTCCCCGGCGAGGGCGCACGCGGCCTTGAGCACGCCGTCGGCGAGACGGGAGAGCGCCTCCCCGACGTCCTCGAGCGCGACGCGCCCGGTAAGGTCCGCGGCCGCTATTGCCAAAAGCCCGAGTCGTTTACGGCGGACGAGGTCAGCCGGGTCCGTCGCAAATGCGGGGTCCACGGCCTGCGCGGGGCACGCCGCGATGGCCAAGTCAGAGTGCGCCACGCCCGCAAGCACCTCGAGGGCGGTTCCATCGGCGAGTATGAGCCGCCCGAGCGATCTGCTCGCAGCCATGACACTGGCTACGACGAAAGCAAGCTGGCTGTCGACGCAGAGCCGTTCGGCCCAGTCCGGGTCACCCTCCAGCAGCCGCTCGAAGCCGAGCCGGACCACGGCGGGCGCCGCGGACGACGAAGCGACAGCTCCGAGCTCAGCTGGCATCCTCATCTCATAGCCTCGAGGACGAGGATATGGGCCTTTGGTGATCGAGCCGACTGGTCCCGGTCCGTCAGAAGGGCGTTCATGAGTCATCTCTCGGAGACAGGTAGGCTCTAGGCGTGGGTCGCCTGCGAGTGGCCCTGTGCCAGCTCGATGCGGTGGTGGGCGACCTCGACGGCAACGTCGCCAGGGTGCTCGCCGCGCTAGCCGAAGCTGAGGGCGCAGGGGCCGATATTGCCGTGTTCCCCGAGCTGGTGATCACGGGCTACCCGCCGGAGGACCTGCTCGTGAACCCGGCATTCGTCGAGGGTAACCGGCGCGCGCTCGAGCAGGTTGCCGAGCGCACGGGACGGTGCGCCGCAGTGGTCGGCTACGTGGACGCGGATGGCGACCTCTACAACGCCGCTGCAGTCTGTGCTCTCGGGGAGGTGCAAGGGGTCTGGCACAAGGAGATCCTTCCGAACTACGGAGTGTTCGACGAACGGCGTTGGTTCAGACCCGGCACGCCTTCTACGACGAGCGATTGCCTCTATCTCGTGAATGGCGTACGAATCGGGGTAGTCGTCTGCGAGGATGCCTGGAGCCCGACGGGTCCCGTGGCCCGACTTGGTGCCGGTGGGGCCGAGCTCGTGGCCGTGTTGAATGGGTCGCCTTTTCGCACCGGTGTACTTGCCGAGCGGCGGGCGATGCTGGCCACACGGGCCGCTGACGCATCGACCGTGCTCGCCTACGTGAACCTGGTCGGCGGGCAAGATGACCTGGTGTTCGACGGAGGGTCGATGATCATCGATCACGACGGCGCGCTTCTGGCAGCCGCGCCTCAGTTTTCTGAGACTGTGCTAGTCGCAGATGTCGAAATTCGCCCCGCCTATCGCAAGCGTCTCCTCGACCCCCGCGGCCGCGAGCAGCGAGCACCCATGAGTGCTCGCGTCGTCACTGACTTCGACCCCGCCGGTCACGGTCTGACAATCGATGCAGGCATCGCGGCGGAGCTGGGCGCGGGGGAGGCCGTCTACGCGGCGCTCGTCATGGCGACTCGCGACTATGTCGAGAAGAATCGCTTCTCCGACGTGCTCGTGGCGCTGTCGGGGGGGATCGACTCTTCGCTCGTCGCAGCTGTCGCCGTCGATGCCATCGGCGCGGCCCGAGTTCACGGCGTCATGTTGCCATCGAGGTTCTCATCGCCCGGATCGGTGAAAGACGCTCTCGAGCTGGCCGCCAACCTCGCAATCGATACTCGCACTATCGGGATCGAGCCTGCCCACGAAGCGATGCTGGCGATGTTGGCCCCTGACGTCGAGTCCGCCACGTCCACTCTGACAGAGGAGAATCTCCAAGCGCGTATTCGTGGGACTGTGGTCATGGCTCTGTCCAATCGGTACGGTTGGCTCGTCCTGACGACGGGCAACAAGAGCGAGATGGCCGTCGGCTATGCCACTCTGTACGGCGATATGAACGGCGGCTTCGCCGTGATAAGAGATGTCCCCAAGACTCTCGTCTACGAGCTCTGCCGGCTCCGCAATGCTTCTGCCGGAGGCCCTGTCATTCCGATCGCGGTCCTAGACAAGCCACCCTCGGCGGAACTTAGGCCCGGACAGCGGGACGACGACAACCTTCCTCCCTACGACATGCTAGACCGGATTCTGTATCGATATGTGGAGCTTGACCGCACCCCGAGTGATCTCGTCGACGAAGGATTCGACCCCGAGATCGTTCACGCGGTGGTGGATCTCGTCAACCGTGCGGAGTACAAGCGCAGGCAGGCCGCGCCGGGTCCTCGGGTGACCAGCCGGGGCTTTGGCCGGGACAGGCGCATGCCTATCACCAACGGTTACGTCAACTGATGAGCGCACCGGGCCAAGTCGTCATTGGTGAGGAGGTGGTGGCAGGGTTTCGCGGCCCGGACGGACCGCTCGCGATGATCCAGGTCGCCGGTGCCATAGGTCGTCTTGCGAGCCTCGAGCGGGCGCTGTTCGCCTGGCTCGGCCGGACGTCGCCCTCGTGCGGAGCTCCGGAGGAGGTCGTCTGGGCTTGCAGCGCGAGCCTGCGTGCCGGATGGAGGGCAGCGCAGCTGGAGACGCTTCTGCCAGTGTCCAAAGGACTCGCATGCGAGCAGGTCGGCAATGGCGGGCACGAGATGGACTTTCGCCACGGCAGGGTCCTCGACGTCGCTGCAGCCTGGTACGAAGTGCTCGAGGTGTCATACCGCTTCCGGCTCGAACGCCTCTCGCCGGCTGCTGACGGGCAGCTCGGCCGCGTTCTCCAAAGGGTTGTCGCCGACCTCGAGCCCGAAAGGGCCACCCTGCGGACACTGCGGAAACGGCCTGGTGGGAGCGCTTGACTCTGCCGTTACACTAAGTCCCGGACATACGGCAGTGCAGGTTCGAGGGCTGATCCCGGCGGACGTGCGTGACGGAGCTGTCGGCCGCTTCGCGCGGCTAGAGCCCCGATTCTCACGAACGGCGGCACCCTTGCTCCGCGCTCGACCCCCCGATCTGCGATACATGGAGGCTTCCGCTTTGGCGAAGGAGCGAGTCGAGCGAGACGAGGAAGACCTCGTTCGCCTATATCTGACCGATATCGGTCAGTACCCCTTGCTCACCAAGGACGACGAAGTCCGTCTCGCCCAGGCGATCGAGTCCCGGTGGGAGGCCGAAGAGGAGCTCAAGTCTCGCAAGGGGATCACTCCGACCCGCCGCCGGGAGCTGAACCGGGCCGTGCGCGATGGTGAGAAGGCGCAACGAACCTTCGTACAGTCGAACCTCCGGCTGGTCGTGTCTATCGCGAAGAAGTACCAGGCATCGGGCCTGCCCCTGCTGGACCTGATCCAGGAGGGCAACCTCGGGCTCATGCATGCGGTAGAGAAGTTCGACTGGCGCAAGGGTTTCAAATTCTCGACCTATGCGACCTGGTGGATTCGCCAAGCGATCACTCGCGGCATCGCCAACACCGGGCGCACGATCCGCCTGCCGGTACACGCTGGAGACACGCTCGCGAGGGTGCAAAAGGCCCAAGCCCGTCTCGAGCTGAAGCTCGGCCGTCCCGCCACGCTTTCCGAGCTCGGTGCAGAGGTGGAGCTGCCGGAGGACAAGCTGATCGAAGCACTGCGTTTCCGGGCAGAGCCCCTCTCACTGTCCGAGCCGCTGCGTGAGGACGGCGATGCCGAGCTCGGTGACGTCGTCGAGGACCGCTCGGCCGAGTCACCATTCGAGATGGCCGCCACTGCTCTGCTTCCAGTCGAGATCAACAGGCTGCTTGCTCCCCTTGACGAGCGGGAACGCGAGATTCTGCGGCTTAGATTTGGACTCGACCGAGGCGAGCCGCGCACCCTCGAGGAGGTCGGCGAGCACTTCAACTTGACGCGTGAGCGGATTCGCCAGATCGAGGCGAGAGCGATGTCGAAGCTGCGCCATCCCTCCAGCGACACGGGCGCAAGGGACCTGCTCTCGGTCTAGGGCCCCCAGCCGGCGAAAGCGGCGGGCCAGCCTGGGCGGGCGAGCGGAGAAGCCGCGAGTTGGCCTATGATGCGCATCATGATCAAGAAGGTGCTCATCTTGGCCGTTCTCGTCGCCCTTGGGGCTGTTGCCGCAAAGCGCCTGCGAGGCAACTAGCCTCCTGCGGCCGTTCTTCGGGCGACTATCTCTTGCGCCCCAGCCACCAGCCGATTCCGAAAGCTGACGCTCCCACGCTCACGACGACAGCCGAGGCAGTCAAAGCGGGTCGGGGCGGCACCGACGAGATTCGTTGCCTTACGTCCCGTACACGGTCGCGCAGCCGTACCGGCTGAACGAACCGGGTGATCTCGTATCCGTGTTCGCGTGCATAGCGGGCAAGCACCCTGTCAGGGTTCACCGCGACGGGGTGCCCAACGGCCTCCAACATCGGCAGGTCTGTATAGGAGTCGCTGTAGGCGTAGGACTCGGAGAGGTCGATGCCTTCCACCTGCGCGAGCGCGCGCATCGCCTCGGCCTTGAACTCCCCATAAGCGTAGAACTCCATCGTGCCCGTGTACCGGCCGGTCTCGTCCACATGGGTCTTGCTGGCGATGGTGGCGTCGGCGCCGAGATAGCGACCTAGCGGGACGACGATCTCGGCAGGAGACGCCGACACGATGACGACGCTCCGGCCCGCGGCCCGGTGAAGGTCGATCAGGTCCGCCGCCTCGGCGTAGATGATCGGGTCGACGATCTGCTCGAGGGCTTCTTCGACTATCTGGGCCACGCGGGCCTGCTCCCATCCTCTAGTGAGGCGCAGCACCTGCTCGCGAATCCGCTCGAGCTTTTCCTCGCTGGCTCCGAGATGAAGGTAGACAAGCTGGCCGTAGAGCGCGCGCAGGACGGTACGACGGTTGATGAGCCCGCCGTTGTAGAGCGGACGTCCGAAGGCGACCATCGAGGCCCTGGCGATGACGGTCTTGTCGAGATCGAAGAAGGCGGCTTGCTTGCTTGCCGGAGCGGTCACTGGCTTTGAGCGAGGAGATCGCGGATCTCGCTGTCGTCTATGGATGAGCTCACCAGCAACAGCACTTCGTCGCCGGTGTCGAGGACGGAGTCCGAGCGTGGCACGACAACATGGCCATCGCGCACCAGTGCCACGATAGTGGCACCTCTGGGCAGGCCAATCTCGCCGAGTGCCTGTCCTCGCGCAGGCGACTTCTCCGCCAGCGTCATCTCGACGAGACGCGAGTTGCCTCCCTCGAACTGCAAGAGACGCACGAGCACACCTACCGACACGGCCTCCTCGACGAGACCGGCGAGCAGCTGAGGTGTGGACACCGCCACGTCGATGCCCCAGGATTCGTTGAAGAGCCAGTGGTTTCTCGGGTGGTTGACGCGGGCGATCACTCGCGGCACGGCGAACTCCTGCTTGGCAAGCAGGGAGATGACGAGGTTGTCCTCGTCGTCTCCGGTCACCGCCACCATGACGTCGACCTCGTCGAGGTGGGCGCTCTGCAGCGAGGCGACCTCGCAGGCGTCGGCACATATGCAGCTCACACCCGCGGACGGCTCGATAGCGGAGACGAGGTCGGGATTCTTCTCCAGCAACAGCACCTGGTGGCCGCTGGCAGCAAGATCCTCTGCAAGAAAGCGGCCCACCTTGCCTGCCCCGGCGACGGCGACCCTCATTGCGCCGCGGCCTTCTCGGCGGCGGCGAAGAGTGCCTCGAGACGTTCGACTGACTCGTCATACACCATCAGGTGGAGCATGTCGCCTTCCTGGCCGACGAGCTCGGAAACCTCGATCGTCGGCAGGCCGGCCCGTGTCACGGCGACCAGTCGGGTGTCACATCCCCCGAGCGCAGAGATTATGCGCCGGCCGGCCCACGAGAGCGGCAGCACCCTCTCCACGAGGTGGACATGACCCGAGCCGTCGCTCCACTCAAATGAGCGAACGCTCGGCACGATGCGCCGGAACACCTGGTCGATGGTCCAGCTCGCGCTCGGCACCGTCGGTATCCCTAGCCTCTGGAAGATCTCCGCTCGGCGCGGGTCATAGATGCGGGCCACGACGTTGGGTATCTCGTAGGTCTCCCGTGCGATCCTCGCGGTGAGGATGTTGGAATTGTCACCGCTCGTGACGGCGGCTAGCGCGTCTGCCCGCTCGGCTCCTGCCAGCTCGAGGTGGCCGCGATCGAACCCGAACCCGACGACCTTCTGCCCAGCGAAATCCTTCGGGAGACGCCGGAACGACCCGGGCTGCTTGTCCAGAACGACGACGCTGTGCCCTCCCTTCACGAGCTCTGTGGCGAGCCCCGAGCCCACTCGGCCGCAACCGACGATGATGATGTGCACCGCACCTATCCTTCCGGATCGAGTGCCCGCGGACAAGCCATCAGCTGCAAAGTGGACGCGGGCGCCCCTCGGCGGGCCAAGATAGCCCTGTGAGCCCGACACCTCCGCAGGTAGAAGCTGGCCCGACCAGGGCCGCGTACGTGCTGCCCGAGCCGTTCTCGTACCGCCTGAAGAAGAAGCTCCTCGGCGAGCCCCTCATCACCGAGCGCCTCTCCGAGGAGCGGCTGAGCAAGGTCGTGGCTCTCGGTGTGCTCTCTCCCGACTGCATCTCGTCCACGGCCTATGGCAGCGAGGAGATGCTCACCCAGCTCGTTCCCTTCTTCGGCCTGGCAGCGTTCAGCCTTTTGCTGCCGATCACCTTTGCGGTGCTAGTCGTCCTGTTCTTCGTCACGCTCTCCTACCGCGAGGTCGTGATGGTGTACACGAAGGCTGGCGGCTCCTACGTCGTGGCCCGCGAGAACTTCGGGCCGCGGATCGCGCAAATAGCGGCGGTAGCTCTCATCATCGACTACATCGTCACCGTCGCCGTGCAATCTGCCGCCGGTACGGACGCCCTCACCTCCGCGTTTCCGTCGCTCAAGGCCGGGAGCGTCCCGATCACTGTGGGGGTCGTGCTCGTGCTGACCTACGGCAACCTGCGCGGCATCAGAGAGGCAGGCAAGTCCTTCGCGCTGCCCACGTACCTCTTCATCGCTTCGATCGCCTCGCTCGTGGTGATAGGGATCATCCGCTCGCTGCTGGGGCAGCTGAGCGCGCACTCGATACACCACGCCGGGGTTGTGCCCATCGGGAACCACGGCTCGTCCCTGCTGCTCGGGCTATCGCTGTTCGTGGTGCTCAAGGCCTTCGCGAACGGCGGATCGTCGCTCACCGGTCTCGAGGCGATCTCGAACGGAGTGGCCAACTTCAGGGAGCCGACGGGCCGGAACGCGCGGCGCGTCCTCGTCCTCATGTCGTTCACGCTCGGCTCGCTCGTCCTCGGCGTCTCCTACCTTGCCCATGTGACCCACGCCGTGCCCTACACGAGCGGCTCGCCGACGGTTCTCTCCCAAGAGGCGCGCTATGTCTTCGGCACCGCGATCGCGGGGAGGGTGGGTTTCTTCCTCGTGCAGGCGACGACGATGCTCATCCTCTACACGGGTGCCAACACGAGCTTCAACGGCTTTCCGAACCTCACGAGCTTTGTCGCCCAGGACGCGTTCCTCCCCAGGCGACTCACACGCCGTGGCCATCGGCTCGTCTTCTCCAACGGGATCATCATCCTCGCGATCCTCTCGACCGCGCTCATCGTCGCGACCGGTGCCAACCTGACGGCACTCGTCGCCCTCTACGCGATCGGCGTGTTCACCGGCTTCACGATGGCCGGCTCCGGCATGGTCAAGCACCATCTCACGCATCGAGAGCACGGCTGGAAGTACAAGATATGGATCAACGGCTCTGCCGCGGTGCTCGCGTCCATCGTCGTGCTGATATTTGCGGTCACGAAATTCACCCAGGGCGCCTGGGTCGTCGTCGTGCTGTTTCCCCTCCTCGTGTTCGTGCTCATCCGCCTGCACCGCCAGTACGAGGAGGAATCGGTCGAGCTGGCCGCGAACGCGCCGAAAGCTGCCTCCGCTCCGGTGCTCAGACGACACGTCGTGGTCGTGCTGGTCGAGCGGCTCGACCTCGCGACGGCCCGCGCGCTCCAGTACGCCCGCACGCTCTCACCTGACGAGCTTCGGGCCGTGCACTTCGTTCTCGACACGAGCGCCTCGCGCGAGCTCGAGGACCAGTGGGGACAGCTCGGGCTCAACGACTTCCCACTCGATATCGTCGAGTGCCCGGACCGACGGTTGCAGAGGGCGGCAATGGAGCTTGTCGCCGAGGCAGCCGCGGACGGCCAGACGGAGGTGAGCGTGATCCTGCCCCGCCGCGGCTTCGAGAGCTTCTGGGGCCGTGTGCTGCACGACCGCACCGCGGACCACATCGCGGCTCACGTGAGCGACCTCCCGAATGCCAACGCGACGATCATCCCCTTCCTCCTCGGTAAGCGGCGCAAGTCGTTGGTGCCCTGGACCGCAGGGGGCCTCATGTCGCCACCGGAGCTCGCGCCGGGCAGCGGCGAGCGACGGCAGCATCGGCACCGTGCGACCGCGCCAAGTCCGCCGGGAGACGCCGGCGGCGCTCGTGGCGCCGGGGCGCACGGCGTTGGCGCTGAAAGAAACGAGAAGGACGCCCAACCTGGTGCGACAGGTCGAGGCCGCACGGAGCGTCGCTCCGGGCATCTTGTCGCCGCGAGCGCGGAGGTTCCCGGAACCGTCCCGCTCGACCAGCTCCGCCCGCGCCAGCGGGCTCGGGTCGCCGGGCGCGTGCGTTCGGTGCGGGTCCAGGCCGGCGCGGGCGTCCCTAGCGTAGAGTGCGCAATTGCCGATGAAAGCGGACAGCTGATGCTCGTCTTCCAGGGTCGCAGGCGGGTGCCGGGAATCGAACCAGGCGCTCGGCTCCTCGTCGAGGGCATGGTCGGTGAGCGGGCGCGCCGCACTGTCATGGTCAATCCGCTCTTCACGATCCTTCGAACGGCCGAACCGTCAGAGGCCCCGAAGAGCCAGTGACGAGCGCCGTCGCGGGCTCGTCGGGCGGGGTCGCCCGCCCGGCAAGCTTGAATGCGCTTCGCCGAACGTTTATCCTGCCCCCCGACCTCAGCAAAGGAGCAATTGGTGACAACCCACCTCCTCGCGAGCGACGGCGGCTATCAGGCCTTCACGCTCGGCGGAGCCGAACGCGGATGGCTGATCTTCGCCCTCGCGACAGGCCTTGTGGCAATTCTCGTGGCTATCTACCTCATGCGTGGGGTGATCGCATCCGATACAGGGACGGCCAAGATGCGCGAGATAGCGGCCGCGATCCAAGAAGGAGCCGAAGCGTTCCTCAGGCGTCAGTTTAAGACGATCGCCGTAATCGTCGTGCCACTCGGCGTCCTGGTCTTCTTCACGGCCACCAAGGTGGTCGAGCCCGACGGCCATGTCGCTCTCAGTTTTGTCCAGTCGGGCCTCGCGCGGGCGATAGCGTTCCTCTGCGGAGCGATCTTCTCGGGCGCGACTGGCGTCATCGGGATGAGCATGGCCGTGCGGGGCAACGTGCGAACCGCGGCGGCGGCCCGTGACGGCAAGCTCGCGCCGGCGCTCAAGGTGGCCTTTCGCACCGGGGGCATAACCGGCCTTTTGTGCGTGGGCCTCGGCCTCATCGGAGCCACCACGATCGTGTTCATCTTCCAGAACTCCGCGACGGCGGTTCTCGTCGGCTTCGGCTTCGGGGCCTCACTGATAGCGCTCTTCATGCGGGTCGGCGGCGGGATCTTCACCAAGGCCGCCGACGTGGGGGCCGACCTCGTCGGCAAAGTCGAGGCCGGCATTCCCGAGGACGACCCCCGCAACGCCGCGACCATCGCCGACAACGTCGGGGACAACGTCGGGGACTGCGCCGGGATGGCTGCCGACCTGTTCGAGTCCTACGAGATCACGATCATCGCGTCGCTCATCCTTGGGTACTCTGCGTTCCAGACGCTGCACCTCAACCCGGCCCGTGGACTTCTTTACCCGCTCATCGTCGCGGGTATAGGCATCGTCACCTCTGCATTCGGCATCCTCATCGTCAGAGCCCGTGAGAAGGACTCCAGCGCCATGGCTCCTATCAACCGGGGCTTTCGTGCCTCGGCGTTGCTCACGCTCGTGGGAGCGTTCCTCGTCGCCCAGTTCTACATACACGACCTGAAAGTCTTCTGGGCGGTAGTGATCGGCGTCGCGCTCGCCAACGTGGCGAGCTTGATCACGGAGTATTTCACCTCGACGGATCGCCCGCCTGTGAAGGAGATCGCCGAGTCGACCCGTACCGGGCCCGCGACGACGGTGCTCTCGGGCATCAGCATCGGTCTCGAATCGAGCGTCTGGGCCATCATCGCCATCGCCATCGCCATCGCGTCCGCGGTAGCCCTGGGCGGGGGGAAGCTCACCGTGTCGCTCTACCTCGTCGCCCTTGTCGGAATCGGGATGCTCTCGACTACCGGGATGATCATCTCGGAGGACTCTTTCGGCCCGGTCTCCGACAACGCCGCCGGTGTCGCAGAGATGTCCGGTGAGTTCACCGGCGAGGCCGAGCGTGTGATGGTGAGGTTGGACGCCGTCGGCAACACCACCAAGGCGATCACCAAGGGTGTCGCGATCGGCTCTGCCGTCATCGCCTCGGTGGCTCTCTTTTCCTCGTTCATCGAGACCATCGGCAACCAGCTGCCGGCGCTCAAGAACGTCACCGGAGATGCTCTCTTCAAGGCCCCGCTCACCCAGGTGAACGTCGCCAACCCGACGATCTTCATCGGGCTCCTCATCGGGGGATCGGTGGCGTTCCTGTTCTCCTCGCTGGCCATCCGTGCCGTGGGCCGCTCGGCTGGAACCGTCGTGCAGGAGGTGCGTCGCCAGTTCCGCGAGCACCCCGGCATCATGGACTACTCAGAGAAACCCGAGTACGGCAACGTCATATCCATCTGCACCGCCGCTGCCCAGCGTGAGCTCACCACTCCTGCCCTCCTGGCCGTGCTCTCGCCGGTGATAGTCGGTTTCGGCATCAGCTACCTTGCGCTCGGAGCCTTTCTGACCGGCACCATCCTCACGGGTCAGCTGATGGCGAACTTCCTCTCCAACTCCGGTGGGGCATGGGACAACGCCAAGAAGTACATCGAGGACGGCTTTCTCGGCGGCAAGGGTTCGGACGCCCACAAGGCCGCTGTCATCGGCGACACCGTAGGCGATCCCTTCAAGGACACGGCCGGTCCAGCGCTCAACCCGCTTGTCAAGGTCATGAACCTTGTGTCACTGCTCGTCCTTCCGGCCGTCCTCACCCTTCAGCACAACTCCGCCGCCCGCTACGGGATCGCCGTCGCCGCCCTCGTCGTCTTGCTGGCCTCTATCCTGTTCTCGAAGCGCTCCACCGGATCGATGACAGACGGCCCAGAGACCGGCGCGCCGGCGGCAGTGGTCGCCTAAAGCGCCCCGGCCACGTATCCTCGGCCTCCCATGGCCAAACCGCTTGTCATCGTCGAGTCGCCCGCGAAGGCTAAGACCATCGCGGGTTACCTAGGTCGCGACTACATTGTCGAGTCGTCGATCGGGCACATTCGCGACCTGCCGCGCAACGCCTCCGATGTCCCGGCCGCTTTCAAGAAGGAGCCCTGGGCGCGACTCGGTGTCGACGTGGACAACGACTTCAAGGCGCTCTACGTCGTGTCCAAGGAGCGCCGCGAGCAGGTGTCCAAGCTGAAACGGCTCCTCGGCGACGCCAGCGAGCTGTATCTCGCGACTGACGAAGACCGCGAAGGCGAGTCGATCGCCTGGCACCTCGTCGAGGTGCTCTCGCCGAGGGTACCGGTGCACCGCATGGTCTTCCACGAGATCACCCCGACGGCGATAGCGGCCGCAATCGCGAGTCCGCGCGAGCTCGATCGCCGTCTTGTCGACGCGCAGGAGGCGCGGCGAATCCTCGACCGTCTCTACGGATACGAGGTCTCGCCCGTGTTGTGGAAGAAGGTGGCCACGGGCTTGTCCGCTGGCCGCGTCCAGAGCGTTGCCACGCGCATCGTCGTCGAGCGCGAGCGCGAGCGCATGGCATTTTGCTCCGGCACATGGTGGTCACTCGTCGGCACCTATGCCGTAGAGGCAGACTCGCCCCCTGGCCAGAGCTTCCGCGCGCGCCTCGTGGAGCTCGGCGGTCGCGCGGTTGCGACAGGAGACGATTTCGGCTCTGACGGGCGGCTCTTGTCGCGAGACGGGGTTGTCCTGCTCGGCGAGGCCACCGCCGGCGGCTTGCAGGCCGCGCTGGCGGAGTCGCCGCACAAGGTCGTAGCCGTCGAAGAGCGGCCCTACCGGCGTACGCCGGCCGCACCGTTCATGACCTCGACCCTGCAGCAGGAGGCTGCTCGCAAGCTGCGTTACTCCGCCCAGCGGACGATGCGTCTGGCCCAGGCCCTGTACGAGCGCGGGTTCATCACCTACATGCGCACGGACTCGACGACGCTCTCTGACACTGCGATCAGGGCCGCGCGGGAGCAGGCGACGTCGCTGTACGGAGCATCCTCGGTTCCCTCCGCGCCTCGTACCTACCGCAACAAGGTCAAGAATGCCCAGGAGGCGCACGAGGCGATCCGTCCGGCGGGCGACAGCTTCCGCCAGCCGTCGTCGGTCGCACGGGAGCTGTCGGCCGACGAGCTGCGACTCTACGAGCTGGTCTGGCAGCGCACGGTCGCCTCGCAGATGATCGATGCCACCGGGACCACGGCACGAGTGCGGATCGAGGCCGCCACGCGGGCCGTCGCACCCCCTCCTGTGGGAGAGGCAGCAGCCATAGCTGTCGGCACCTCGGCTGTGATGGCAGCGACCGGAACGGTCATTACGGTGCCGGGCTATTTGCAGGTCTACCACGATGGCGAGGACGAGAGCGACGAGTCCGGGCTGCGCGACGACGCCCGCCTCCCTCCGCTGGCCACGGGTCAGAGCCTCGGGTGCGAGGCGCTCGCTCCCGAGGGCCACGAGACGAGGCCTCCGGCCCGCTACACCGAGGCGTCACTCGTCCGCAGGCTCGAAGAGCTCGGCGTGGGCCGCCCCTCGACCTATGCAAGCATCCTGCAGACGATCCAGGACAGGAACTACGTGTGGCGCAAGGGCACAGCTCTCGTGCCGTCGTTCACGGCCTTCGCCGTCGTGAACCTGATGGAGCAGCATTTCCCGAGTCTGGTCGACTACGGGTTCACGGCGTCCATGGAGGACGATCTCGACGAGATCGCCTCGGGCACCGAGGAGAGCGTGCCTTGGCTCGAGCGCTTCTACTTCGGTGAGTCCCGTCATCTCGAAGGGCCGCACGACCACGCGTCGCGCCAGCCGCGCCACGTGCTGGCCGTCGACGGGACTCGTGGCTTGAAGGACGCGGTGCTCACCCGCCTCGCCGAGATAGACGCCCGTGACGTCAACTCGATCTCGATAGGCGCCGACCCTGAGGGCGAGGAAATAGTTGTCCGTGTCGGACGGTACGGACCCTACCTGCAGCGGGGTGAGGCGAGAGCAGCTGTGGGCGAGGACGTGGCGCCCGACGAGCTGACGGTCGAACGTGCCCTCGAGCTTTTGGCGCAGCCCTCCTCGGACCGCACGATCGGGACCGACCCCGGGACCGGAGAGGTGGTGGTGGCCCGTAGCGGTCGCTACGGACCTTACGTGCAGCTAGGTGGAGCCGAAGACGGGGCCAAACCGTTGCGGACCGCCTCGCTGTTCGCGTCGATGTCGATCGACACCGTCACACTCGAGGACGCTCTCAGACTGCTGGAACTGCCCCGAGTCGTCGGCACGGACCCCGCAAGCGGTGACGAGATCGTCGCAAAGGGCGGGCGGTACGGTCCGTATCTGGAGAAGGGCTCCGAGACGCGTTCGCTCGACAGCGAGGAGAAGCTGTTCAGCGTGACCCTCGAGGAGGCCCTCGCGCTGTTCGCCCAGCCGAAGCAGCGCCGCTTTGGCGTGAGCACGGCGCCCTTGCGCGAGTTTGGGCCAGATCCAGTGAGCGGCGGCCAGATACTGTTGAAGTCGGGCCGCTTCGGACCATATGTCACCGACGGGACGGTGAACGCGTCGCTGCGTCGCGGAGACGAGCCGGACACGCTCACTCCCGAGCGGGCTGCCGAGCTGATCGCGGCTCGCCGCGACGCGGCGCCCTCGACGAGAGGTGGCGCGCGCCGCGGGGCGAAGAAGGCCGTCGCGAAGAAGGCCGTCGCGAAGAAGGCCGTCGCGAAGAAGGCCGTCGCGAAGAAGG
>CAZAMA010000001.1:0-50233 GCA_964485645.1 uncultured Acidimicrobiaceae bacterium | reverse complement strand
CGCCGGGCAACGCCGGCAAGGCGCTGCCCGATGTCGCGGGCAACGCCGACCCCTAGGGTGCCGCCGTGACCTGCCGCGGCCTGTTCGTCGCCTTCGAAGGCGGTGAAGGAGCGGGGAAGTCGACCCAGTCGAGGCTCCTTGCCGAATCTCTCGATGCCGAGCTGACGCGAGAGCCAGGTGGCACGGACCTTGGTGATCGCATCCGCGTGTGGCTGCTCCACCCCGATGCCGAGGACGAGGGCAGGGCCCTCGATCCCCGCACTGAGCTCATGCTCATGCTGGCGGCGCGGGCCCAGCACGTCTCGGAGCGCATCGCTCCGGTGCTGGAGTCCGGGCGTGACCTCGTCGTCGACCGTTTCTCTGCCTCCACCCTGGCCTATCAGGGCTACGGCCGGGGCCTGCCGCTGGAGGAGGTGAGGCGCGCCTGCGCGCTGGCCTCAGGTGGTCTCTGGCCAGATCTCAACATTCTCCTCGATGTTGCGCCCGCGACCGGTGCAGGGCGGGCCGCACTTTGCTCGCGGCCCGATCGGATCGAGGCAGAGAGCGAAGGGTTCCACGAGAGGGTGGCCCGGGGCTTTCGTGCGCTCGCGGCAGCCGAGGGCGACCGCTGGGTGGTGATAGACGCGACCCTCGACGTCGATACCGTCGCGAGGGCCGCGAGAGAGGCTGTAGACGCTCTCCGGCATCGGGGAGGCCGGCGGTGACAGCGCCCGTTCTCGGCCGCGTCGTCGGGCAGGCCAGGGCCGTGCGCCAGCTCGATGCCTCGATCGCCACTCCTGTACATGCCTACCTGTTCCTCGGACCGCCGGGTACGGGAAAGCGTGAGGCGGCCCTGGCGTTCGCCGCGGCGATCACCTGCCCGAGCGGTGGTTGCGGCGGGTGTCCCTCCTGTAGCGAGGTGCTCGCCCTCCGCCATCCCGATGTCGTTCTCGTCGAGCGTCAAGGCGCGTCGATCCAGGTATCCCAGGCACAGGAGGTCGTGAGGCTGGCGATGCGCTCGCCTCGCGCGGCGCGCTTTCAGGTACTTATCCTGGTCGACTTCCATCTCGTCGAGCAGGCGGCGCCGGTCCTGCTGAAGACTCTCGAAGAGCCACCTGAGACGACCGTGGTCATCGTCGTCGCTGACAGTCTCCCTCCCGATCTGCTCACGATCGCGAGCCGGTGCGTGACCGTGACCTTCGACGCGCTTGCCGGTACCGATGTGGTGAGGATGCTCGTGAAGGAGGGAGCCGACGTCGCGGTGGCCACCGCAGTGGCTGACGTAGCCGGCGGTCGTCTCGATCGCGCTCGGCTCCTTCTGGGCGAGGAGGGTTTCTTCAGGCGGTTGGAGCGGTGGAGGTCGATTCCGTCGCGCCTCGATGGGACGGGCGCGACGGTCGTGATCCTCGCCGAGGAGCTGGTGGCGGCTTCGCTCGAGCCGCTCGAGGCGGTGAAGGCTCGCCAGTCGGCAGAGCTGGAGGCGTTGGCGTCCCAGGCCGAGCGGTTCGGGGAGCGGACCATTTCCGGCCGGGCAGCGATCGAGGATCGTCACCGGCGCGAGCAGCGCCGAGTGCGAGCAGACGAGATGCGCGCCGGGCTCGCGACGCTGGCCGGCGTGTACAGGGCGCGGCTCGACGGCCCGCAGGGGACCCAGGTCTCGTCCGCCTCCCTCAGGGCCGTCGAGCTCATCGCCGAGGCTGCGGAGCGACTTCAGCGCAACGTCAACGAGGTCCTGCTCCTCGAGTGGTTGCTGCTGCGGCTCGACTCGCTCGCCTGAGGCGCCCGCGCCGGACGCCTCAGCGCAGGTGCAGGCCCCCGTCCACCATCACGACCTCGCCGGTCACCTGGTACGAGTGGACGAGTCCCATGATCACATCGGCCACGTCTTCGGGCTGCGCGCTCGACTTGAGAGGTGCTCTCGAGTGCACGAGGCTCCTCTCGTGGTCCCACCCAGCCGTCCAGGGTGTGTCGACGAGCCCGGGCGCCACGGCGTTCACGCGAATCTCGGGCCCGAGGACATTCGCGAGCATCAGCGTCATGTGATTGACGGCAGCTTTCGATACCCCGTAAGGGATGGAGGATCCCGTGGGCCGAATGCCGGCGACTGAGGACACGTTCACCACGACGGACCCGCCTTGGTGGTCGCGGGCTGCCGCCCGCAGGTATGGAATGGCGGCCGCGGTGACGTTCCAGGTGCCAAGGACGTTGACGCCGAGTCTCTTCGCCCAGACCGCCCCGGTCACCTCGTCGATCTCCCGGTGCGGGATCTTGACGGTGACCCCGGCGTTGTTGACGAGGATGTCGAGGCGACCGTTGCGCCGGGCGGAGGCTTCGACCAGCTCTCTTGCCTGGGTCTCGTCGGAGATATCGGCCATGAGGTAGGTGGCATCGCCGAGCTCTGCCGCCAGGGCCCGGCCCGCCTTCGCCGAGGACGAGGAGTTGAGGACGACAGTGGCTCCCTCGCGGCTAAGTGCCCGCGCGGTGGCGGCGCCGATCCCACTCGACGATCCGGTGACGAGGGCAACTTTGCCGTCGAGCCGTGTGCTCATCTCGTCGCCTGCCCCACGGTGCCTCCTGTCGCTTCGCCCTCGACCGCGTGCCGGCCTCGTGCCGACGCTAGCCACCGCTCCGGCCGGAGGGAACAGATAGGGCTACAAGATGCGTTGGGACCTGTGGGAGACGCGAGCAGAGGTGGGACAAGGTGGGTCTTTTCGGCGCCGGCAAGCACGAGTTGGTCGCGAGGGACAAGGCGCTGCCGGGAAGGACGACGGCAACTCTTCCTCCGAGCACCCATGTGGTCCTCCACCGTCCCATGGCTCCGCCCTATCCGGCCCGATCCGAGACGGCCATATTCGGACTTGGCTGTTTCTGGGGGGCAGAGCGGAAATTCTGGGAGGCTTCGGGAGTCGTCACGACGGCTGTCGGGTACTCGGGTGGTTACACCCCGAACCCTACCTACGAGGAGGTGTGCACGGGTCGAACGGGCCACGCCGAAGTCGTACTCGTCGTGTTCGACAACGCGCGCACGACCTATGGCGAGATGCTGCGAATCTTCTGGGAGAGTCACGACCCCACGCAGGGCATGAGGCAGGGGAACGACGCTGGGACCCAGTACCGCTCGGCGATATTCGTGGCGTCCGATGACCAGCTCTCTGCGGCCAAGCTGTCACGTGACCGCTTCCAGGCGGCATTGATATCTGCGGGCCACGGTGAGATAACTACCGAGATCGCCGAGGCCGGCCCGTTCTATTACGCCGAGGACTACCACCAGCAGTACCTCGCGAAGAATCCGACGGGATACTGCGGTTTGGGAGGAACGGGGGTGGCTTGTCCGGTCGGCTTGACGACGGCTGAGGGCTGATCTGACGGTCGGTAGTGGTCGGCCCATCTCCAGACATCGTCGAACGTTGCCTGATGCAGGCCCCGTAGGGAGAAATCCTCGAGGAGCTGGCCAGGCGTCGGACTGTGGCGATCGTTGGGCCGCATCTACGGCGACCGCTATGAGTTGCGGACCTGGAGCGTACAGCCGCCGATCAGGAGCGCGCCGACGCTCCAGGCGGCGAGGACGCCGAGCACGGCCAAGATCGCCTGTCCGAGGTCGACGCCGATCAAGCTGATCTTGGTGGGGTCTTCTCCGCTCCGGCCGCTGACGTGGATCGTGCCCGCGACCAGCGTGCTGAGCCCGGCCGTGAGCGCGACGGTTGCCAGCAGGATCCAGGCGGTGCCGGGTGAAGTGCGGAGTTTCGTCCATTCCGCCCTGAGCGCATCGGTCATGGGTCCCTCCGGCGGAGCACTATCGCCGCCTCGCCGAGCGCGAGGGCGGCGTAGCAGCACGGCACAATCAGCGAGACCCAGGCGCCGAGCGGGTAGTAGCCGTTCTGGACGGTATAGGGGTAGCTGACGAGAGGCGACGACGCGACGAGGATCGCGGACCCGAACACCTCGCGTGCCGCGGTGAGTGCTCCGACCGGGAAGAGGAAGTTCCCGTTACTGATCAAGAGGTGCCGGCTGATCGGGATGGAGATGGCGGCCGCGACCGATTCGGTTAGAAGCGCCACGGCGAAGATGACGATCGCCTTGGCAGAGAGGACTCGGCCGCGGTTCGGCATCGCCGTGAACGTCGTGCGGATGAGCCGGCGCCGGTATTCGGCCGTGACGAACACCGTCGCGATCACGATGAGGACGATGAGCCCCACGAGGATGCCGATGATCGTCTGTCCCGTAGCCGGATTCTGGGCGATGATGCCGGCCAACACGCCGGGGGCGATGTCGCCGGTGCCCGTGATCACGAAAGTGCCATCGATGCGGCGGGCGATCCCGAAGCCAAGCGTCGGGTAGAAGTTGTTGCCGCCGCCGACGCTGGTGGGCTGCCAGGCCACCGTGGTCGTGCGGCCCTGCACGCTCACGTGGTCGCAGCGAGCGGTCGCCTGCGTGGCGTTGCCCTGGCTCGACTGGGCATAGGTGACGGGCGAGGTGAGGAACAGACCGATATCAACCGTGTTTGGCAGCCCCGTGAGGGCGGTCGACCCGATCTCGCGCCACGACGATCCGTTGGTCGAGTCGTAGGCGGTGAGCGCGCCGCCGCGGCGCACGAGCCGAAGCCAACGCGGATTGCTTGGCGAGACGGTACCTGGCGTTCCGGCGAGGTCGTGGGAGTAGTCGTACTGGAACCGGACGCTGTGGCCTCCCGTCGCCATCACGGCCGCGTACGGTGCGCCAGCCTTCGTGCTCGGGGTCGCCGGGTTGCTGATCCAGCGCGGTTCGACCTCAGTCGCCCCGCATCCGTACGGCGTTCCGCCGATCAGCGGTGCGCAGTTCAACGGTCGCCACTTCGCCATCGGAGCAGCTCTCGTGGCGCTCGTCGCCGTCTGCGCGGCGGTGGCGGTGGCATGGTGGGTCGCGGCGCGTTTCTTGCGGCCCTTACGTGAGAGGAACGAGAGTGCGCGGGAGATCTCCGCGACTAACCTCCACCGACGCCTCGGTGTCGCCGGGCCGGACGATGAACTCACCGAGCTCGGCCGCACCCTCGACGGGCTGTTCGGGCGCTTGGAAGGATCGTTTGCGACCCACCGGCGTTTCGTTGCGAACGCCTCACACGAGCTGCGGACGCCACTAGCCGGTCAGCACACGGTGTTGCAGGTGTCGCTGGCGCCAGCGCCGGCGAGCGGGGACACGAGTTTGATCGAGAGTCTGGTCGCCAATTCGCTCGACAATGCCTTGGAGTACAACGTGCCCGGCGGCACCGTGGAGGTAGCGACGAGCCGTTCGGGAGCTGAGAGCCGGGTGGCGGTCACCAACACCGGGCCGGTCGTCGCGGCTGTGGACGTCGGCCGCCGGTTCGGTGCGTTCCAGCGGCTCGAAACGGACCGTACGTCTCGCTCGAGCGGTCACGGTCTCGGTCTGGCAATCGTGAAGGCGATCGCCGACGCGCACGGTGCGGTGGTCACGGCGGTGGCGAGGCCACAGGGCGGGCTGCACGTGGTGGTCAGCTTGCCTGACGTGGTTGCGTCGGCGGGCTGAGCAGACGGCTGGGAGTGCCGGCGTCCTGGCGGCGGCCGTCGCGCGCCGCGACTACTGTCGATCCAACTAGCTACGGCTGAGGATCACTGTCTGGCGAGCACAAGGGGGGTCATCATGGCAACGGTGCGCGAGGGCGACAAGAAGGTGCTGCTCGTTGTCGACGTACAAGTCGGCGTGATGGGCGAGGCGTGGGATTCCGCCCGAGTCGTCAAGAACGTGGCGCGCGCTGTCGAGCGCGCACGCGCAGCGGCCGTGCCCGTCTTGTGGGTGCAGCACTCGGACGAGGAGCTCGCTTACGGTAGCCCGCAGTGGCAGTGGGTGCCGGAGCTCGTTCCTTTAGAGGACGAGATCCTCATACACAAACAGTTCAACTCCTGCTTCCAACAGACCGAGCTCGAGACCAAGCTCGCGACGCTCGGCGCGACCCACATCGCGCTGGCTGGAGCTGCGACGAACTGGTGTATCCGAGCCACGGCCTACGGGGCGCTGGATCTTGGCTACGACCTCACCCTCATCGAGGACGCCCACACGACAGGCTCGATGGAGCTCGACGGCGGGGTCAAGATCGAGGCTTCGAACGTCATCGACGAGCTCAACATCTGCATGAGGTTCGTCAGCTACCCGGACCGCACCAACGGCACCGAGACAGCCGAGACGATCGACTTCTCCCAGCCTGGCGGCGAGGAGGCGCGAGCGGCTGGTTGAGGCCTCGTCGCTCCACCGGACCTGGCGGCTGCGGCCGCAGTGCGGATCCCGGAATCGATCGCCTGGCTCAGCGCCAGTGGGGGAAAGTATCAGCCGAAGAAGACTTCGGCTACCGAGCGGAACAGGTCAGGGTCGAGGGTCTTGAGCTTCGCGACGGCATCCGCGATAGGGACCCTCTCGACGCGGGTCCCGTGCAGTGCCACCATCGAACGCCAGGCCCCGTCGTGGACGCAATCCACTGCGGCCGTGCCGAAGCGCGTGGCGAGAACCCGGTCGAATGCGCTCGGCGTACCGCCGCGCTGCACGTGTCCGAGGATCGTGACCCTCGACTCGTAACCGGTCCGGTGTTCCACCTCTTCGGCAACGACCGTGGAGATTCCCCCGAGTCGCTCGTGGCCAAACTGGTCGAGCTCGGGGGCGACGAGGGCGAGGGTTCCCTCGACGGGCTTGGCTCCTTCGGCGGCAACGACGATAGAGGCGTAAGTGCCCGAGGAATGGCGGTGCCGCAGGTACTGACAGACGCTGTCGATCGCGAACGGTTCCTCGGGCACAAGGATGACGGTCGCGCCACCGGCGATGCCGGCGTAGGTGGCAATCCAGCCGACGTGGCGGCCCATGACCTCGCAGACGATCACCCGGTGGTGCGACTCGGCCGTGGTGTGCAAGCGGTCGATCGCCTCGACGGCGATCTGCACCGCGGTGTCGAAGCCGATGGTGAAGTCGGTCTCGGACAGGTCGTTGTCGATCGTCTTCGGGATTCCAACGACCGGTATGCCGGATGCGCCCAGCTTGTCGGCGACGCCGAGCGTGTCCTCTCCGCCGATCGCGATGAGCGCGTCGAGGTGGTGCCGCTCGATCGTCTCGACGGCTTGCTCCGGCCCGTTCTCGATCCGGTATGGATTGGTCCGCGAGGTGCCGAGGATGGTGCCACCGCGCGGAAGGATGCCGCGGCATCGCTCGACGTCGAGAGGCACGGTAGCGTCCTCGACGACTCCTCGCCAGCCGTCGAGGAACCCGATCACCTCGTCGCCGTAACCCACCTCGCATTTGCGGACGACGGCCCTGATCGCTGGGTTGAGCCCCGGGCAGTCGCCGCCACCTGTGAGAACCCCTATGCGCATCCATACATGGTGGCATGGTCGCGACCCCCACGCGCGACTGGCCACCAGGGCCGAGGGAAGTCGGCCGCGCCACGTCGGGAAGGGCTCAGGCGAGGATGCGGGATCGCTCCGGATCGTAGAGCGGCCCCAGTTGCGCCCTCGCGGGGTAGCGGCGCCGGCCTACCTCGACCTCGAAGGCTCCACCCGACAGCCAGGCGCCGGTGACCCCTTCCTCGCAGCGCACGGTGGCGATGGCGACGGAGCCACCGAGGCTGTAGCCGTACGCGCCGGCCTCGATCTCGCCGACGAGCGCTCCGTCGCGGAGCACGTCCTCTCCGTGGAACAGGAGCGGCTCGGGATCGAGCACGAGCACATTCACGAGGCGCGCCGGCAGCGGCAGGTTCTCGCGCTGGGAGACGAGCGCCGCGCGACCGGCAAAGCCGGGCTTCTCGTAGTCGACGACGAAGCCGATACCGGCTTCGAGCGGTGTGTCGTCGTTGCCTATGTCGTGCCCGTAGTCCCGGTACCCCTTTTCGAGCCGCAGACCGTTCAGGGCCGACATGCCGATGTCGCGCAGCCCGAAGCTGCCACCTAACTCGAAGATCGCGTCATATACCGACACCGCGAACTCCGCGCTCACATGAAGCTCGTAGCCGAGCTCGCCGACATATGTCACCCGCTGAACCCAGACAGCGGGGGCGTATGCAACGTCTATCGCGCGGCCGCTCAGGTACGGAAATGCCTCGTTGGACAGATCCGCTGTCGTCACCATGGAGAGGAGCGCGCGTGACAGCGGTCCTTGGATGCTGAGGAGGGCGAAAGCCGCCGTCATATCTGTCACCGTGGCGCGGTCCTCGGCGCGGAGGCCACGCCGCAGCAGGGTCTCGAGCCGGCGCGCGACGAGATCGGTACCGATCACGACGTAGCTGTCTTGCCCTTGTCGGGTAAAGGTGCAGTCCACCCACATACCCCCGCCCTCATGACAGATGGCCGTGTATACAACCTTGCCGATAGGCGCCGACGCCGCGTCCGACACGACCAGGCGGTCGAGCACCACGCCGGCGTCTCGACCCTGGAGGAGGAACTTGCACATAAAGGACATGTCCAGCAGCCCTACGCCGTCTCGTACGGCGCGATGCTCGGACTCGATGAGGGGCCAGTGCGCCTCGCGAGAAAATGACTGCTCCACCGCCGGGGCCTTCGCACCGAGGCCAGCGAAGAAGTCCGCCCACTCCCATCCGGTCGTGGTGTCGAAGCGCGCGCCGTGAGCGACGAGTCTCTCGTGAAGCGGCGATCGGCGGATGTCGCGCGCCGATTTCGGTGTCCACCCCGGGGCTACGGCGTCCCCGAAGAGAACTCCGAGCTGCTCTGGCGTCCGTACGCGCCGGAACCGTGCTGTCGCCTCGTGCGGGCTCGCACGATCGAGGGTGTAACCGGTCAGGTCGAGCGGTGGATGGCCGCTCACTATCCACTCCGCCATGACCTTGCCGACGCCGCCGCCGAGGAGGATGCCGAGCGAGTTGAGGCCCGTGGCCGCGAAGAAACCCCTCAGCTCCGGCGACTCGCCCAGCAGTGGGTGCACGTCGGATGTGAATGACTCAGGACCGCAGAAGAACTTGCGCACCCCGACGGATCGCACGGCGGGCACCCGTGACATCGCGAGGTCGACGTAGGGGCCGATCCGGTCCCAGTCGGGCTCTATCTCACCGAAGGCGAAATCCTCGGGTATGCCCTCGAGTTTCCAGGCCGCCGCCTCTGGTTCGAAGAGGCCGACGAGCAGGCCGCCCGTCTCCTCGCGAAAGTAGCCATAGGTGGCAGGATCCTCGAGGACGGGTAGGTCCGGATGCACGCCGTCGAAAGGCTCGGTGATCAGGTAGTAGTGCTCGGCTGCCTGCAGGGGGATCCGCACGCCTATCTTGTCGCCGAGCTGACGGCTCCATATGCCCGCGCAGAGGACGACCACCTCGGCTGCGATGGGTCCACCATCGGTGACCACGCCGTTCACCCGGTCGCCCTCCCTCGTGACGCCCGTCACCGCGATGCCCTCGAAGATCCTGGCCCCGCCCTGACGCGCGCCTTTGGCCAGAGACATGGCGACGTCGTGGGGGTTCGCCCGTCCTTCGGCCGGCACGTAGAAGCCCCTTAGGAGGTCGGACGTCTCGGCGAGCGGCCACAGCTCGGCTATCTCGTCGGGGCTCACCTCGTGGGACTCCTGGCCGAAGCGCTTGGCATAGGCGGCCTCTCGTTGCATGGATTCGACCCGTGTGGGCGTCGTGGCTACGTGCAGGTGTCCGCACCGCCGAAACCCCGTCGACAAGCCGGTCTCGTCCTCGAGGCGGGCATACAGCTCGCGCGAGTAGATGCTCATGGTGAGCGAGGCTTCGTCGGTCATGCCGGCAGAGGTGATGAGCCCGGCCGCATGCCAGGTGGTGCCGGAGGTCAGCTGGTTGCGCTCGAGGACGACGACGTCCTTCCAACCTTGCTTCGTCAGATGGTAGGCAGTCGAGAGCCCGATCACCCCACCGCCGATGATCACGACCTGCGCCCGCGCGGGGACCGCGATCGACATGCTTGCCCTCCTAGGTTCTCGGTCTCACGAGCCGTGAGTCACAGTATCGACCAGCTCGTCGAAGACGTCTCCTTCGAACTCGGCCACCGCCCTTGAGTACTTCTCCATCCCCCAGGACCAGAAGTCGAAGTCGAGATCGGCTTCGCCGTCCTGGATCGATGCCCACAGCGTCCATCCGTATTTGGACATGAGACCCTGCAGGCGGGCGCGCGCGACAAGGTCGACTCTGCCACGGCCGAAGTAGTGACCGACGAGCTCACCAAGCTGTTCGAGGGAGAGCCCAGATTCGCTCCAGATGTTACCGAGCTCGAAACACGGGTCGTTGTTCCCCGAGTACTCGTAGTCGATCAGCCATATCTGCTCGCCGTCGTCGAGGATGTTCCCGGCGAGCAGGTCGTTGTTGCAAGGCACGGTCGGCATGGCTCTTGCACTCAGGGCAGCCCTTATGCGCTCGACCTGCGGCGCGAGCTCGAGGTAGCCGTCGGGGAGGCGGTACCCGCGTTCTCGGACTATCGAGAGGTAGCGTCCCTGCAGCTCGAACATGTCGAAGTCGTTGCGGAAGCGGGGACCGCCGTGAAGACACCGGCAAGCTGCCGCCACCCTGGCCAGGTGGAGACCGCTTCGCAGGTCCTCTTCGTGGAAGGTCCGGGCCTCGATGTAACCGACGACGAGAACGCCGAGCTCGGGCCGGTACTCGACGACTGGCGCGCCGACCCCGGCGGCTGCAGCGGCAAGAGAGTTGTGATACTCGTTATCCCTGTCGATCGAGAGCGCACCGGCATTGGGAGCCGCTACCCGGACCACGAGGTCGGCCTCGGGTGTGTTCACACGGTAGTTCTTGTTCGTGAGCCCGCCTGACAGCTCGCTCACTGTGAAGGGGCGGCTACCGACGCAGTCGAGCTGCAAGAGCAGCCGCTTGAGAGCTCCGTCGGGTCCTCGGGGGTCGTCCGAGCCGTCCGTCGCCGCCCCTTTTGCTCCCATGTCCTGCCCTTGTGTCTGGACTCCCGACTCTCCGCGAGAACCTACACATCTGGGATCTAAATGTCTAGACCTTAGGGAGTGACGCTGGTATGGTCGCCCCTCATGGGGGACATGCAAGGCACCACGGTCCCTGCGAGCAGCCGAGTCGTGATCATAGGCGGAGGCGTGGTCGGCTGCAGCATCGCCTACCAACTGGCCGTCCGAGGCGTCGACGGTGTCACTGTCGTCGAGCGCCGCGGGCTTACCGATGGTTCGACGTGGCACGCGGCCGGCCTCGTCGGTCAGCTCAGGAGCTCCGCGAGCCTCACCCAGCTCATGGCCAAGAGCGTCGAGATCTACGATCGCCTCGAGCAGGACACGGGCCTTGCGACCGGCTGGAGGCCGGTGGGCAGCCTCAGGGTTGCCTCGAGCCCCGATCGCTGGCGGGAGATTCGCCGGCTGGCCACCGCTGGCAAGAGCTTCGGCTTCGACGTCCACCTGACCTCTCCGGCCGAGGCCAAGGAACTGTTCCCGTTCCTCGACATCGATGGCGTCCACGGCGCGACCTTCGTTCCGAGCGACGGCTACATAGACCCGAGCCAGCTGACCCACGCATTTGCCGGCGGGGCCAGAGCAGCCGGCGTCCGGATCGTTCAGCACTGCCGGGTGGAGGCGCTTGAGAGAGTCGGCCGCCGAGTCACGGCTGTCGTCACCGAACAGGGACGCATCGAGTGCGAGACTGTCGTCAACGCCACCGGCATGTGGGGGGCGGAGACCGCCCGCTTGGCTGGAGTCGACGTGGCGGTCAACGCGGTCGAGCACCAGTATGTCGTCACGGGCAAAGCCGCCGAGATACCGGCCGACCTTCCGACGCTTCGCGACCCAGATGCCCGGTTCTACCTCAAGCCGGAATCGGGGTCGCTTGCTTTCGGGGGATGGGAGGAGGGGACAAGGGCACCTTGGCGGACAGTCCCGCGCGACTTCGGACCGCAGTTGTTCGAGCCGAACTACGACCGTTTCGAGCCCATACATATGGGCGTGAGCAAGCGCATCCCGTTCGCGGCCGAGCTGGGCATCCAGAGCTTCATCAACGGTCCGATCCCTTTCTCTCCGGACGCCGAGCCCTTGCTCGGCGTGACCGAGGATCTCGACAACCTCTATCACTGCTGCGGATTCTCGGCCGGCGTCGCAGCTGCCGGTGGCGCCGGGTGGGCAGTGGCGAACTGGATCGCCGACGGCGATCCCGGCCTCGACCTCTGGGACTTCGACGTTCGACGTTTCGGCGCTTCGCACAGCGTCCCGACCTATCTCGAAGAACGCGCCGTGGAGGCCTACGGCCACTACTACTCGATCGCCTATCCGAACCGGGAGCTGAGTGCCCCGCGGGGTCAGCGCCGGAGCGCTCTCTACGACGTCCTCTCCTTGCGCGGTGCGGTGCTGGGGACCAAGTTCGGTTGGGAACGAGCGAACTGGTTCGCGCCGCAGGGCACCCACGAAGCAGAGGAGCCGACATTTGGGAGGAGCAACGCCTTTCAGCCGGTCGGCGCCGAGCACGAGGCCATCCGCACCTCGGTTGCCGTTATCGACCAGAGCTCGTTCTCGAAGTACGAGCTGTCCGGACCGGGCGCTGTCGAGCTCCTGGCAAAGCTCGCGGGCAACCGGACCGACGTCGCCGTTGGCAGCGTCGTCTACAGCCAACTGCTGAACGAAAGAGGTGGCATCGAAGCCGACGTCACCATCACTCGACTGGGTACCAACCTGTTCTATCTCGTGACCGGGAGCGGCTTTGGTCGCCATGACGTCGCGTTCCTCCTCGAGCACGCGCCAGATGACGGCACAGTTGTGATCCGAGACGTCACCTCTGACTTTGGCGTGCTGAACGTCTGCGGACCGAGGTCGCGCGATCTACTGCAAGCTCTGAGCAGGGCGGACCTGTCCAGGCAGTCCTTTGCCTACATGACGGCGCGAGACGTCGACATCGGCTATGCCCCGGTCAGGGCCTTACGTGTCACCTATGTAGGCGAGTTGGGATACGAGTTGCACGTGCCGACGGAGTACGTGCGCGGACTCTACGAGCAGCTTATCGAGGCCGGGTCCACATTCGCGATCCGAGACGCCGGTTACCGCGCTCTTAACAGCCTGCGTCTCGAGAAGCAGTATCTGGCTTGGGCGCTCGACATGAACGCTTACACGAACCCCTACGAGGTCGGCCTCGGCTTTGCCGTAAAGGCGGACAGGCCCGAGCTGCTGGCGGGCCCGGCCCTGCGGGCGATCTCCGCACAGGGGCCGCAGAGAAAGCTCTGCTGGTTCACTGCTGACGCGGATCTCGCCATGCACGGGGGGGAATGCCTGGTGCATCCGCCGACCGGGTACCTGAGCCCCGTAAGAAGCGCCGGCTATGGATACACCGTGGCTCGGACTATCTTCTCGGCCTTTCTCCCGATCGAGCTGGCGGCCGGGACGGCCTTCTCGGTAGAGGTTGCCGGCGAGCAGTTCCCTGCGATTCGCCATGACCGGCCCCTCTATGACCCGGCGGCCGACCGGGTCCGCTCCTAGGAGAAATCCCTCGACGGCGCAGGGTGGGCAGCGCCAGGGCCGGATGCGCCGGCTGGCAACTGATGATGCGGCTCCACCGGTCATCGCCATGTCGCTGAAGCGCCACTTCGTCACAATTCCGGCACACGGGACGAAGTTCCGGTACCGTGTAGGGGAGTAGTGGCGGAACTTACAGCACGGCGGAACCGGCAGCGGCCGGCCCATGCCCGGCGGTTTTGCGCCGGTGCTCCGGCCGCGCGCGCACCTGAGGAGTTGCAGGGAGCCGATTCACGATGCCGGGGATGAGCAGGGGTGTACCGCCAGGCAACGCCCTTATCGTCTCCGCGTTCCATTCCGCGCTGATCCGTCAGTCGGTTATCGTCGCCGGCATCTTCGTGCTGCTCGCGACCATTTGGGCAGTGCTCGTCATCGGACTGCGCCGGCCGAGTGCCGCCCGCGTATCCACCGGAGCAGTCGTGGGAGCAGCCAGCACCAGCCACGACCGCGGAGACACCGAGCCTGCGGCCCGCCGCTTTCTCCGGATCGGATTCGCGTTGCTGTGGATCTTCGACGCGCTTTTAGGGCTGCAGACGTCGGTGCCTCTGTACGTGCCCTCGAGGGTCTTCGAGCCATCAGCTGCGTCGGCACCTTTGTGGGTTCGCCAGGTCGCGAGCTTTGCTGTAGTCGTCTGGAGCTATCACCCGATCGTCGTGAGCTGCGCTTCTATGTGGATCGGTCTCGGGATCGGGACTTGGCTGTTGCTTGCGCCCCGGGGGGTCTGGTCGAGATGTGCCGGCGCCGCGAGCGTGGTTTGGGGACTGACAGCCTGGGTGTTCGGCGAGTCGTTCGGTGGTCTTCTTGCCCCCGGGGCGAGCTGGATGTTCGGGGCACCGGGAGCCGCCCTGCTCTACTGCGTGGCCGGAGCTCTGATCGTGCTCGACGACAGACGATGGGAGGAGGGCCAGGTCGGTCTGGCGATCACGCGCACGGCTGGCATCTTCTTCCTGTTGATGGCTTTGCTGCAAGCCTGGCCCGGGCGCGGCTTTTGGCGCGGGGATGGGACAGCGCAGAACGGTCCGGGGACGCTTGTCTCGATGCTGGCTGCCATGGCTAGGACCCCTCAGCCCCACTACCTCTCGTCATGGATCACGGCGTTTGCCTCCTTTGCCGGAGCCAACGGCCTGGCGGTGAACCTGGCCGTCGTAGTCGTGTTGAGCTTCCTCGGGCTGGCCTATCTCTCCGAGAGGACAGCGACACTTCGCTTCGCCTTGGGCGCGTCCGTCCTGGTGTGCCTGGCTGACTGGGTGCTGGTGCAGGACTTGGGTTTCCTCGGCGGGACAGGCACGGACCCGAACAGCATGATCCCGACTTTGGTCATCCTTGTCACCGCGTATCTGGCAGTCACTCGTGCGGGCACCGAGGTGGAGCTGCTGTCTCCCGAATTAGAGCTTCCTGCCCGGCTGGGACCTGATCGTGGGCAGTCCTTGGCTTCAGGAGATGCCGTGTCGCGGCCGACGTGGGGGAACAGGGCGCGAGAGCGCCCGGGCTATGTCTTGCGCGGTCTCTGCAGCTTTGGGGCTCTTGCAGTGACGGCGCTCGGTGTCGTGCCGATTGTGGGGGCCGCGATCAACTCTCGCGCCGATCCGATCGCCTACCAGGCGATCGATGGTCCGCCGACTCGCATCGACGTCGCCGTGCCCAATTTCGTTCTGCGAGATCAGTCCGGCAGGACCGAGAGGCTCGCGGGCCTGCGCGGGAAGGTGGTGGTGCTCGCCTTCCTCGACCCCGTGGGCACCGAGTCGAGCCGCGCTCTCGGTCATGAGCTAGCCCAGACGGACGGCTTGCTCGCAGCCGAGCGTGCAAGAGTCGAGTTTGTCGCGATCGACACGAGTCCTCGCGACCGCTCGCTGGCGGCACTGAGGGCGTTCGACCGGGCGCAGGGTTTGGGCGCCGTGGGGAACTGGCTTTTTCTTACCGGGCCGGTGAACCGCCTCGCGGCGCTCTGGAAGGCCGACAGGGTTAGCGCCGGGGTGGCGCCGCCGGGATCGGGTGGCGTCACGAGCTACGCCGTCTATGTGCTCGACACGAGGGGGACTGAGAGATACCGTCTGAATGTCGTGCGGGAGCCCTCGACGGAGGCGACGAGGGCATCATTCACCGCCGTCCTTGCGGCAACTGTCCGGCGCGTCATGACCTCTCGATGAGGCGGCCAACGGGCAGAGTCCGTGGGTCGCGCGAGTAAGCTCAGGCAATCGAGAGCGCACTGTTCGGCCGAACAGGTCACCGCAGCAGCCGGGTCATCTTCGGCGCCGCCGGCCTCGGCTCCATGTCACAAGAACAGGCCGACGCGCTGCTGCCTACCATTCTCGAGTTCGGCGTCAACCACCTCGACACAGCCGCCTCGTACGGGGACTCCGAGCTCAGGCTGGCGCCGTGGCTCGCGCGGCATCCAGGTGTGTTCTTTCTCGCCACGAAGACCGAAGGCCGGACGCGTGACTCCGCCCGCGCGGAGCTCGAGCGCTCCCTCGAGCGCCTCGGCGTGGACCATGTCGATCTGATCCAGATGCACAACCTCGTAGAGGAAGACGAGTGGTCCCTGGCCCACGGCGCGGGCGGTGCCGTGGAGGGACTGCTGCGTGCGCGAGACGAGGGGCTCGCTCGCCACGTAGGGGTCACCGGACATGGGCTTCGCATAGCGGGGATGCACCTACGCACTTTGGCGCGCGCCGACCTCGACTCGGTGCTGGTGCCATACAACTTCGCCCTGCTCGGCAACGATGACTACCGGCGCGATGTGGAGCGGCTTCTCGAGCTCTGCGCCGAGCGACGGATCGCAGTTCAGACGATCAAGTCCATTGCCGAGAGGCGCTGGAGCCCGCAGGACACCGGAGCGAGGCTCAGTTGGTACAAGCCGACCGAGGATGAGACGGCTCTTGCGCGGGCGGTCCGCTACGTGCTCTCGAACGAGCAGCTGTTCCTCAACACATCGAGTGACACGAGGCTTCTTCGCCCCATCCTCGGGGCCGCTGCATCGTGGCGCGAGCTCGGAGCGCCGTCGGAGGTCGAGATGATCGGAGATGTCGACCGTCTCGGTATCGAGCCGCTCTTCGACGGCGCCGCGCACGAGCGCATCTGAAGGAGCGAACGCGTCAGAGCCGTCCCGCCGGCGGCTGCCGGCAAGCCTGCGCCGCCTCCCTCTCTAAGCTGAGCTCCGTGGGAGAAACCCTCTACGACCGTGTCGGCGGGCAGGAGTGGTTCGATGCCCTCGTGGCCCGCTTCTATGAAGGCGTCGAGTCCGATCCTGTGCTCCGCCCGCTCTATCCGAAGGATATGGCGGGGTCGCGCACCCACCTCGCGATGTTCCTCGCCCAGTACTTCGGAGGTCCGCGCCGCTACGACGCGTTGCGGGGGCATCCCCGCCTGAGAATGCGCCACGCCGGGTTCGTCGTCGGAGCCGCCGAGCACGACGCCTGGCTGGCACACATGACCTCTGCGGTGGGAGCCGGCGGCCTTGAGGACTCGGACGAGGCCGAGGTCCTCAGGTACTTTGCCTCCGCGGCTGCGATGCTGCGCAACGACGAGCCCGGCCCGAGCCTGGTCGAGCGGCCCTCAGCTGTCCGATCAAGCATGCTGAAGCTCGTGCCACCGGACTGAGCCCGAGGCGCGGCCCGCGCCGGCCGCCACCGGCGCAAGGTGGCCTGGTACTGTCCAGCGAAATGAGCGCCGGCTCCTCTATCGACGAACAAATCGCTGCCTCCGAGCCGGCGTCCGCCGCGACGCCGCCAGCGGCCGGGCCAAGGCACGACCGGCTCCGGAGATACGGTCCCCCAACTGCCGTCGTCCTCGTCTACACAACGCTGGCCGCCTTTGTCTATGGGGTTCACCCTCCGGCTACGGGCGTCACACTGCCTCCGTGCGCTTGTGGCGACATCTCCTCACAGGTGTGGTTCCTCGCTTGGCCGGCCTACGCCCTCTCCCATGGCCTGAACCCGCTCTATACGACCTGGGCCGACTATCCGCACGGCGTCAACTTGATGAACAACACCGCCGACCCGTTGCTCGGGATCATCTTTGCGCCCTTCACGCTGGCATATGGTGCTCTCTCGACCTTCAGCCTCCTGATGCGCTTGGCATTTGCGCTGTCCGGGATATCGATGTATTTCGTCCTGCGGCGCTGGGTCAGATGGTGGCCCGCCGCCTTTCTCGGGGGATTGCTCTTCGAGTTCTCGCCCTTCATGGTCGGTCAGTCCCAATCGCACCTGTTCCTTGTGTTTCTCCCCCTTCCGCCGATCATGATGGCTCTGCTGGACGAGTTGGTCGTGCGTCGCCGCCATGTCGTCCGCAATGGCATCCTGCTCGGGGTCGTGGTTGCGGCTCAGCTCATGATCTCGCCCGAGATCCTCGCGATAATGGTGCTCGCGGCCGTGTGCGGCTTGGTGGTGATGGCCATTCGCCGTCCGCGGGCGGCACTCGAGAGAAGCCGGGACCTCCTGCGAGGCGCCCTCAGCGCGGGAGTGACGTTCTTAGCTCTTGCTGCTTATCCGATCTGGATCTACTTCCGCGGTCCCTTTCACGTCTCAGGCCCGCCGCATCCGGTGTCCGCGCTCGACCAGTACCACTCCTACCCGGCCTCGCTCATATACCCGACGTCGCTGCAGCGCTTCGGCCTTGGGAGCTGGCTCGCCAAGGGCATGGTGCTCGTGCAGAAGAACGGGGTGGAGCACACGACCTATATCGGTATCCCGCTCCTCGTCCTGCTGGCATTCATCTGCGTACGCTGCCGCCGCGTTGGTCAGGTACAGCTGTTCATGCTGGTCGCCCTCGGTGGTTGGGTCATCACTCTCGGACCTGGCAAAGGGAGCGTCAAGCTTCCCTACGCCTTGCTCATGAAGCTCCCGCTCATAAGCGGAGCCCTCGATCTGCGGTACTCGTCGGTGATGTACCTCGGGATCGCGGTGGTGTTGGCCGTCGGCCTGGACCGGATGCGGAACGAGGGAGTGCTCGCCGGGCTTCGAGGAAGGGCCGCGACCGCGCCGCGACCGCCGGGATCCCCCGCGGTGGCCCAGCTATCGACGGGCCCGGCAGGCGAGCGGGCGGCAGGCGAGCGGCAGGCGAGCGGGCGAGACGGACGGACAGGCGCGCGCCTGGGCACGGCCCTTGGCTGCCTCGGGATCGCGGCTGTGGCCCTCCTCCCGCTCCTTCCTGCCCTTCCCTACCAGTCGACCTTCGCGGGCGTGCCGGCGCTGTTCACCGCGCCCAACTCGCCTCTGGTCCCTGGAAGTGTTGTGCTGTCCTATCCTCTGCCAGTTTCCTATGGTGGGCCGAACGACCAGGCATTGCTCTGGCAGTCGGCCGCTTCGATGCGCTTCAAGCTGATCGGCTTTCGAGGCTCGGTCGCCGGCCCGACCGGCAAGCCGGTGCGCGGGGCTGCTCTCCTGCTCCCGCCCTATGAAGCTGAGCAGGTCCTAGTTTGGGCCCTCTACGGCAAACCGAGCCCTCCGCCGGCCAACGACGCCGCCACCGCGCGGGCGATCCAGATCTTCCTCAGCACCTATGACGTGGGGGCCGTGACGGTCGTTCCCTCGGGTCCGGGAACAGCCTCGGTCCTCGCCTACTACAGCGCGGCCCTGCGGGTTCCGCCGGTCGGCTTCGATGGCTCCTACGTCTGGCCCGACGTGCAACAGGATCTGAGGCGGCTCGGGATCAAGAGCGCGTGATCCAATCGCGGCGGGTGCGGGCCACCTCGCTCGGGCCCAGCTCGGAGGCCGGCACCACAGCACGAGGGCGACGCCCAGGATCTCAGGGTCTGCGGTGGACAGATACGCAGTAGTTGCCGCCCCCGAACGGCTCCCGGCTCCAGGTAGCGAACCGCTCCACCGGTTCGAGCCCAGCTGCCGCGCAGTGCAGGAGGTAGGTATCGAGCGTGTACCCGCGGTCGAGCTGGAAACCGGCAACGAGGACGCCACCTCGCCTGACGTGGCGTGCGGCGCCCGCGACAAGGGCCTCCTCGGTGCCTCGTGCGGTGAAAAGCGGGACGTTACCTGCCATCACCACGACGTCGAAGCTCCCGCCGACATCGAGCTCGGCCAGGTCTGACTGGACGAACTGGATCCGCGCGGCCGGAAGCTCCTCCAAGAGCTCGCTGCCCAACCGTTGGGCTACGGCCAGCATCGAGGAGTCCCGATCGGCGCCGACAACGTAGACGCCGAGACGAGCAAGCTCGAGGGCGACCCGGCCGGTGCCGCAGCCTGCGTCGAGGACGCTCTCGGGCGCAAATGACATGACGAAGCGCGCCTCGCCGTGCACGTCCATCCCGGCCTTCACGAGATCTTCGAAACGTGCTTGGTAGCGCTCGCCGTCGAAGCCCTCCGGTGCCTCCGTCATCCTGCCACCGTGTGTGGAGCCGGCGCAGCTACGGGCAGGCTCGCGTTCCCGGAAAGCCCGGGGTCGTGATGGAACTCGGGCCACGTCCCGACGGCGTTCACATCCGCGCCGCTCGATCCGACAATTTCGAAATGCTCGATGACCGCGTGCTGGTAACCGCCAGCGCCGCTGTAGCCGGCAACCGTGATGCCGACCGTCCCGTTCGGGTCATCGGTTACGAGCGGGGAGTTCTGTAGGCCGACGTCGTTCTCCAAAGTCGCGAGGACCACCCCGGTCCTGCCGTCGAGGATGAAAGCTCCGCTCGTCGTGGGGACCACGAGATCCTGGCGACCCTGACCTAGATCGGCGGTGACGACGCCCCCGATGACAGAGCCTTTGACCTTGGTCTTCCAGTAGACCGCACCGTTGGCCGCGTCTAAGCAATACACCGAGCCGCCCTCGGTCCCTTCCACTACCTGTAGCGAGCCGTTGTCGAGCACGTCTGCCAGGGCTGGGCTGCTCACCGTGACTCCGTCCAGTCTCGTCTCCCACATGAGTCGGCATGACGGGTTGATCGCGATCACGTCGTCGGTCGTCTTCTTGCCCGCCCGCTCCGCGCTGGTGCCGACGACGATTCCCGGCCGGCCGCCGAAGATGTCACCGACCGCCGGCGACGAGTCGACGCCCTGGTCGGTTCTGTACTGGCAGTAGAGCCCCGAACCGGGATGCCGCAGATTCTGGCCCCGGCCACCTTCACGCAGGATGCGGATCTCACCTCCGTCGCTGTAGCTGGTGCCATAGGAGATTCCGGCGGTGGTGTTGCCACCCTCGATGATCTGGTTCTGGCCGTTGCCCTCGACGTCGGCAAGGGCGGCGGTGGAGTATTCGGTGTCGGCCTGGAACCAGGGGAAACCCCTCAAGAGCGCGCCGCTCGACGCGTTGAGCACGTAGGTGCGCTGCCCGAGCGACGGACCTACGACAGCGATCTGTGACTGCAGGACGCCTACCGTGAGGCCCGCGGCCACACCCGCGTCGCGTGTCGGGTCCGTGGACGGGTTCACGGCGAGGTGAAACCACCTGCGGGATCCGTTCGGGTTGATTGCCTCGTAGCCGCCCACGCCACGTTCGCCCGCCCAGCCTATGCCGAAGTAGACGATGCCACCTCTCGTCGATGGTGAAGAGTCGACTCCCACAGGACCGTTTGGCCCCCTCGTAGTGACCGTCCACGCCACGATGCTCCGCCCGTTTGCTCGAGGCGTGAGGTAGACGGCAAAGATGTGCCCGGAGCGATCACCGACCACTGCCGCGGGACCCCCTGGGAGCTGGGCGACTACAGGCGAGGAGAGCGCAATGGGCAGATGGTCATTGGGGAAGGAAGCCGTCCACACGAGCCGGAAGGCGGGCGCGGTCAGTGACCCCGTCACCCGAGTTGCCAACTTCGCTCCGCCGCGCGAAGCGACCGTTCCGGCCGGCAGGGCCAAGACCGCGGCGCAGAGCGCGACTTTCCAGGTACCTGCTCGCAACCTTGCGCCGCCTCTCTTTCGGTTCGCGGTCCCGTTCTCCCCGATTGTACGGCCTTGAGATGGCGGTGGCGTTGCTCAGGTGACACATGGTCGGGTTAGATTGGCCGTAGATAGCAGCTGCGGTGACCTTCGGCCCTAGCCGACGCAGCTCGGCGAGGAGAGACTTGTGAGGCAATCGCGCCGTTGCCAGAGGAGGTCCAGGCGGTGGAGGTGGTGAAGCCTATGAAGACATCACGTGCCATGGCTTGCTCGGTCCTCTTCGGTCTCAGATGGGCGGGCTGAGGCGTGCCGGTACTCGTTCCGACATCTCTCGAAGGTGTCTTCGATGCACTGGCGAGCCTGCCGGGCGCCGAGATGATCGCAGGTGGCACCGACTTCATGGTGGAGGTCAACTACGCCCAGCGTCGTCCTCGGGCCATAGTGTCGCTGAGAGGCGTAGGGGACCTCAAGGGCTGGCGACGCGAAGGTGGCGACGTCGTCATCGGTGCGGGACTCTCCTATGGCGAGCTGATGCGCCCGGAGCTCAGTGACCTCCTGCCGGGCCTCTCCCAGGCGGCTCGGACAGTCGGCTCGCCCCAGATACGCAACGCGGGCACGCTCGGCGGCAATCTCGGGACCGCGTCGCCCGCGGGCGACACATTGCCGGTCCTGTCGGCACTTGACGCCAAGGTCGTGGTCGGACGCAGTGACGGCCGTCGCGAGCTCTCCGTCGCGGAGCTCATCGTCGGCCCGAAGCGCAACTGTCTGCAGGAAGGGGAGGTAATCGTCGAGATCCGGCTGCCAGCCGCCTTCGGGACGCAGGAGTTCTTGAAGGTCGGAACGCGCAACGCCATGGTCATCGCGGTTGCCAATGCCGCTCTCGTGGTCGATTGGGTCGGGCGAACTGTGCGATGCGCGCTCGGGTCGGTCGGACCCGTGATCATCAGGGCGAGCGCTGCCGAAAAGTTCGCGACGACGGCGATCGACTGGGACGAGCGACGGCTGCGGGGCGGCGAGCAGGATCTGGAGCAGTTCTCGGCGCTGGTTCGTGAGGCGGTGCGGCCGATCGACGACCACCGCTCGACGGCGCAGTACCGCCGCCACGCTGCAGGGGTGTGCGCGAGGCGTGCCCTGGAGCGCGTGCTTGCAAAGAGGGCCGAAGATAGCCCCGAGGAGGTGCCATGGGAGACTTGAGCGATCCGGGTGAGCTGCTCAGCTACGAGCTTCGCGTGAACGGAGAGCGCAGAGGCGTCGTCGACGCCTGGTTCGGCGAGAGCCTGCTGTACGTGTTGAGGGAGCGGCTCGGCCTATGGGGGTCAAAGAACGCCTGTGAACAGGGCGAGTGCGGTTCGTGCTCGGTATTGCTCGATGGAAGGCTCGAGTGCGCTTGCATGGTTCTTGCCGCCGGCGCGATCGACAGCGAGATCGTCACCGTGGAGGGCCTGTCACGCGGCGGCGGTGACCTCTCCGACATCCAGGAGGCGTTCGTCAACGAGGGAGCCGTCCAGTGTGGGTTCTGTACGCCTGGGCTCATCGTAAGCGTGCACGACCTCTTCGAGCACAATCCGACTCCGACAGAGCTCGAGGTGCGGGAGGCCATCTCAGGGAACCTTTGCCGATGCACCGGGTACGGTCGCATCCTCGCGGCCGTGCGGGCAGTGGAGATCGCGCGCCGACCATGACGACCGCCGCGCTCACAAAGACTAATCCCGCCCTCAGGCTCGGGCAGAGCGCGCCGAGGCCCGACGGGAGGGACAAAGTGCTCGGACGCTTCGCCTTCTCCTCCGATCTACATGACGAGAAGATGGCATGGGGACACCTCGTTCGCTCCCCGCATGCCTCGGCAAGGATCAGGTCGATCGACGTCTCGCCGGCCCTGTCGATGACCGGCGTCTTTGCCGTGATCACCGCTGACGACGTCACAGGACGGAAGACCTACGGCCTCGAGAAGCCCGACCAGCCGGTGTTCGCCTCAGACGTCGTTCGCTATATGGGAGAGCCGGTAGCTGCGGTCGCCGCCGATCATCCCGAGACGGCCCGCAGGGCCGCGGCGGCAGTCGTGGTCGACTTTGACTTAACCGCGCCGCTTGTCGACTCGGAGCTGGCGGTAGACGCTCCGCCGATCCACCCGGACGGCAACGTCTTTGTCCATCAGGAAGTGAGGCGCGGCGAGGCCGGCGCGACGGGTGCCGTCGTCGTTGACGGCTACTACGAGGTCGGCATGCAGGACCAGGCCTTCATGGGGACAGAGGCGGGCCTGGCTGTTCCAGCAGGGGACGGCGGCATCGACCTTTACATCGCCACCCAGTGGCTGCATGTCGATCGCGACCAGATTGCTGCCTGCCTCGATCTTCCGACCGAACAGGTCCGGCTGCACCTCGCCGGCGTCGGCGGCGCCTTCGGGGCCCGCGAGGACCTGAGCATGCAGATCCCCTTGAGTATGCTGGCACTGCGCATTGCCCGCCCGGTGAAGATGGTCTTTTCGCGCGAGGAGTCGTTCTTCGGTCACGTACACCGTCACCCAGCCAAGATGTGGTACCGGCACAGCGCCGACGCGGCGGGCAAGCTCGTAAAAGTGGAGGCGCGCATACTGCTTGACGGCGGAGCGTATCTCTCGTCGTCCACCGCGGTGCTGCAAAATGCCGCGAGCTTCGCGGCGGGACCGTACAAGGTTCCCAACGCTTTCGTGGACGCCACGGCCGTCAGGACCAACAACCCGCCGTGCGGAGCGATGCGCGGCTTTGGTGCCGTCCAGGTCTGCTTCGCGTACGAGGCCCAGATGGACAAGCTTGCCGGCGCGCTCGGGATGGATCCCGTCGAGCTGAGACTGCGCAACGCGGTGGCCACCGGCGACGAGCTCATCACCGGCCAGAAGTTCTCCGGCGCGGCTCCGGTCGCCGAGCTGATCCGTACGTGTGCCTCGGCGCCCCTCCCGCAGGGCGGCCCGGAGGCACTGACAGAGGTCGCGCTCCCAGGGGGGGCAGGGCGGAGCGCGGACCGCGGTCGGGTCCGCCGAGGCGTGGGTTTCGCTGTGGGATTCAAGAACCTCATGTACTCGGCCGGATTCGATGACTACGCGACCGCGCGCTGCCGCCTCGATGACGGCCGGGTCACGGTCACGACCGCGGCGGTCGAGGTCGGCCAAGGTCTCGTCACTTTGATCCAGCAGATAGCTCGCGACGTCTTCGGCGTCGAGGAGGTGGTCCTCGGCGAAGCTGCCACAGCTGGCATCGACTCGGCGGGCTCCTCCTCGGCGAGCCGCCAGACCTGGATGAGCGGCGGCGCCGTCGCGGCGGCGTGCGAGAAGGTGAAGGACCGCCTGCTCGACACGGTCTCCCAGCGTCTGGAAGTTCCCCGCGCGGGCCTCGAGGTGGTGGACGGCCGGGTCGGCGCCCGCGACGGTTCGCTCGATCTTTCGCTCGCGGAGGCTGCGGCGGGCGGGGTAATCGAGGAGACCGTGGTGTACCGCCACCCGCCGACGGTGCCGCTCGACGCGAACGGCCAGGGCGACGCTCACGTCTCCTATGCCTTCGCGGCCCATCGCGCCGTAGTCGATGTCGACCTCGACCTCGGCCTCGTGCGGGTCGTCGAGATCGCGACTTCCCAGGATGTCGGCCGGGTCCTCAACCCGGTGCAGCTCGTTGGCCAGATCGAGGGGGGCATAGCCCAGGGTGTGGGGCTGGCAGTGATGGAGGAGATCGTCCTCGACCATGGCAGGCCTCGCAACGCGTCCTTCACCGACTACATCATCCCCACGGCCCTCGACATGCCTGCGGTCCACATCCAGGCACTGATCGAGCAGAGAGAGCCCGGAGCCCCCCTCGGGGCAAAAGGCGCCGGTGAGCCGCCGACCATCTCCTCGACTCCGGCCGTAGTTGCAGCTATTCGCCAGGCGACCGGGATCGACCTCACCCGCGTACCGATCCGTCCCCAGGACATCGCCCTTCGGTCTCGAGAAGCCCACAAGCACGAGGAGGTAGGGTCATGAGCACCCCGGTCGCGGTTTACCTGCAGGACGCGCACCCCGTTCGGCAGGGCATGGAGATCTCCGCGTATGCCGAGTCGAAGGGTTTCGCGGCGATATGGCAAGCCGAGAGCAGGCTCGTACGGGAGGCGACCGTGCCAATGGCGGCCTATCTCGCCGTCACCGAGCGGATCAAAGTCGGCTCGGGCGTCGTGAACAATTGGACCCGCAACCCAGCGCTTTTGGCGGCGACCTTCTCGACGCTCGACGACCTCGCGCCGGGTCGGGTAATCCTCGGCATCGGTGCGTGGTGGGAGCCGCTTGCGAGCAAGGTCGGCGTCAAGCGCATCAAGCCGCTTCTCGCAATGCGCGAGACCGTTCAGGCGGTGCGTGCGCTTCTAGCCGACGAGAACGTCACCTACGCGGGCGAGTTCGTCCACCTCGACGGCGTCGAGCTCGACTACGTACACCAGGAGCGGCGTCCGAAGGACGTGCCGATCTATATCGGGGCGACCGGCATGCAGATGATGGAGCTCGCCGGGGAGATAGGTGACGGTGTCGTGCTCAACTACCTGGTCTCTCCTGCGTACAACGCGACTGCGATGGAGCATCTCGAGATCGGCGCTCGGCGCGCAGGGCGGTCAGCCACCGACCTCGACCGGCCCCAGCTCGTCGTGTGCTCGCTCGACGAGGACCGCAAGGCGGCCCTCGATGCGGCACGGCTCCTCGTCACCCAGTACCTGGGTCAACAACCCCACATCATGAAGGCGTCGGGCGTGCCGGACTCGTTGCTGGACGAGATCGCCAAGGTACTCACCTGGCCGGCCACCGAGGAGCAGATCGTCGCGGCGTCCAAGCTCGTGCCCGACGACGTGGTGCAGATGATCACTGCCTCTGGAACGGCCGACGAGTGCCGGGAGAAGGTGGCCGAGTACGTTCACGGCGGCTGCACCTGCCCGGTGCTCTACCCGCTCGGGAGCGACGTCCATGCCATGATCGACGCTTTTGCCGGCTGGACGGCCTGAGAGGCTTTCCCCGTCTTGCCGGCAGCTACTCGCCCGGCCCTGAGTAGCTTCTCGGCCGGCGTGCCGTGTAGCGTCCCCACCCCTGCTCACCAGTGAAACGGCCGTCGCGTGCGACGACCCTGCCCCGGGAGAGCACCAGCTCGGGCCAGCCCGTGACGACCATATCCTCGTAGGGCGAGTGGTCGACTGCCATATCCAGGTAGCTCGCGCCCAAGGGTTGCCTGCGGCTGGGATCCCAGACGATGACGTCTGCGTCGGCGCCGATCTGGAGAGAGCCCTTCTCCGGCCACAGGCCAAAGGTCCGCGACGGCGCCTCCGCGCACAGCCGCACCCAGTCAGCCACGGTGATCCTGCCGGCGCGCACCCCCTCGAAGAGGAGGGCGAGGCGGGTTTCGATCCCGGGCAGGCCCCCGGGTATGTCCGTGAAGCCTGCGGCGTCGCCGTGCCAGTGAGCCATGCCGGCGCGACGATCCGCGCGCCAGAAGGGACAGTGGTCCGTTGCGACGGTCTGGATTGATCCATCGGCAAGCCCCCGCCACAGCTCCGCGGCATGCCATGGGTCGCGCAGCGGAGGCGTGCAGACAAAATCCGCGGCGTCTTCGCCTTCGAGGCGGCTTGCATCCAGGTAGAGGTAGTGCGGGCAGGTCTCCGCCGTTATGTCGACGCCCCGCTGCCTCGCGGCGCGCACCGCGGCGAGAGCGTCGGCAGAGGAGACATGCACGATATAGATTCCCGCCCCGGTGATCTCCGCCAAGACGGCGGCACGATTGACCGCTTCAGCTTCGAGGGCTGCCGGCCTCGTCCGGGCGTGCTCCGCAACTGCCGTGCGCCCGGCCGTGACGGCCTCCCGGCGGAGCTCTTCGATGGCGTCGCCGTTCTCGCAGTGAAGGTTGACGAGCATCTCGTGGCGTCGCGCGGCGCGCATGAGGCGCAGCACCGTGCCGTCGTCCACCTGCAGGCTGGCAGGGTACGCGAGATACAGCTTGAACGACGTGATGCCGGCATCGGTCGCGGCCGCGAGCGTCGACTCTGAAGCAGGCTCGGTGAAGGTGAGGTGCAGCCCCCAGTCGATGGCCGAATCCTTCCCCCAAGACCGCCAGAGGCCCACGGTCTCCATCGGATCCTCGCCCCGTTGCACGGTGACATAGTCGATGATCGTCGTCGTGCCACCAAGCGCAGCGGCCCTCGTACCTGTCGCGAAGCTGTCGGAGACCCGGACTGCCCCGAGCGGAAGATTGAGATGGGTGTGAACGTCCACGCCTCCGGGCACGACCAGCTTGCCCGTCGCGTCATGCACGGGCTCGCCGGGCCTAGGCACGAGGCCAAGGGCTACGTCCTCCACCCTCCCGTCGGTGCCGACACGCAGGTCGCAGGAGCGCTCCCCGGCAGCGTCTACGACGGTGCCCCCGCTGATCAACATGCCCAGAGCCTCTTTGCCCGGCGTACCAGGTCTTCCCTGGCTCCCGCGAGGTCCACGCCTGTCAAGGCGCCGTCGGTCACGACGTCTTTGCCCCCTACGAGCAGGTGGCGGACGCGGCGATCGGGACCGAGCACGAGCCCGGCCAGCGGATCGGACATGTCTGCCAGGTCACCGGCGGGCCACACCGCGACGTCTGCGGGCGCGCCCGGCTCGAGCCGGCCGAGGTCGTGCCGACCAAGGGCACGGGCGCCGCCTGTTGTCGCGAGCTCGAGTGCATCTAAGGGGGAGAACGCCGCGGCGCTGCCGGCGCGCTGGCGGGCGAAGTAGAGGGACTGGCGCAGCTCGGGAAACAAGGTCCCGACCTCGTTCGAGGCCGGACCGTCCACCCCGAGGCCGACTGGTGCGCCGGCCCTCCGCAGATCCGTCACGGCGCAGATCCCTGAGCCGAGGCGGCCATTCGAGCTCGGGCAGTGGGCGACGCCGGTGCCGGCGGCCCCGACGCGGCGTATCTCGTCGGCGTCGAAGTGGATGCCATGGGCGAACCAGACGTCGGGGCCGATCCAGTCGAGATCCTCCAGTACCTCGAGCGGCCGCTTGCCGAAGCGCGCAAGGCAGTCACGCTCCTCCTCCACGGTCTCGGCAAGATGAGTGTGGAGGCGCAATCCGAGCCGGCGGGCAAGAGCTGCCGACTCTGTCATCAGCTCCGTCGTCACCGAGAAGGGGCTGCAGGGAGCGACGACAACGTTTACGAGGTCGCCGTCGTGGAGGCGTGAAGCGATCGTCTCCGTGGAGGACAAGATGGCGGCGGTCTCCTCGACGACGTCGTCGGGGGGGAGCCCGCCCCGGCTCTCACCGAGGTCCATCGAGCCCCTGGAGAGAAAGATGCGCACGCCGACTTCGCGGGAAGCACGAGCTAGCGCCTCGAACACCGAGTCGTCGCCTCGAGGCACGATGTAGTGGTGGTCTGCGACCGTGGTGGCGCCGCCGAGCGCGATCTCAGCCAAGCCGAGCCGGGCAGCCGCAGCCACGTCGTCGGCGTCGATCTTGGCCCAGATCGGGTAGAGCTCGCTCAGCCACTCGAACAGAGCGCAGCCCGTCGCCCTTCCTCGCGTGAGCCACTGATAGAGATGGTGATGCGTGTTGACGAGGCCGGCCGTGATGATGGTGTCGGTGCAGTCGAGCTCGACGTCGCCTCCTAGGTGCTCGACGGGGCCGACCTCGGTGATGAGGCCGCCCTCGATGGCGATATCTCCCGGCCAGCGCGCTCCGCGGAGCACCCGTCGTTGCCTCATGGTCGCTCCTCTCCTCAGGTGCTCTCTCGCCCGAGTGCCGAGCTGCTCAGCGGCGCACGCCGGTGAAGAGAACAGCGCAGCGCTCGTCCGCTTCGATGACTCCCGCGCGGGCAAGTGCGATCAGTCCGGCCAGTCCGGCCGACCCGGTCTCGTCGACTTTGCTGCCCGTCACATCGGCACCGAGCCGGTTTGCCTCTACGAGCTGCTCCTCGCTCACGACGACCGGCTGTCCGCCGCTTGCGAGCATTGCCTCGACGACTGCCACCCAGTCGTAGGTCTCGTCGTCGAGGATGCCATGGGCGATGCTGTGGGGCGGCGTCTCCCACGGCCACATGTAGTCCGCGCGGTGCCGCGCGGCCGACTCGATCGCCGCCTTGACGGCGCCTTTTTCGCGGGACTGACCGAGGTGCCGGGTGACCCGCTCGTAGGCTCGCTTGAGCGGCCAGGCACCTTCGGTCTGGACGGTGTGGATCTTCGGCAGGTGCCCGAGCACCTCGAACGCGACGGCCTCCTCCAGCGCTTGCGCGACGGCGCTCGCGAGGGCGCCGCCACCGACTTGGATAACGAGATGGTCAAGGTCTCTCCCGCTGTCCAGGATCGTGGCGACGAGCTCGTAACCGAGGGTCTCACCCCCCTCGATCGCGAGCCCGTTCTCGTTGCCCTGGCATGTGAAGGGAAGGGCACCGCGCCCTATCGCCTCCTGCAGGGCCAGATAGGTCGGGTCACCGGCAGTGCCGCTCTGGCGCGCGCAGACAGCGAGCTCGGCTCCATGGCCTGACAGGGCCGTGAGGACGGCTTTGTCGGCATCGGTCGGGACGAACACCTGCAGCCGCCGCCCGCCAGCTCTGGCGACGACGGCCGCCGCCAGGGCGGCGTTGCCGCAGCTCGCGATGGCGAGATCCGGACGAGGCCCCGGCGGGGCCAGCCCGAGCGCCTCGACGACCTCGAGGTGCACGAGGAGGCCGAAAAGATGGCGGGCCTTGTGCGAGCCGGAGACGTTCGCAGTCTCGTCCTTTACGACGAGGCCACCGACCGCGCCGCTTTGCCGGGCGAGCTCTGGGTACTCGATCGCCGGGGTCATCCTGAAGCCACGACCGTCGACGTCTGCAACCCTGCCGTCGAGCGAGCGGACGAGGGAGACATAAGCCTCGTCGCTCATGCCATAGGCCAGCGCCAGGTGGTGGGAGTGGAACAATGATCGGTAGCGCACGAAGGGGTTGGGATCGTCGCCGTCGGTCGGGAACGCGAGCATGCTCGTCTCGAGCACGCGACGTACGACATGGTCTCCTCCGTCGCCAGCATTGGGGCAGCGGAACGGGTATGGATCGCCAGGCGCGAGGACAGCGCCGCAACCACCGCAGACGAGCTGGCTCGCGAGCCGGTCCGTCCCGGGGCGGCGGCCGATGTCAGCGCCGGTGGGTGTCACAGCGACTTGAGCACGCCGGTGCGGTCGTTGAACTCGCCGATCATCTCGTCCCAGTCCTGCACGATCGTCCGCACTCCTGTCCAAAAGCTCTGGTCCATGCGCATCTGGAACTCCTCGCTCGAGATGCCCTGTTGCTCGACCCAGGTGTAGTAGCCGAGGTTGAAGAGGCGCAGGCGATCGTTGCGGGTGAGCTCGGTCATGTTGTCGGTCGAGACACCGAGCAGGTGCTCGCCGAAGACCTCGCTCGCGGCCAGGTCGTCGAAGCCGTCGGGGAAGTACTTCGCGAGCGCGATGTCACGCTCGCTGTGGTACATGGGCGCGCCGTCGGTCGCCACCGTGGCGACGACGTCATCACGGCCGTAGCCCTGCTGCTTCGCGAGCTTTATCGCGGCGAGGATGTTGCAGATGCTGGAGAGGCCGAAGGACGAGAGCACCGCGATCGTCTCGCTCGGCACGGCGTGGCGCTTTGCGAGGTGGCTGCGACCCGTGTCGGTGTTGAAGAGCACGTTCAGGCGGTCGGTCGCTCGGTCGGAGACCGCAATGGCAAAGTCCATGTTCATGGCGTTGAATATGAGCGGGATGTGCTTGTCCCCGATCCCCTGGATGTTGTGCGCGCCAAAGCCGTTCTCGAGCATCGTCGGGCACTCGAGCGCCTCGACAGCGCCGATGCGCGTCCCGAGGCGCTCCTTCAGGTAGTCGCCGGCTCCGATCGTGCCGGCCGACCCGGTTGCCGACACGAAGGCCCGCAGGCGCAGGTCGGACTCGCCGGCCGACATCTCCTCGAAGACGTGCTCGATAGCGCGGCCCGTCGCGAAGTAGTGGCCGAGGCTGTTGCCGAACTCGCTGAACTGGTTGAAGATGATGTTCACAGGGTCGACCGCCAAGCGGGCGCACTCGTCGTAGATCTCCTTGACGTTGCTCTCGGTGCCCGGTGTGCGGATGATGTCGGAATCGTCGACTACCCACCGCTCCAGCCACTCGAAGCGCTCCTGGCTCATCCCTTCGGGCAGCACAGCCACTCCATGGCAGCCCATGATGCGGGAGACCGCGACGCCTCCGCGGCAGTAGTTGCCCGTCGAGGGCCAGATCGCCTTGTGCCGGGTGGGATCGAACTGACCCGTGACGACCCGCGGCGCGAGGCAGCCGAACGTGGCGAGCACCTTGTGGGCGCCGATCATCGGGAAGCGGTCCGCCAGCAGCACGACGATGCGAGCGTCGACGCCAGTGAGCTCGCGCGAAAGTACGACATGGGCGGGAACCGGTACGGTCCCCGTGCGGTCGGCGTCGTTGTACCAGTGGATGCGGAAGAGGTTGAGCGCATGCGCGTCGTCGGGTCCGACACCTTTGAGGGCGGCGGTCACGTTCGCCGGGATGGTAGCTGGGTCGACGAGCTGCGAGAACGTCGGGACCGCTACCTGGCGCTCGCGAAAACGCTCGACGGTGTTGTCGTAGACGGATTGGTCGACGACGTCTCGCTCGAGTCCCAGCTGTTTCATCTCGTGTCCTTCCTGTCCTCACTGTTGGAATCGCGGAGCAGTCTTGTTGTCGTGCGGAGCGTTCTCAAGGGCATCAGGATCGGACCACGATGCCGTCGGGACAAAGAGGCAGCGAGCGCAGCCGCACGCCGGTGGCGGCGAAGATGGCGTTCGCGACGGCCGGCGCGACTGCGACGATGGGTGTCTCGCCCCCGCCAGCCGGGTCGAGCTCCTGGCGGTCCACCAGCACGACCTCGATCTTAGGCAGATCGCTCAGCCGTGGGAGCCGGTAAGTCGAGAACGAGGCATTCCCGATCCGTCCCGCAGAGAACTCGACTACCTCGAAGAGCGCGCCGCCGAGGCCCGTCAAGGCAGCACCCTCGACCTGGTTCGAGAGGTTGTCGGGGTTGACGATACGGCCGCCGTCGAAGACAGATACGAGCTTTGTGACCGCGAGCCGGCCTGCGTCGTCAACCGTGACCTCTGCCGCGGTGGCGATCCGGGCCCCCTTTTCGCTACCGCAAGCAATGCCCCGACCCCTGACACCCGCATCTGACAAAGTCGTGTCCTGCCATCCGATGCGCTCGGCCGCCACCGTGAGCACGTGAGCCAGCCGGTCGTCATCGATGTGTGCCAAGCGCCACGTAAGTGGGTCGAGACCGAGCCGATGCGCGACCTCGTCCATGTGTGACTCACGGGCGAAGTGGTTGGCGGTCGCGGCGAGTGCACGGTAAGGCCCCTGGGGCAGAGGTGAGGCGGCCGGGACGTAGGAGATGTGCCGGTTGGGCACGCGATACGGCGTGGCAATGCCTGCGGCACCGGAGTTGATATTTGTAAATGACCACGCACTCAGCATCCCGGTTGCGTCGGTGGCGCTCTCGACGTCGATGACTGCGGCGGGACGGAAATGATTCGCCATGAGCTCCTCCCACCGGCTCCACTGAACCTTCACCGGTCGGTTGACGGCTCTCGCGAGTCGGGCGGCCTCGAGGGAGATGGAAAGGCGCTGACGCCCGCCGAAACCCCCTCCGAAGTCAGGTACCACGATCCGTACCCGGCCCTCGTCCACCCCGAGCCCGATGGCGACCTGGCGGCGATCACTAAAGGGCGTCTGTGTCCCGGTCCAAACCGTCACGCGGTCGTCTTCCCACTGCGCGATCGCCACGCACGGCTCGAGAGGCAGGTGGGCGATATAGGCCGTCGTGTAGGTTGCCCGAGTTCGAGCCGGATCAAGGCAAAGCGCCGCGCTCACGTCGCCGCTCTCCTGCTCAAGAGCCGCTTCCCAGCCGTCGCCGCTTGTCGGGTGAGAGCGCAGATACTGCTCGATCCCGCGCTGGTCAGGTTGGGCCGCAAGGGACCACCTCGCCCCGATGGCGCGAAGTGCCCGGCGCGCAACTCGGTGATCGGCTGCACAGACCGCGACGAAATCGCCGTCGTGCACCACGATCGCGCCTGACACCTCTCTTGCGCCTGCGGTGTCGAGGCTGTCGAGCACGGCGCCGAATGCAGGAGGGCGCAGGACGCATCCATACAGCATTCCCGGCAGCGAGAGGTCCGAAGGGTAGCGACGACGCCCGGTGACGACGTCGTTTGCTCCGACTGCCGTCGTCGCGCGCCCGGCGGTCTCCCACTTGCCCACGTGGGCAAGTGGTGTGTCGTTGTCGACGGTCTCGACGCGCTTGACGCCGCCAAGGAGGCCGGCGTAGGTGATCTTGACGGCACCACTTTGATCGGCGACGCCGCCACCGGCGAGCTCGAGGTCGCTCGCGCATGCGCCGACGCGTTCGGCCGCCGCCTCGAGGAGTATGCCCCGAACGGCTTCAGCGGCGCGGCGCAGGTGGGGAGCGGCATCGGGCATAGAGCGGCTGCCGAAGGTACCCATGTCGTAGGGAGACACGTCGGTGTCGCCCATGACGAGCTCCACCGAGGAGAGCGGGACGCCGAGAGACTCGGCCACGAGCAGGCTGAGGCCGGTCCTCGTGCCCTGTCCGAGCTCGACCTTGCCTGTGAACGCGGTGACTTTTCCGTCCGAGCCGAAGTGGAGCCACGCGGTGCGAGCCGTCGTCCATCTCTCCTCGGGTTCGGCGCCTCGAGGAGCTTCCACTGCTACGACGAGCCCTTCGCCAAGATGCTCGAAGAAGGGTCGCATCCGGCTCGGAGCAAGGTCGAGAGGCTGGATGTCGCCACCGCGCGCAACCCTCGTAGCTGTCACCGACGCGCTCGGGTCGCTCGGCGGGGCTTGGCCCTTCTCGTGCCCCACGCTGCTTGCCCGCAGATATGCCTCAGGCGTCGCCATGACCTCGGCGGCTCGCCGCACAGCGCGCAGGACGCGCGAGTAGGTGCCGCAGCGACACAGATGTCCGTCCAGAGCGCTGACTATCTGGGCATCGCTCGGGTCTTGCTCTCTTGCGAGGAGGGCGGCAGCCGCGACGACCCATCCGGCCGTGCAGAAGCCGCACTGCAACGCACCGAGATCCAGGAATGCCTGCTGGACGGGATGAAGGACACCGTCCTCGGCCAAGCCTTCGACGGTGGTGACCTGGCGCCCGAGCACGCTCGCCGCGGGCACCTGGCACGCGGATACAGGCTCGCGCCCGATCAGCACCGTGCAGGCACCACAGGCACCCTCTCCGCAGGCGAACTTCGTACCCAGCAGACCAAGATCTCCCCTTACCACCTCGAGCAGGGAGATCTCGTCGTCGCCTGAGATCTCGCGTCTCTCTCCGTTGACGAAGATGGAGCCTCTCACTGCTCGGTCGTCTCACGGCCCGTTGGCTGACCCATGGATTTCAACATCTCCGCGATCTAAGTCCGTCCTGTATGTGGTTGTAGCGGTGCTCTCGCTCCCCTGCAAGGGCCAAAGGTCCCATTGCCGATGCCGTGCCCGCCTTGGCGCCGGTGGAGATCCTGCCGGTGACTGTGCCAAGCTCGGGCACCGTCTGGTCCGCCGGCCGGCAAGGACAGTCAGGCGGCAAGCCCGGCCGGTAGAACAGACTGACTGGAGAGTCGTGCCTAGGGGTCGGAGAAAGCAGGAGGAAGATGGGTGAGGCACAAGAGGTGCTCGATGCTTTGCGGGGGCCGGCGCGCTCGCTGCGCGAGGCCGCACCTGAGGCGTGGGCGGGTTTCGCGGCGCTTCATCACGCGGCTCTGGCTGATGGAGAGCTGCCAGGCTACGTGAAGGAGCTCATGGCCCTCGTGATCGCGGTCTCCAAGGAGTGCGACGGCTGTATCGCCTCGCACGCGCGCGGGGCGGCCCGCAAGGGCGCGACCACAGCACAGGTGGCCGAGGCGATCTCGGTCGCGATATTGATGAACGGGGGTCCTGCCACCGTCTACGGGCCCCGCGCGTGGGCCGCGTTCAACGAGTTCGCCCAGCTCCGCGATGCTCCCGCCGGCAGTGGAGCCGGCAGTGGAGCCGGCAGCGGGTCCGGCAGCTGACCGAGCCTCAGGATGCGGTCTGCAGGGCCCTCCATACCCGCTCGGGTGTCAGTGGCAGTGATGTGAGGGCGACGCCGGTGGCGTCCAGGATCGCATTTCGCACCGCAGCCGCGATGCCGTCGATCACGATCTCTCCGACTGCTTTTGCTCCAAATGGACCAGATGGCTCGAAGGTCTGCACCAGGAACACTTCACTTGGCGGGGCGTCGTCGGCGCGGTAGATCCAGTACGGGCCAAAGCGAGCATTGAGCGGCTTACCCTCGGCGTCGATCGCGGTCTCCTCGGTGAGCGCGTAGCCGAGCGCCTGCAACATACCCCCCTCGACTTGGCCACTCGCCGTGATCGGGTTGATCGGCACGCCGCAATCGACCGCGGTCACGATCTTTTGCACGTAGACCTGACCGGTATCGACGTCGACCTCGACCTCGACCAGCTGGGCAGCAAAGGCGTTGGGCGAGTCGGGCGCCATCTGGGAAGCGGTGCCGATTATCTGGTGCTGGTCGCGAGTATGCAGAGAGTCGAGAGCGATCTGTTCGAGGGAGACCGACCTGCCGTCGGGCGCAAGAGCGCGGCGGTCATGAAGCTCGATCCCTGCTGGGGACTCGATCCCGAGCATCTCGGCGGCGCGGGCAACGATCATCGCTCGGGCCGCCTCGGCCGCCTTCTTTGCCGCCATCCCGGACACATAGGTGGTGCTTGAAGCATAAGCGCCGACGTCGAATGGAGTGAGGTCGGTGTCGGCCGCATAGACGATTATGTCCCCGCTTCCGACGCCGAGCACCTCGGCGGCTATCTGTGCCAGCACCGTGTCGGTGCCGGTACCGAGATCCGTGGCGCCAAAGAGCATGTTGAACGAAGCGTCGTCGTTCATCTTGATCGAGCACGATCCCATGTCGACATGGGAAATCGCTGTGCCGTGCATGCAGAGGGCGAAGCCGATCCCCCGGCGGATGTGTGGTCTGTCACTCGGGTGCTTCCAGGCGGGGTCGTCGCGTCTGTGCCAGCCGATGGAGCCTAGAGCCTGCGCGACGCACTCGGCGGTGCCGCAGCTCGTCACCTTGGGAATGTCCTCGGCGGCGACGTCGACGACGCCGCCTCGCTCGCTCAGCCTTGGCGCGATGTCCAGCGAGTCGCCGACTTCGACCCAGTTCTTGCGGCGCAGTTCGATCGGATCCATGCCAAGAGATCGCGCGATGTCGTCGAGGTGGCTCTCGAGCGCGAACAGGGCCTGAGGACCGCCGTAGCCGCGAAAGGCGCCTGCCACGGGGCGGTTCGTGTAGGCGACGTCGCACGAGTAGGCCTTGGCTGGGCAGTTGTAGGAAGAAAGGCCGCGCAGCCCTGTGACCGATAGGACGGTGAAGCCGTGCACGCCGTAAGGACCGGTGTTGCCGACTACACGCATGTCTTGGGCGACCAGCTTGCCGTCACTGCTCACTCCGGTACGAAGCGTGATCGTCTGCGCGTGGCGCGTACGCGAGGAGACGAACTCCTCCTCGCGAGTGAGCTCGAGGCGGACGGGCCTTCGCGTTGCCAGCACGAGATGACCGACGATGTCCTCGATGAGCATCTCCTGTTTGGCGCCGAAACCCCCGCCGATGCGCGGCTTTATCACCCTGATCTGTTTCACCGTCAGGCCGAGCAGGGGTGCCAGCATCCGCCGCGTGTGGAACGGCACCTGGGTCGACGACCTGAGCACCAGTCGGTCGTCCTCGTCCAGCCATCCGATGGCGATGTGCGGTTCGATGGGACAGTGCTGCATCTGCTGGGTATGGAAGGTCTGCTCGAACACGTGGTCGGCGCGGCCGAGCGCCTCCTCGATGTCTTTCACCGTGGCTCCCTCTATGTGGTTGCTCACGTTGCGGCTGGCGTCGTAGATGCCAGGCGAGTCGGACTCGTCATGGATCTGGGGAGCGCCAGTCCCGAGGGCCTGCACCTCGTCGAAGACGGCTGGGAGCACGTCATAGCTGACTTTGATGAGGCGACACGCCTCCTCGGCTGTCTCGAGGCTCTCGGCGGCGACGGCAGCCACCCGGTCTCCCACATGACGCACCTTGTCGTCGAAGCTGACCTGGTCCCAGGGGTAGGGGTTCGGCCAGCTCTGACCTCCCGACGCGTACTTGACGCGGGGCGTGTTGCCATAGTGGATCAGCGCATGGACACCGGGGAGCGCGCGGGCCGCGCTGTCGTCGATGCTCACGATTCGTGCATGCGCGTGCGGGCTGCGGAGCACTTTTGCATACAGCAGATCACGCATCGCCACGTCGTCGGTGAAGGCCGGGTGACCCTTCGCGAGCCTGAGCCCGTCGACCTTGCGGTCGCTCTGTCCTACGACGGCCGTCGGCGGGACCGCCGCCGAGAGCACGACTCGCGGTCGGGCCAAAGATGCCTCTACGGGCTCGGTGCGCTCGGGGCCGATCATGGCGCCAGTCGCGTCGGTCAGGTGCTCGACGATTACCGGTTGCATCGGCTCGGGCTTCTCGCCGCGAAGCAGGGCACCCGAGCGTCGAACCGCCTCGAAAACCTTTGTGTACCCGGTCTCGCGGTCCAATATGCCCCCAAGGGCGTCTCGAATCTCTGACTCGCTCGGGTCCGAGGTGCGCTCCAGCAGCGCCATGGTGGCAAGCACCATCGCCCCGGCCGAGTAGCCGGACTGCAGTGCACCGGCCTCAAGGAACGCCTCCTGGATGGGATGAAGCTCTCCCGTGCGTTCGTCGAGGCTCTCGACCGTCGTGACGGTATGGCCGCTGGCCTGGGCGGCGAGCATCACCTCGGCCGAGATGAGGCGGCCGTCGAGGAGAACAGCACCGGCACCGGTCTCGCCGGTCTCGGATCCAAAGCGGACGCTGTAACAACCCTCGCGTCTGAGAACCACAAGGAGGCTGTCTCCCGGCGCGCAGGCGAGACGGCGCTGCTTGCCGTTGAGCGTCAGTTCGATCTCCATCACTCGGTCCCTTGCCTCGCACGCGAGGCGAGCACCTTCGCGAGCGCTTTTCGGTACTCTGACGAGCCGCGAAAATCCCCTGGCGGGTCGAGCGCCTCGACGTCGGCGACCAGCCTTGGTGTTGATGCGACGCCGCTTAAGGCGAGACGGAGACGCCCCTCCGCGCGACGCGCGACCGCGGCGACGATGGGGCGATCGGCCGGCGTCCGTCCTGCGCGCTCGGCTCGGGCGACCCCGCTCGTCTCGATGGTGACAGTGGTGATCAAGCTGCCCTTGCGCGCGGCAGGATCGGCCAGCAGCTCCGTCAGGTCGATCGTGGTCGAGCCAGTCGGCCCGACAAAGTCAACGGTGGCTTGGAATGCCAGCAGAGCTGCAAGGAGCTCACTTTCTGCCTCGGCGGTCACGAGTGTGCCAGCTACTGTCGCCATGGCCCGAAGCGTGCTCGGGAGCTCCCGGCGAGCGGCCTCTCTCACGACCGGCGGTGCATCTTGGCTCAAGGAAAGTGCCTGGAGGGTGACACCGGAGCCAATGGCCAGCCGCTCCCCGCGCAACGGCAGAATCCGGTCGAGAGCCAGGCCCTGCAAGTCGACTACCTCGATCGGGGAGGAGCCCGGCGGAGAATTCACTTGCGTCCCGCCGCCGAGCGGTACCGCGCCCGGGCGCTGCAGGAGCTCCAGCGCATCGTCGATGGTGCCGGGCCGATGGTACGCGAGAACTCTGGCCATATGAGCAATGCTCCCACCGCACAGAAGTTAAGGAAAGGGCGGGCTGTAGATCATGGGCCTTCTGTCGCGCGCCTTCGGTCTCGGTGGTGTGGGGCTCTAACCGCCCCGAGACTCTGCTGCGACGAGGACCGGGCAGTGAGAATCTTTGAGGAGTCGCTCGACGACTCGCCCGAGGCCTCCATGACTCGCGCGCTCGCGCCCCTGGGATCCGATCACGACGAGGTCGAAGCCATGTTCGCTGGCATGGTGGGCGATGGCGCCAGCTGGGTCCCGGGTGCTTGAACCGTCCGCTCGCTGCCATTGCTCAACCCCCTTTGCTCGACCACGCCCCGGACCTTGGGTAACCACCGGCCGGACCTGCACTACCTCGGTTCAATGCAGCGCCGCGCTGACAGCGAGGGCAACGATGAGCGCGAACAGCATGTACGCGACGTAGGCCTCGAGGCGTCCCGACTGCAGCGCCTTCGCGCGTCTCGCGATGCTGAGCATGGCGGAGCGAAGGGGTCGGTAAAGGTAGGTCTCGACCGGTTCCACTACCCGGGTCGTGTACTCCACCTGCCCTCGGCCGCGGATCGCGTCGACGCCCGGATCGAGGGGTCTTTCCTCGCGGCGCGTGCCGAGCACGTTCGCGAGAACGTGACGCAGTGGGTTGGCGAACCCGAATGCGCTGTAGCTCGACGGGCCTTGTACGCCCGAGGTGGCCGAGTGCCAGGCCGGTTCCCGGCGGACCTTGAAGTACCGCCCGCCGGACAGGGCGACAGCGCCGGCCGCGACCGCGAGGAAAGCCACCGGCATGGCTACATAGAGCCACGAAGGAGAGAGGATCGAGAACCCCGGGTAACTTGGCTGCAGGACCCACGGCGACCTGAGGGCCTGCTCGACGAGAGTCTTGGCGACGACAGGAGAGAGACCGAGCGCGAGGACGCGAATTTCGAGCGGAGTCACCGCTGCGATCCAAAAGCAGCTGAGCCCGAGGGCAACGAGCCCGGCGCGCCCGAGCAATCCGGTATCGGGTCCCCGCGCAGCCGTGGCGAGCTTCGGCCCGAGAAACACGAGGCCGAGGATGCGTACGAACGCGAGAGCGGCCAGGCCCGAGGTGAGCGCGACGAGAGCACCTGCTCCTGCCATTCCGAGGCGGATAGCGAGTCCCGGCAGGCGAAACTCTTGCATGAGCGCCTCGAGGACGAACCACTCCGATACGAACCCGATGGTCGGAGGAAGACCCGCAAGCGTGAGTGCCCCCGCGGCGAAAGCCGCACCAGAGATTGGGAGCGAGCGTCCGACTCCACGCAGCTGCTCGAGGTCGTCGGTGCCGCAGGCCTGCTCGACGTTCGCGGCCGCGCAGAAGAGCCCCGCCTTTGCAACCGCATGCGCGACAACTTGCAGCGAGGCCGCAAGGAGTCCGGCGGCTTCGAGGAGAGGCTCGCCCGTGGCCGCGCCCGCCAGCGCAACACCGAAGGCCGTGACGATGATCCCGGCGTTCTCGACACTCGAATAGGCCACCACACGGGAAAGCCGGGTCTGTACCCCTGCGAAAGCAATGCCGAGCAGAGCCGTGACGCCGCCGAGAAGGAGCACGGCTATGACCAGCCACGCCGGTGGGCGGCCCAGGATCGAGAGAAACCTCCAGAGGCCATAGACGCCGACGTTGGCAGCTATGCCTGCCATTGCCGCCCGGATCGGCCCGGGCGCGGCGGGATATCCGACCGGTATCCATGCCTGGAGCGGGACGATGCCAAGCTTCGCGCAAAAGCCTACGACTATCAGTGCGTAGGCGAAATCGTGGAGATCCGTAGGAGGAAAGCGGTGCCAGGACACGAAGAGAAAGCTCCCGGTGTGGCCCGCGAGGAGAAGAAACCCGAACAACAGGCACGCGCCGCTCACCTTTCCTGTCACGAGGGTTATCCAGGCAGCGCGCGACTCCAGGCGGTGCGCGCGGTTGACGCCGGCGAGCACGTAGAACGAGATGGTGAGAAGCTCCCAGGAAAAGAGGAAGGTGAAGGCGTCAGAAGCGAGCAGGATCGCAGCCACCGAGGCCAAAAGGGCGCAGGACGCGGCCCCGAGGCCGCGGCGATGTGGGCTGGTCTCGCGCCGTGCCCAGGTGAGCGAACAGGCAGTGACCGCGATGGCGATCGCGAAGAGCAGGATGAGGAACAGCGCCGTCAGGCAATCGAGGCGGATCGACGTGGTCGCCATTCCGAGCAGTGAGCCGAGCCTGAATGTCTGACCACGGCTCCCGATGCTGCGGATGCCGGTGGTGAGCAGGAGGGCCGATCCACTTAGCGCGAACGCGTAGGGCAGCGGTCGCACAGCCTGACGAATAGCACCGAACACCATGTCGACCACTGCTCCCGCGGCCAGGCAGGCGAAAGCCGACAACAGCAAGACGGCGCTCATCGTGGCGCCTTTGGTGATGACAGGGCGCCGATCGCGAGAAGTATTCCCTGCATTATCGAGAAGGGGCTCGGCGGTGATCCAGGCACGAACACGTCTACTGCGACACTGCCTCCGATGCCGCCGCGCGTCGCGTAGGTATCCGCGAACAGGCCTCCGCTCACCGCGTCTGTACCGACGGCCACGACGACCTTAGGGTTCGCCATGGCTTCATAGGTCAGCGCAAGCGGTCCAAGCATCCCGGCAGCGCCCGCACCGGTGACGAGAAGGAGGTCCGCGTGTCGAGGACTTGCAGTGAAGAAGACTCCGAGTCGCCCTATGTCATAGATCGGATTTGTGAGGGCGGCGATCTCCCACTCCTCAGCGCCATCTGAGCCACAGTCGAGGTGGCGAATGTGGACTGAGCGCCGGAGCGCTCGCACCCGTTTGGCGAGCTCCTTGCGGGCGTCAGCGATCTCTTCGTCGCTATCCGGCCGCATTGGAACCACGAGATGTTCCCTCTTCAGGGTCGCGGTCTCGATGCGCGACTCCGAGATGAACACCTCGGGCCTGCTAAGCACGCAGCGCTCGCACACGATGCACCGTCCGCGGTCGATAGATACCTTGTCGCGGTCAAGGGAGATCGCTCCTGTCGGGCATGCGGTGACGACCGCGTCGATCTCGCCGGTGCGCCCCCCTTGCGCCGCGCTCTCGGGCCGGACGGTGACGCCAGCGTGAAAATCCTCCCCATAGCCGTCGGGGCGGCGCGGGTAGTGGCTTGTCACTATCCCCTCTCGCAGTCCCCGGGTGATCCACGGCATCACAGGGCTGCTCCTGCGATCGACAGCCCGAAGCTCGCTTCGATGAAAGCGAAGTCGGTGGTTATATCTCTTGGAAACGCGGCGGTGAAGAGAGACAGATTGTGGAACGACGCCGAGCGGGGTCTTGCGCGGACGAGCGTCCCGTCCTCGAGACGAACCAGGTAGATCACTTCGCCCTGGGGGCTCTCCGCCCATCCAAGGCCATCCCCAGTTACGTCGTTGACCGGCACCGCCCACGCGGCATCGGCGAGAGATTCGAGCTCGGCGACGGCCTGGCGGACGAGGTGGAAAGATGAGGTCATCTCGTCGTTACGAACGAGCTGGCGCGCGAGGGCATCTCCATCTTCTCGGCCGGCGGGGGCAAAGCCCAGATTGCGATAGCCGCCGTAGGGACGCGAGACCCGGACGTCTTCTGGCATCCCCGAGCCCCGCCCGACCGGACCAAGAGCGCCGTGCGCGGTTGTGACCGGCCGCGGCAAGAGTCCGGTCCCGCGTAGGCGGTCGACGAAAGACGGAGTAGCCATCAAGAGCCTCACGTCGGCCGCGATACCGTGTTCGAGCGGATCCAGCGCTTCGAGCAACTGGGTCTGACCGACAGCCCGAGGACGAGTCACGCCGCCAGGCACGACGACTCCGCGTCCAAAGCGGCTGCCGCACAGCTTCGCGCGGAGCTGCATCACACGTTCCTTGTGCAAAGTGAAGCGCGCGAACGCGACGGCTTGGCCGGCACCTTCACAGTGGCGGATCGTCGAGTCGAGGTGGTTGGCGATCCGCTCGAGCTCGGCGTGGATCACCCGGATCAATTGCGCGCGAAGGGGGAGCTCTACTCCCGCGACCTGTTCGACAGCCTCGCAGTAGGCGATCGCGTGCGCGACCGACGCCACGCCCTCTACTCGCTCCGCGAGCAGCACACCGTCGTTCACGCTCCGCCCGACGAAAGCCGCCTCGATGCCTCGGTGTTTGTAATGTGGCCGAGTCTGAATGCGTGGTATGTCCTCACCGGGCGTCTCGACGACGTACTCGACGGCTTCGAATACCCCGGATCGTACCGGGCCGTATGAAATGGTGAACATCCCTTCACCCTGTACGAGGGCGGGAAGCGCCCGACCGCTCGGGAGGAGCGGCGGCGCTTCGCTGCCTGCGCCCGGTCGCGGCACGGTTGTAGCTTGCGGGAGAGGCAACACTAGGGGACTGAGGTCGGGATGGCCCGTAGCGACCACCCCGTAGAGATCGTGGATCTCCCTCTCGTACCAGTCTGCAGCCGGCACGAGCGCAGTGACCGACGGGTATTGTGTCACCCCTTGTGACAGCGTCGTAGCTAGAACCGATAGGTGGTCTCCGCCGGCGAGTATGACGACGATATCGAGAGCGTCGCCTTGCGGTATGGCGAACATCCCTGCCAGGCGGTGGCGTCCGCCCAGCGCGTTCGCGACCTCGCGCGCGAGGCAGTCGCTGTCCAGTCCCACCGTGCTTTCCGACAGCTCGACTCTGCTCATGTCCTCGGTCACCGGCGCACCTCGAGCTCGCTGGCGGCTCGGTGGAGAAGGTTGCTCAGCTGTCCCGGTACGTGAACCCCGAGGACGACGAGACCCCCGAGCCCGATGAGCATTGCCAAGACGATGAAGCGGCTTGTCTCGCCCCGAGCGGGATTTGCCTTGAGCCGTTCGGGAACCGGGGTCAGCATCGTCTCGGTCGTGAACCAGGAAAGCCCGAAGAAGGCGAGTGTGACAAGGACCACGAGGACCGCCGCAACAACGTCGTGGGGATCCGAGAGACCGCCAGAGACGATCATGAACTCGCTGCGAAAGATACCGAACGGCGGCATGGCAGAGAGTCCCAGGACTGCGAGGATGAGCATGGGGCCACTCCACGGGAGCAGTCCGACTCCACCGCGGATGCGCAACAGGTCCTTGGTGTTGAACTTGCGGACGACTGAGCCTGCGCCGAAGAAAGCTGTACCTTTCGCGGCGCCATGCGCGATCACGTGCAGGAGCACACCGACGATCGCGATCGGTGCCGAGAAGCTCATTCCGATAGCAAGGATGCCCATGTGCTCGACACTGGAGTAGGCCAGTAGCCGCTTCAAGTCCCGCTGGCTGAGCAGGTAGAGCGCGGCCAGCACCAAAGAGGCCAGCCCGAACACGAGGAGCACGTTGCGCGGGTAGGTAGGTCCAAGTGACCGCATCGATATCTGGAAGAACCGCAGTATCGCGTAGAAGCTCGTCGCGAGAAGCGCCCCAGAAAGCAAGGCCGAGATCGGTGTGGGTGCTTCGGAGTGCGCGTCGGGCAGCCAGGTATGGAGAGGGACGAGTCCCATCTTCGTGCCAAAGCCAACAACGGCGAGCACATCTGCAAGTCGTACGACGTCCTTGGGAAAACGAGGAGCACCTGCAAGAAGCTTCGGATAGGTGAGGTCGTAGGACGAGCCGAAGACCCGGGTACCCGCGTAGTACATGACGATGGTGGCCAGCAGCGCGATACCGAGGCCGAGTGAAGCAAGCAGTAGGTACTTCCATGCCGCCTCAGTCGCCCCGTCGGTGTCGTCGATAGCCACGAGGAGCGCCGAGACCACCGTCGTCACCTCGATCGCCACCCATAAGAGCGCGAGGCCGTTCATGAGCGGGGCTAGTGCCATAGCCCAGCAAAAGGCGTTGATGCCTGCATAGAAGCGGCGCGTGTACCTCCTGCCGGCATCGCCACCGGGGGGGTGAAGGTAACCGACGGCAAAGATCGCAGTTGCCGCGTAGAGAAAGGTCGTCGGTATGAGGAACACGATCGAGAGCGCGTCCGCGCTGAGAACCGGGCCGGCGACGAGGAAGGAATGTGACGTGGCGCTCGGGATCAGTGCGAGCGAGAGGCCGAAGACTGAGACGCCCGATACGACGGTGATGGTCTGGGAGGCGAGTAGTGGTGTCCAGTAGGTCGCGACCGTCGCGATGAGGGGAACGATCGCGATCGCGACGAGAACCTCGCTCATGGTCAACCTTTCAGCTGATCGAGCGAGTCGGTGGACAGTGTCTGGCTCCGAGCATGGTGAACGCGCATCAGGACTCCGAAGACGACGACGGCAACGAGAAGGTCGAAGAGGAACGCCACGTCGACTATGAGCGGAAGACCCGACGCGACGACGAGGCTTGCCACCGACACTCCGTTCTCCAGCGAGAAAAAGCCAACTGCCTGCGAGACGACATCCGAGCGCAAGACGATGAGAACGAATGAGACGAGAACTGCGGCCACCGAGATCGCGAGCGCCGCCGAGGGAAGCGCTGTCGAGTGAACATGCAGTGCCCCGATGGAGAAGAACCCGAAGATGGACACGGCAATGGCTATGAGGGTCATCGTCGCAACTCCGAGCGCAGAGCTGCCGGCGAGCGCCACCTCAGAGTGTGACAGCAGCCGAAGGATGATCTTCGGGACGATCACGACCTTTAGAAGAAACGAGAGCGCCGCCAGGACATAGAGGGCTGGGATGTCGCGTGTCGCGGCGACGACGATTGCGAGCACGGTCACGACGAGTGACTGGAATGCATAGAGGCGCACCTGAGAACCGAGCAAGGGTGCCCGGAGCATCGCGAACTCCGTGAGCAGGACGAGCACGGCTATGACGTCGGCGGCGCCCGTGAAGGCGGAAGGCGCGGGGTGCGGCATCAGCCACCCCCCAGGTAGAAGACGAGAACTGCTAGTGCGGCAAGGAGGAAGGCGGCGGCGAGGAACTCTGTGATTTTGAACAGCCGAAGCTTCGCGAAGGAGTTGTCGATCAGAGCAAAGACGCATCCAAGGAGAATTGCTTTGCCAAGCAGGGCCGGGATAGCGAGGGCGACCGAGATCGGCCTTTGATTTCCCGCGAGTCCCCATGGCGCGAGGAAGACGTCGATGAGAATCGTGTAGAGGATCAGCTGCTTCATAGCTGAGCCCCACTTGAGAAGAGCAAGGGGCCCACCGGAATGCTCGAGCGTGCGGCCCTCGTCGATCATTCCGAACTCAAGGGTTCCAGCGTGGGTCTCGACCGGGATACGCCCGGTGTCGGCGAGCACGACTAGGAAGAAAGCGATGGTCGCGAGCACATGCGCGGGCCGGACGATCTCGCTCGCGGAGGACCGCACAGTCGCAGCAAGCGCATAGGGCAGGTCTGTCGCCGTGATGATCGCGACGGCGAAGACGACGAAGAGGATCGTCGGTTCGATGAGTGCCCCAAAGGTCATCGCGCGGCTCGCACCTAGCTGTGCGTAGGGAGCACCGGACTCGGTCCCGGCGATCGCGACGGCGAAACCACCGAGGGCGAGGATGAAGCCGCCTCCGAGGATGTCGCCCATGTAGCCAAGTGGCAGCCCGTAAGTGGTGAGCACCGGAATGAGAAGTGGAACGATCAGGTAGCAGGAGAAGGCGACGATCGGTCCGGCAAGAAACACCCAGCTCGAGCTGTCCGGAACGACCGTCTCTTTCCTGAACAGCTTCGCGAGGTCATAGTAGGGCTGGAGGATGCGTGGTCCCCGCCTGCCCTGGATCCGCCCTTCGACGTGCGCGATAGCTCCGCTGACCAAAGGCGCGCCGAGCATGATCGTGAGATCCTGCAATGCCTGTATGGCCGGCGTCGGCAGCTCTAGTTGACCCAATATCAGACCTCCACGCAAAGTTCCCTTGCGTAGAGGCCATTAGCCCTACATCTCGGGCGGTTCGGGCTCCTCGGCCCGCCGGGGCATCATCCGGCTGGCTGTGATCCTAGCGGCATGGCGACGCCGAGGAAAGGGGACGAGCGCGGCTATCTCGACCGATCGCTTGGTTGCTCTGTGACAGGCGCGGGCGGTCTAGCCATGTGCACGGTCTCGGTCGTCACCAGCGCCCCTGCGGCGAGCTCCCGCACGGTCGGAAGGAAGGCAGTGACGGCTGCGCCGGCGTCGATGACCTCGAAGATCAAGGGAAGTCCGCGAGCCAGATCTGGCAGCCGAGCCGCCCGGAGGTGCCCGCTCGCCCCGAAGCCCTCGATACCTCGCCAGATCGTCGCACCGGCGAGGCCGGCCTCCCGGGCTCGATGGAGGAGCGCGTCTGCGGCAGAGTGATGCCCCACGCGATCGTCCTCTGAGAGAAAGACCATCAGCCGCGTTGCCCGAAGCCCAGTAGTCATGCCGCGCCCCCAAAGTCGCATGCTCTCCTCCTCGTACACCAGGTGCGACAGACGCGTCAAGGGAGCACAGGACTTGCTTGCCCATCTTATGAAGGGACTATTATCACAGTAGCGATGGAGCTCGCGCGGAACTGCCGTAGGGCTGATGGCTCCTCCTTGACCTCACAGCCGCGTGCTGGAATAAGGGTGGAACCAACCAAGATGAGTGTGCACAAGGAAGCGACGGGACCCGAGCCGCCGGCGCGGTTGCCGGTGCTTCCAGATCTAGCCACCGAGGAGCTGGTGCCGGCTGGGCGTGCTCCGCGCCGGCATCGAAAGGGTCAGAGGACGATCCTGCTCGTCGTAGGCTCCGCCGGCGCGCTCGGAGCGCTCGCACGGTATGGCGTCGAGAGCCTCCTCCCCACGCCCGCGGGCCAATTCCCGTGGAGTATTTTCTGGATCAATGTGTCCGGAAGTCTCGCTATTGGCTTTGTCTTGGTGTTGCTCACTGAGCGGTTCCCACGGGGGCGCCTCGCCCGTCCACTGATCGCGACCGGCTTACTCGGTGCTTTTACGACATTCTCGACTTACACGGTCGACGCAGACTTGTTGTTTCGTGCCCGCCACTTTGTAACTGGAGGCGTCTATTCACTATCGAGTCTGTTCGCTGGAGTGGTTGCCGCCTTGGTCGGTACTGCTCTCGCGCGCTTTTTAGTACGTCTCGATCATAGAGTGAACGAGCAGCTAAGCTGATGAGTGATAATGCAATGGTGGTCAGGATGCAACGCTTGACCATAATGTTGGGAAAGCGCGACCGGTCTCACCACCATTCACTGGCGACTGAAGTGCTGGCGCGGGCTAAGAGAGCTCACATGGCGGGCGCCACTTTACTCCAGACACAGGAGGGACAGGGGCACTCGGGAACAGTTCACCGCCAGCACTTGTTCAGCGAGGACGCGTCGTTGTCGCTGATCATCGTGGATAGCGAAGATAAAATCTCGGGACTTTTGTCCGAGATAGACAAGCTGCTCGGCGACGCGCTGGTCATCCTCGATGATGTCACTGCCTTTCGCGTCTAAGTGACCAGAGCCTTGTCATCATGATCATCATCGCCATCGCAATCGGCGGCTTTGTCGGCGCTCCGGCGCGGTTCATCGTCGATCGCTTCGTGGCCGACCACGTCGAGACGGACTTTCCCCTCGGGACGTTTCTCATCAACATCTCTGGTTCGTTACTACTTGGGTTCCTGACTGGTCTCGACCTGGCGGGCCACCTTCCTGACGTGCTGAGCGCGCTCTTGGGCGGTGGGTTCTGTGGGGCCTTCACCACGTTTTCTACCTGGAGCTTCGAGACGATCCGGCTTATCGAGGAGAACGAATTGCTGGAGGCCCTCCTGAACGCCCTTGTCAGCTTGGTCCTCGGGCTGCTTGCCGCGGGCGGAGGGATCGCCCTCGGCCTGATCCGTTGAGCAGGGCCCCGCTGGTGAGCTCGATCTCTGACGCTTCCTCGCGGCGCTTAGGGCCGTAGCTGCGAAGATGGAGATGTGAGAGTCGTGATGGTCTGCCTCGGGAACATCTGCCGGTCGCCGATGGCAGAAGCGGTGGCCGGCGCGCTGATAGAGCAGGCCGGGCTCGCGGACGCTCTGACCGTCGAGTCGTTCGGCACGGCCGGCTACCACGAAGGTGAGGGAGCAGATCCGAGGAGCGAAGCGGCGCTTTGCCGTCGCGGTTGGCCCTCAGGTGGTCACCGAGCCCGCCGCTTGCGAGCGACCGACATCACCGCGGCCGATCTCGTGCTCTGTGCCGACCGCGACAACCTGGCCGACGTGCGGCGCTTGGCTGCGACGAGTGCCGACGCGTCTAAGGCCAGACTCCTGCGGTCCTACGACCCGGGAGTGTTGCCAGGAGACGACGAGGTTCCTGACCCATGGTCTGGCGGCGACGCCGAGTTCGACAAAGCGCTGGTCCTCATCGAGCGAGCTTGCCGCGGCCTTGTAGCACAGTTGGTCGATGCGGGAGCGGGCGCAAGCGGCCCGGGCCCTTATCCGGGAAAGTAGACGGCTGATCGGCGCGCCCGGAGCCCGCTTCTTGGCAGCCTCGCACCCAGAGGCGGTCTGTTGCCGAGGCGACGGGAACTGCACTCCTTTCACGGCACGAGCGTGAACGCCATTGCGTGACGGGGTCGCACTATCGAGAAGTGGCGATGGTCGAGAGTGGCGATCACATCGACATGGTGCCGCTCTGCCAGTGCGACGACGGAAGCGTCCACTATCCCGAGGGGAAGGTCAAGGTACTGCTCGGTGAGCTCGACGATCCGCCCCCACTCCGAGTCGAGCACCGGTTCCACCACCAGCTCACCGTCTGCGATCGAACGACCGAACGCGAGCTCGGCATGCGGGCCGATCCGGTCTGCGAGCATATAACTGACTTCGGTAACCACCAGCGCGGGAACGAGGAGTGGTCGCTTCGCGCCGGAGAGCAGCTCGAGACTCTTTCGGTGATGCCGGTCACCCGTTGCTGCAGCAGCATAGAGAGGACCAGCATCGACGATGAGCACTATGACGAATGCCGCGGCCGGCGACGGCGGGCTATCGCCTTACCGACGAGCTCGTCTACTCGTTCAGACGCGTCGGCCGGCTTACCTTCGCCGATATCGAAGAAACCCAGCCTGCCCGTCTGTGCCGGAGCGGGTAGATGCCGCTCGATGGCCTCCCGCGCGACATCAGCTATCGAAACGCCCCTACGCCTGGCCGTGAGGCGAATCCTGGCGTCGAGATCGTCGGGCAGCATGATCGTCGTCCGCTTCATGAGGACAGCATAACGCATCACACTTCATGAAGCACTACCCGGTCGAGGCCGTCCTTGGTTCGTCGGGTGACGAATTGGTGCGAGGCTGTCCCCGGGGAAGCTCCAGCAGCGGATGGAGATGCTTCCGGCGATATGGCGGCCTGCTGGGCACGGATCAGGTCACGCTCGCACGACGGTTCGATTCGCCCGGAG